>NZ_CATKPV010000139.1:0-179262 GCF_949768135.1 Bacillus sp. IT-79MI2 | reverse complement strand
ATTGATGATAATGGCAGATTTAGCTTTTGTCAAAAGAAGATGCATCTTCTTTATGAGCTGGTATATTTAATAAACTAAATAACAGTGCAGTAATGGCAAATGTGAAGGAGTCTACGAGGTATAGAACAATAGCCCCTAAACTTGCTACTAGGATGCCTGAAACAGCAGTACAAATTAAATCGATCCCTTGATAGGAAAATGAGAAGAGGGAATTTCCTTTTAATAATTGTGTTTTATTCAATAGAAGAGGTAAAGTCTTTGTTTGTACGGGATATGTGAATTGTTCAATAAAAGCTACGATTGGCATAATGATGAGTACAAGTTGGATTGATAACATGTCGAAGTAGTATGTAATAGGGGTGATTAGAATTAGAATACATTGTGAAATTTGTGTAATGATGAGAGTGTTTTTTATTGACCATCTATCAACGAATGGGCCAGTAAGAAATTGAAACGCAGAAGGTAATAGTGTAACAAAACCTGCTAAACCCGTGTGAAAGGCATTGCCACCAAGTTTATATACGAGCCACATCGCTGCTACGTAATACAAGCTATCCCCGATGTTTGTGAAAATTCTTCCTAAAAATAGCAGTAAAAAATTTCGGTTTTTTAATATGTCCATTTTTTCTGTAATCTTTTGTTCATATTCCGTTCATATTTCTTTTTTAAGATGAGTACATAGAAAGAAAGAAAGAGGAAGGAGCGAGCGAAATGTTTTTAGCTCTACGTGAATTAAAACAATCAAAATTAAGATATGGATTAATCGGGCTTATTATGGTTTTATTATCATTTTTAGTCCTTGTAATTTCTGGGTTAGCAAATGGTTTATCGTATGATAATGCCTCTTCCATTCAAAATATGGATGCAACAAAATTTGTATTAGCAGATGATGCGGAAAATAAATTACTCCGTTCACAAATAAAGAAAGAAGATGTGGATGATGTAGTAGGGCAAGTAGATGCAAACGATGCTGTGCCATTTCATGTGAAAGTTTCTACGTATGAAAAGAAGGATAGTTCAAAAAAGGTTGATATTGCGATTTTTGCAAGCGAACGTGACACGTTCTTGGAACCAAAGATTGTACAAGGGAACGCATTAGGAACAGCACAAGATGAAATGGTTGCTGACGAATCGATTAAAGAAAAAGGCATAGATATTGGAGATACAATTATCGATCCTGTTTCTAAAAAAGAATTCAAAATCGTTGGCTTTACGAAAGATCAAATGTTTAGTCACACACCTGTTGTTTATGTGAATCAAGATGTATGGGGACAAATTGCGCAGCCAAATCAAAAGGACTATAGTGCAATTGCACTTCGTACGGATAAAGAAGTGAAAAATGCACATGTGATTGAGAAAAAAGAAGTTCTTCAAAGTATCCCAGGGTATAAAGAAGAACAAGGAACATTAACAATGATTATTGCGTTCTTGCTTGTGATTGCTGCTTTATTAATCGGTGTGTTCTTCTATGTCATTACACTACAAAAAACACAACAATTAGGTGTACTAAAAGCGATTGGAACAAAAAATTCGTATTTAGCAAATAGTTTAGTTGTGCAAGCATTATTCCTATCTGTTGTCGCAATGGCGATAAGTATTGTACTCGTAGAAGGTTTGCAAAGAATATTGCCAGAAAGCATGCCGTTTTTATTAACAACGACAATGATTGGTCAATATGCAGGAATCTTTATTGTAATTAGTATTCTTGGAACACTTATTTCCTTATATCAGGTATTAAAAGTTGATGCACTAGAAGCAATTGGAGGTGGCATGTAATGACATCGCTATTAAAATTAGAGGAAGTTAGTAAAGTGTACGGAGAAGGGGATACAGAGGTAACTGCTCTACATCCAATTTCACTTAATGTGAAGGCGGGAGAGTTTATCGGTATTGTTGGCCCTTCTGGATCAGGGAAAAGTACTTTGTTATCAATTGCTGGTGCTTTATTATCACCATCAAAAGGAAATATTTACATTCGTGAACAAAATATTACGCGTTTATCAGAAAAGGAAATGACAGATATTCGTTTAAGAAAAATCGGGTTCATTTTTCAGTTTGCAAATCTTGTTCCCTATTTAAATGTAAAAGAACAATTACTCTACATTGCAAAATTAAAGAAAGAAGACCGAAAAGAATCTGAAAAGCGTGTCGATCATTTGTTAGCTGCATTTGGACTATCTCAGAGAAAAAATCATTATCCAAATCAATTATCTGGCGGAGAAAAACAAAGGGTTGCAATTGCTCGTGCTTTCATGAATAATCCGGATTTAATATTAGCGGATGAACCAACAGCAAGCCTTGATTCAAAACGCGGACGCGAAGTTGTCGAAATGATGAAACGAGAAGTGAAAGAAAGTCAAAAAGCAGCAATTATGATTACGCATGATGAAAGAATGCTGGATGTATGTGATCGTATTTTAACATTACGTGACGGAAAGTTAGTATAGGTATTATAAGAAAAAGCACAGGGTGGATTCCTGTGCTTTTTTGTACATGATAATTCGTTTAGACTGGTTTTGGAATTAAATGTTATAATAGTCTTATTATTCCGTTTTTTTATAGAGGAGGAGGATAAAATATGGAGAAAAAAATCATACATATGGAAGGGCTTATTGTCTTAATAGCGACCATTTATATATATGCATTAAATGAATTTAGCTGGTTCATATTCTTCTTGTTGCTTTTAGTACCTGATGTTTCAATGCTAGCATATCTTATTAATAATCGTATTGGTGCGCAGATTTATAACCTGTTTCATACTTACATAGTATCAATATTACTGATTTTGATTGGCTTAATTTGGACAGCTCATATTGGAATGGATCGTCTGTTCGGATATGGTCTTAAATATCAAACGGATTTTAAAGATACGCATATTCAAAAGTTATAAGATACAGTAGGAATAAACGTTTACAATACATATAAATCTTTTTATGTACCAAGCTATATTCATTTTAAAATCTAATCACGACAAAGAGGGATAGGTATATGAATAATGATATGAAACGATATTTAATATGCACGTTCATATTTACATGGATACTCTGGGGACTATTAATTAGCTTGATAAAATGGGACATTACCACATTCGGTACTCCATTAGCAATGATATTGTTTGTTTTCGGAGGTATCATGCCAGCAATTAGTGCAATTAGTTTAAAGAAAAAATATGGATCAAAAGAGGAGTTTAGAGTTTTTATCAAAAACATTGTTAACGCTAAACATCATTTTGCATGGTATATTCTGATCATTGTTCTAGCTTTTATTAGCTGTTATCTGCCAACGCTATTTGGTGGGGCAACGATGCAAAAGCCATTATACGTTGCATTACTTAATTTTCCAATAATGATTATTGGTGGTGGAGTTGAGGAAATCGGATGGAGGGGATTCTTGCAACCTGCACTTCAAAAAAGGTTTTCTTCATTTTTAAGCACCATGATTGTGAGCATAATATGGGCTGTTTGGCACCTGCCGTTATGGTTCATTCCAGGCACTAACCAGACTCAAATAAACTTTATATACTTTATAATCACGATAATTGCCGTATCCTTCATATATACTACAATTTACAATGCAACTAAAAGTATTTTTATGTGTCTAGTTTTCCATGCACTTATGAATTCCTTTTGGAGCGTATACGTGCCAAATGATAAGATTTTACCAGCCTGTTCAACTCTTATCTTTGGAATTTGCGTCTTTATAGTGTATAAATTAGTGATAAAAAGAAAAAGTACCTTATTAACAGGTTAACAAAGATAAAGCAAGGAAACCTATTTCGAGTTTCCCCTCATCAAACCTTACGTCCCCTATTAAGGGATATAACTTACCGACATGTTATATCGTGGATTTTAAATGCGGCTCTCTGGGTACAGTTTTATTTTGCGAACGCTGTCTGAAGCGTGATAAAGCGATTTATTCATGATGGGGAAATGACGCAAATGGAACTCGATGTAATAGCTGATGATAAAAAGAATATTCTTGTCGGTGCAACAGAGTACATGGAATATTCTATAGAAGGAACAAACGAAGGGCATACATATAATGCGGGGAATCCTCCAAAATTTGAAAGGGATCAAACGGTATATGTGCGCCATAAAGGAGAAATGAATTTACATCCAGGTTTAACACAGATTGTTCATTTTTCAGCTAATAAATAGTTTAGAAAAGTAGTATGAAAGTAATAATGTATATCTTCTATATAAAAAGGGCTTTTATGTTATGATAAAGCTCTTTTTTGTGCGTTTATAAAAAAGTGAGTGAAATGTTAGGGGGAATCATGTTTTTTAAATCATTAGAGTCGCTTTACTACGATGAATCAAGTATACTGAGAAATGTTTCCTGAAAATAATTCAGGCTAAAAATCCATTAGGGTTGTTTGGTTACTGAAGACTTTTCTAATAAAAGTGTAAGAGTTATGATTAGTGAACAGATAATGCTTGATGGATATTTGAATTACCATTTTAATTTTAGATAAAGAGTAAATAAGGAGAGTTAGTATGAATTTAGCGAAGTTTCCTAGAAAGAAATACACAGAATCATATACGCCAATCGAAAAATTAAATCACTTTTCTGAAGTCCTAGGAGGACCTTCTATTTACTTTAAACGAGATGATTTACTTGGTTTAACAGCTGGTGGAAATAAAACAAGAAAATTAGAATTCCTTGTGGCGGATGCACAGGCGAAAGGTGCAGATACGTTAATTACTGCTGGCGGTATTCAGTCCAATCATTGCCGATTAACATTAGCGGCTGCGGTAAAAGAGAAAATGAAATGCATTCTTGTATTAGAAGAAGGACTTGAACCAGAAGAAAAACCAGACTTTAATGGGAATTACTTCTTATATCATTTATTAGGTGCTGAAAATGTAATCGTTGTGCCAAACGGAACTGACCTTATGGATGAGATGCAAAAAGTGGCCAAAGAAGTAACTGAAAAAGGGCATACACCATACGTCATTCCAGTTGGAGGATCCAATCCTACCGGTGCAATGGGATATATTGCATGTGCAGAGGAAATTATGGCTCAATCGTTTGAGCAAGGGATAGATTTCAATGCGGTTGTTTGTGTAAGTGGTAGCGGTGGCATGCATGCTGGTTTGATTACTGGATTTTATGGAAGACAAACAGGGATCCCGGTAATTGGAATGAATGTGAGCCGCGGAAAAGCTGAACAAGAAGAAAAGGTATGTAAGCTTGTGCAAGAAACTTCAGCGCATGTTGATATTCTAAACAGTATTCCGCGTGAGGCCGTGACATGTTTTGATGAATACGTTGGGCCAGGATACGCTTTACCAACACCTGAAATGGTAGAAGCTGTTCAGCTTTTAGCAAAAACAGAAGGAATTTTACTGGATCCAGTATATACAGGGAAAGCAGGAGCTGGACTGATAGACTTAATCCGAAAAGGTACATTTAAGAAGGAAGATAATGTTTTATTTGTACATTCAGGTGGTTCACCTGCTTTATATGCGAATACATCGCTATTTTCCTAAAATAAAAAATCAGCACCGAAATATGTGGTGCTGATTTTTTATTGGCTATGAATGAAAAGAAGTATAATTACCTCCCCGTCTCAAAAAACTCAATCCATTCCCCACCAGGACCAGAGAAGAAAATGTAACGTGTTCCATCAGGCGATGTTTCAATTGCCTCTTCCAATGAATCTACTTTGAAGCAAATATGGTGTACTTTTCCTCCTGTTGGAAGAGAAGGGTTATAGCCTTCAATTAATTCAAAAATTGTTTCTTGTGATTCTTCTACACCTAAAAAAGCAAGTTGTAAGTTTGGATTTGGATGTCCCATACGTTTGATAAGTTTTAGTCTAACTACTTCTTCATAAAATGAAATAGATGTTTCTAAGTTGGAAACCATGATTCCAACGTGTTCTATTCTTCTTACTGGCATATTGATTTCTTATTTCCATAAATTTCATATGTATCATAATATTGAAAATTAAGAAAATAAGCAAGATAAAAACCTTGCAAATTTTATGACGTTCTATGATATAGTGAGAAAGTATGTTTGGAGAGAAGGAAGGAAATTATTATATGAATACAACTTCGCAAACTCCTTCATTAACGGAAACGATGAAAGAGTGGCATCAGGCGTTAGCATATGAGATTAAACATTGGAAAACGATAGGCGGTAGTAAGCTATCTATTATAAATGGCCGTTTTTTATATACAGATTATGAGAGTACAGTGTATGTATTTCAGCTTATTTCGGAAGTAAGCTTACCTGATGGTACACCAATCCGAATTGAATTTGATGGTGAGGAAGCAACAGGAGAAGTGCTATCTGTACATGGATTAGAAATCGAACTGAAATTAAATGATTATATACAAGGCGAAATAAGAGAAGCGATTTTATATAGTGAACCATGGCAGTTATTAGAGCAATTACAAGAGCGGTTGAAAGAAGTTCGAAAAGATAAGCAAAAGCGTCAGCGTGTAAAACGTCTTTTGGATGGAAAGAGTGCGCCAAAGCATATTGAAAAGATGAAAAATCCGAAGAATGAACTTGCATATCGTTCTTTTTATAATCCGACAACATATGTTTGGGGACCGCCTGGAACAGGGAAATCTTATAACTTATCACGCATTATCTCGGCTCATTATCAAAAAGGAAAATCAGTACTTGTACTTGCTCACAGTAATGCGGCAGTTGATGTATTAATGAGTGAAGTAACAAAGCAAATCGAAAAGAAAGAAAAATGGACACCAGGAGAAATCGTCCGGTATGGATTTAGTCAACATGAACATATACGTAACCATGAAACGTTGCTTGCTTCTAGATTAGTGGAAACAACGAATGGGTCATGGGGAGAAGAAAAGCTCTATTTAGAGGAAATGCGCCAAGATTTACGTCAAAAAATCTTATCTTATAAGGCGACTGCTTCTGATAAGAAACGTATACAAGAAATTGAAGGCGATCTCAGAAAGCAAAGAGCGAAAATTAAAGAGGTAGAAAGAGAATATATTGAAAATGCACAGGTAATTGGTGCAACGCTATCTAAATGCGCAATTGATTCTCTTGTTTATGAACGAACATTTGACTTAGTTGTTGTAGATGAAGTGAGTATGGCATATGTGCCACAAATCGCATTAGCTGCTTCTCTTGGTAAGCGAATTGTCGTTTGTGGTGATTTTTTACAGTTACCTCCAATTACGATGGCAAATCATGAGCTTGTTAGAAAGTGGCTCGGGGAAGATATGTTTTATCATGCGGGGATTGTGCAATCGGTAAATAGTTATGAAAAGCATCCGAATTTATTTATGTTGCAAGAACAAAGACGTATGCATGCAGATATATCTAAATTTACAAACTCATTTATTTATAAGAATAGAGTGTTCGACCATCCTTCTGTTTCGGCAAGGCAAGAATTAGCGAAATTACAGCCGTTTGCAAATGAAGCGACAGCTCTGTTTGATACAAGTTTAATGGGAGCTTATTCTTTAAAAGATGCCGCTTCTGGTTCTCGTTTTAATATTATGTCCGGTTTAGTTGCAATGCAAATGATCTTAATTGGATTATTAGATGGGGTGCAATCGATTGGAGTTGTAACGCCATATCGGGCACAGTCTCGGTTCTTATCAACATTTATAAGAGAAGTATTGCAAAAAACAAAGTATCGAAATACACCTGTTCTAGCAGCGACAGTTCATAAATTTCAAGGATCTGAACGAGACATGATGATATTTGATACGGTAGATAGTTATCCGCAAGAGCGCCCTGGCGTGTTATTCTTTGATCATAAGAATCATCGTCTTGTAAACGTTGCAGTATCAAGGGCAAGAGGGAAGTTCATCCAGTTATCGGATTGTCAGTATATGCGGAAAAACCTTTCTAGAAAACAAGCGCTATCTCACTTAACTGCTCACATAGAAAGACACGGAAATGTATATGATCGTACAACATCGCGTCCATTGTTAGAACGAAAAATTACAAAACGCTTGAGATGGTTTATGCAAATGAATTTGGAAGAGACGAAAGCATTATTAAAAGACATTCTGTCAGCAAAACAAAAAATTATTATTTCGCTTCCAAGTACAAGACAAGTAGATAAAAGGGTATGGCAGGCGTTAATGCGTACAACAGCGCAAGTAACAATCTATAGCGATGGACCAATTCCATTAAAAAATGTGAGAGTACAAAGGCAAAATAAATCACTCCCATTTGTATGTATTGATGATGAAATCTTTTGGGTAGGTGCTCCGTTAACATCGCAAATGATGTTTGAAGGAAGTCCGGAATTCCCTTTTATAAGTGCGAGAATGCATGCACCTGAAACGATTGGCGTTTTAAAAGGTTTTTTAGATATTCGTTAAAATCGGATCGTAATTCCTTGACATTTAGTCGGAATAAAACTAGAATGAAAATAATTTAATGCAATTTTATGAAAATAAAAATGATTTTCTTATCACGAGAGGTGGAGGGACTGGCCCTATGAAACCTCGGCAGCGGATTCGATATGAATACTGTGCCAATTCCAGCAAGTGAAAGACTTGAAAGATAAGAAAGAAGGCCATTTTTGAATCTGTATTTTTTAAGCCTCTTTCTATCTTTTGGAAAGAGGCTTTTTTATGTGCAAATTTAAAGGAGGAATAGGGAAATGGGAACAACACAAGTAACGTCACACCGAAATAGCATTACTGAAAGTATAGAAAGAAATAAAGAAAAATACTTACAAACAAGTCATGATATACATGCGAATCCTGAAATTGGAAATCAAGAATTCTTTGCATCTAGAACATTAAGTTTACTTTTAGGGAGTGCAGGATTTCAGCTTCAGCACAATATAGCAGGGCATGAAACAGGATTTATCGCACGGAAAAGTTCAGGGAAACAAGGACCCATAATTGCCTTTTTAGCGGAGTATGATGCTTTGCCTGGATTAGGCCATGCGTGTGGTCATAATTTAATTGGCACAATAAGCGTTGCGGCAGCGATTGCATTATCGGAAACAATTGAAGAAATTGGTGGTGAAATCGTTGTATTTGGGACACCAGCAGAAGAAGGTGGGCCGAATGGAAGCGCAAAAGCAAGTTATGTGAAAGCAGGTTTGTTTAACAATATTGATGCAGCACTTATGATTCACCCTAGCGGAAAAACAGCAACGACAAGTCCTTCACTAGCAGTTGATCCACTTGATTTTCATTTTTATGGAAAGTCTGCACATGCGGCTGCTTCCCCAGAAGAAGGAATTAATGCGTTAGATGCAATTATTCAGCTTTATAATGGCATTAATGCACTTCGCCAACAACTTCCATCAGATGTGAAAATTCATGGTGTCATTACAGAAGGAGGGAAGGCACCAAATATTATTCCAGATTACGCATCGGCACGTTTCTTTATTCGCGCAGCAACACGTAAAAGATGTGCTGAAGTAACTGAAAAAGTACGAAATATTGCGCAAGGTGCAGCGCTAGCAACAGGAACAACAGTAAAAATTAATCAGTTTCAAAATGAAATCGATGAACTATTAGTGACAAAAACATTTAATGAAGTGGTTGCGGAGGAATTAGAAAACCTTGGTGAAAATGTAAATCGTAAAGAGAGACTTGGAATCGGTTCAACAGATGCAGGAAATGTGAGTCAAGTCGTACCAACGGTTCATCCTTATATTAAAATTGGGCCGGATAATTTAGTTGCACATACGAATGAATTTAGAGAAGCAGCTCGTTCGGAACTTGGCGATAAAGCATTAGTTACATCCGCAAAAGCATTAGCGTATGCAGCATATCGATTAATTACAGAAGAAGGAACGCTTGATCAAATTAAGGAAGAGTTTAAAGAAGCACAGAGAAATCAATAATGTGATTCATATTGTGGAGGTGTTCGTTTGAAATTTTATTTATAATACAGCTAGATACATAGAAAAGGGGAATTGTTCATGCAAATAACAAATGAACGAGCAATGTTACGATTAATAGATACAAATGATGCCGAAAAATTATTTTCAATTGTGGAAGGGAATAAAGAAATATGGACGTATTTAATAGCTAAAATGGATAGCTATCAAGATATGGAGCGATATGTTGAAACGGCAGTAAAACGATATGAAAAGGGAACGGATTTACCATTTGTTGTTATAGATCAAAAAACGAATGAAGTTGTAGGCAGTACACGTTTGTACAGTATTTCAAATAATAACAAAACGGTTGAACTCGGCCAAACTTGGTATCATCCGAGTGTACAACGAACAAGTATGAATACGGAATGTAAGTACATGTTATTGCAATATGCGTTTGAAGAATTACAAATGCTGCGCGTGCAAATAAAAACAGACTTGCGAAATGAAAAAGCACAACGAGCAATTGAACGGCTAGGCGCAGTAAAAGAAGGGATATTACGAAATGAGAGAAGGTTACCAAGCGGTTATATAAGGGATGCGGTAGTATATAGCATCATTGCAAGCGAGTGGCCAATCGTGAAAGATCGATTACTGTACAAAATGGACCTGTATAAATAGGAGGCAAACATGACAAATATTGAAACAAAAAGACTAAAGATGATTCCTTTTACATTAGAACTTGTTGAGGCAACGATAAAAGGCAGAGAAGAGCTGCAAGAAATCATACCATATAAAATATCTTTAGAATGGCCAATGCCTGATTATAAAGATATTTTACCATGGGTTGCGGAAGGTTTACGGAAAAATCCAAAGCAAAGTAAGTGGAGTGGACTCATTATTCATAAGGAAGACAATATCATTATTGGTGAAATGGGCTGTAAAGGTGCACCGGATTCAACTGGTACAGTGGAGATTGGATATAGTATCGTATCAAATTATCAAGGAAATGGTTATGCGACTGAAATGGCGCGTGCGTTTGTAAAATGGTTGCAGCAGACTGAAGAAGTACAAACAATTCAAGCGGATTGTTTAACGAGTAATGCCGCTTCAAGTAGAGTGTTAGAAAAAGCCGGTTTTACATGTGTGCTTGAAGAACAACATATGAAATATTGGATTGTAAAGTGAAGTGGAAGAGGTATACGTCCCTAAGAGGGAAAAATATACCTCTTTTTCTTACAAAATGATTACTTCTTTTATATACTTTTGTTTCATCATTCCCTTCTGTGAAAAAATTCGTTACAATGGAGTTGTATGAGAAATTTTGTACATAAATTAAATTCATAAAATATGAACCACAAAAAATAGTAAATTAAAAATCCTCTATTTGAATGAAAACCCTTTATAGCACGAATCAATTGTTGAGAAAAGTGCCTTCTTTCAAATGAACTCAAATATAATGATTTAAAATAGATTATTTTTTAGAAGTATGGATAATGCACGGAGGCCAGTACAAATGAAACAAAATAAGAAAAGTAAAAAAAGAAGAGTCTTGCAAGTGTTCTTGCTTATGGTTAGTTCTATCATTCTATTTGTAAGTTATGCAGCTTACGATATTTGGAGTTATCGCTTTAAAACGGATGAGGTGGATACAGATGCTGCTATTGTACTAGGAGCAGCTTCTTGGAACGGAAAACCA
Source organism: Bacillus sp. IT-79MI2 (assembly GCF_949768135.1). Lineage (NCBI taxonomy): Bacteria > Bacillati > Bacillota > Bacilli > Caryophanales > Bacillaceae > Bacillus > Bacillus sp. IT-79MI2. The sequence goes on along the minus strand of NZ_CATKPV010000139.1, from coordinate 167,773 downwards.
TCTCCTGTATTTCGTGAAAGAATCAATCATGCGATTTCTTTGTATAAGAATGGAAGTATTAAAAAAATTATTTTTACAGGTGGTACTAAATTTGAAGCAGAGCAGGAAGAAGCACGTACTGCGAAAGCGTATGCATTAAAGCATAACGTAAAGGATGAAGATATATTAATTGAAACACAGTCGCGTTTTACAGAAGATAATTTAAAGAATGCGAAACAGGTTGGAATTGATAATGGCTTACATACGTATACGATTGTAAGTGATCCTCTTCATATGAAGCGAGCGATGAGAATAGCGAAACATATTGGGATAGATGCATATGCATCACCAACGCCAACATCAGCATATAAAACATTAGATACGGAAATTCCATTTTTCTTTAAAGAATTATGTTCTTATATTGGATATGTTGCATCGTTACCTTTGCGTATGTTGAAAGGCGATTAAAAAATAAAGAAAAGGATAGACAAAGGTAGAGTAGTTCTACGAGTCTATCCTTTTCTTTATGCAAATATGCTTTGGATTTTCTATAAATTTACAAATTATAGAAAAAACTTTCAATAAAAACCTTGTATTTTCATCGGAATAGTGAAACAATAGAGTGCATAATCAAATATAATCTTATCGAGAGAAGTGGAGGGAACGGCCCAATGAAGCTTCAGCAACCTATCTGTAATAAAAAAGGTGCTAATTCCGAGTAGATAAGAAGGAAAAAAGATGACAACCTTCTTAATATGTAAGGTTGTTTTTTAGTAGGAGGAGAAGGGATGAAACGTTTATTTTTTACACTTGTAAGTATTGTATGTAGTTTATTTATCATTACGGGTTGCACGCAGACATCAGGGGGCGATCAAAAAGAAATTCGTTTAGGTTTTACACCTGGTCCGTACAGTGATCAAGTGAAAAAAGGGGTACAACCGTACTTAGAGAAAAAAGGGTACAAAATTAAAATTGTTGAGTTTAATTCACCAAACGAAACAAATCCAGCATTAACGAATAAGGATATTGATGCAAATATATTTCAAAGTACTGCTTTTATGAAATCTTACGCAAAAGAAAATAATGCGAAAATTTCAAGTATTATTCAAGTTCCATCAGCACCTCAAGGTGTATACTCTGAAAAACATAAATCATTAGATGATTTGAAAGATGGAATGAAGATTGGGGTACCAAATGATCCAGTTAATTTAGAACGGGCATTACGTATTTTAGAAGGGATTGGCTGGGTGAAATTAAAAGAAAATGTAAATATTTTAACAATCTCTGAAAAAGATATAACGTTTAAAAAGAAAGATTTCAAATTAGTACCACTTGAATCACCACAAATCCCAAGGGCAATGAAAGATTTAGATTACGGCATTATTAACGGAAACCTTGTCATTTCATCTGGACATAAGTTAAAAGAGGCACTGGAATTAGAAAAAACACCATCACAACATAGAATTATTGTTACGGTTCGTGATGAAGATAAAGAAAAACAATTTGCGAAAGATTTAATTGAAGCGTACCATTCACCAGAGTTCAAAAAGATGATTCAGTCTGAAGAACAATTTGAAGGGTTTGTGCTTCCTGACTACTTAAAGTAAAGGAGATCTTGACATGACATTATCATTTATAGAAACAGAAGAACAAGTTCTCGTATTGGAGAAGATAACAGAATTCATTCCGCAATTTGCAGGAAGGGAACATCAACTGAGTGAACTAGGCTCTTTTCCTTTTGAAAATATTAAAGACTTACAAAGTATTGGTTATACAAAATTAACTCTTCCGAAGGATTTTGGTGGGAAGGCGATTTCATTATATGATTTTGTTTTATTTCAAGAGAAGATTGCAGAGGGAGATGGAGCAACAGCTTTGTCTATTGGATGGCATCTTGGAATTGTGAAGGAACTTGCGGAAAATCGCTCGTGGAAACCTGAGATGTTTTCTTGGTTTTGTGAAGAAGTAAAAAAAGGCGCCCTTTTTAACAGGGCGGCAACTGAACCGAAGACAGGGAGTCCTACTCGGGGAGGGAAACCAGAAACATTAGCTGTACAAAAAGGCGACAAGTGGATTATAAACGGAAGAAAAACGTTCACAACGATGGCGCCCGTACTTGATTATTTCATCATATCTGCAAGCATTGAAGGGCGAGATGAGATAGGAGAATTTGTGATCCCAAGACATGAAAAGGGTGTGTTGATTGAAGAGACATGGGATAGTGTTGCGATGCGTGGAACGGCTAGCCATGATCTTGTATTACAGAATGTTGAAATCCCACATAAATTTTTTACAGATGTAAAAGGTTCACAGGCGAAACCGAAAGGAATTGGATGGTTACTTCATATACCAGCATGTTATTTAGGGATTGCGCAGGCTGCAAGAAATTATGCGATTGATTTTGCGAAAGCATATCAACCGAATAGTTTAAATCACCCAATTAGTTTGCTTCCAAACGTTAGAAGATTAGTAGGCGAATTAGAGCTGGAACTCTTGCAAGCTCGTACTTTTTTATACCAAGTTGCGAAAAAATATGATGAGGTGGAAAATAAACAATCTTTACAAGCGGAATTAGCAGCAGCGAAATATATTGCGACGAATGCGGCGATATCAATTGTTGATAAGACAATGAGAATTGTAGGGGCAAAAAGCTTATCTGAAAAGAATCCACTGCACCGCTATTATGTAAATGTTCGCGCTGGTTTACACAATCCACCGATGGATGATGTAACACTCTCATTACTAGCAGATGATGCTTTTAAATCAATTGAAAAGGAGTGAGTGAAAATGATAACGCTACGCGATATCAATAAAACGTTTCAGACGAAAGAAGGTTTATTTCACGGTGTAAAATCAGTCTCTCTGCAAATTGAGGAACATGATATATATGGAATTGCTGGATTAAGTGGTGCTGGAAAGTCTACATTATTACGTACAATGAATTTATTGGAAAAACCAGATTCAGGTGCAGTTATTGTAAATGGAAAAGATTTAACAAAGTTATCCAAGAAAGATTTACGAACAGCAAGACAATCAATTGGTATGATTTTTCAGCATTTTCATCTTCTTCATAATAAAAACGTATCGGATAATATTGCTTTACCATTAGAATTGAAATCAGTTTCAAAAGAAGAGAGAGAAAAACGTGTAAGAGAGTGCTTGGAGATTGTTGGCTTAAGTGATAAAGCGCATCATTTTCCTTCTCAACTAAGTGGTGGACAAAAACAGCGTGTTGCGATTGCTCGTGCATTAGCAAATGATCCCAAGGTATTGCTTTGTGATGAACCGACATCGGCACTCGATCCGAAAACGACACGATCTATTTTGCAATTTTTACAAAAGATAAATAAAGAGTTAGGAGTTACAATCGTAATTGTAACGCATGAAATGAATGTAATTAAACAAATTTGTAATAAAGTAGCGGTGATGGAAGAAGGAGAAGTTATTGAATCCTTCCACTTACGTGACCAACATCTAAAACCAACAACAGAAATTGCAAAACTTCTATTAGGTATAGAACAAGAGAGGGGCATTGCACATGTTCAATAATGTTATCCCACTGCTTCCAGAGATTTGGACATCACTTTTACAAACATTATTAATGGTTGGACTTTCAGTTGGAGCAGCAATTATTTTAGGTGTTCCTTTAGGTGTAATTTTATATTTTACAAGTAAAGGACAAATTTTGGAACAAAATATTGTCCATCGTATTTTAAACGGCATTGTAAATATTATTCGCTCATTTCCATTTATCATTTTACTAGTGGCTCTTGTACCACTTACAAGAACCTTATTAGGAACTACAATTGGTCCAATCGCTGCAACGATTCCTTTATCAGTAGCAGCCATTCCCTATTTTGCGAGACTCGTAGAGCAAGCATTACGTGAGGTTCCAAAAGGTGTAATTGAAGCTGCTGAGGCAATGGGAGCGACGCCACTGCAAATTGTGTGGAAAGTATTGCTCGCTGAAGCACGTTCAGGCCTTGTATTAAGCTTAACAGTTTTAACAGTAAGTTTTATTTCCTACTCAGCCATGGCAGGTGTTGTTGGAGGAGGCGGTGTCGGCGATTTAGCAATTCGTTTTGGATATTATCGTTTCCAAACAGACGTTATGATTGTTACGGTACTTATGCTTGTTATCCTCGTTCAATCTGTTCAATTCATTGGGAATAGGATTGCTGCAAAAATTGATAAACGGTAAGTATGAAAAAAGGCTTCGGTATACACCGGAGCTTTTTTATAGTGAAAGATGAATTGCTGAGGGTGTTCTGCTAAGTTCAAACAATCAGTGTAGTTCATAATGAATCAGAGGTAGATGTGTGGAAAATTAGCCCTATCGATATAGATATGAGAGAATGTAGGAGATCTAGATAGGGAATATATATTTTAAAGGGGGAATAACAGTGGCGGAAATTAAATTTGATATTAAGGAAACTTTTGGAACTTTATCGCAGTCACCTAAAGGTTGGAATAAAGAGCTTAATTTAATCAGTTGGAACGGAAAAGAGCCAAAATATGATCTGCGTGATTGGGCACCAGAGCATGACAAAATGGGAAAAGGTGTCACATTGACGATTGAAGACTTAAAAGCATTAAAAGATATCTTAAACCGTATGGAGTTATAAAGTAAAACTTTAATCAGTGGGGGGCTATCCCCACTGATTATTAGCTCTCACCAATCGGGCTTTTACGGACAATTCATCTCCCACCTAACTTCTTTGCTTTCACTGAATTTTGAGGCGGGAGTGTTACTATCCGTTAATGCGGGATAAAAACGAAATGGTTTGTGCAGAGAAAACCACTTTTGAATCATTATTTCAAAAGTGGCTTTTTGTATATATAGCATTTCATTTTAGAATTATTTTTGTATGGACGTATATGTCAGAAAAGACTATATAATCTTTTCCTCTTTATCTTCTTTTTTGTGATGTTCAGGTACATAGATATATTGGGATACGATAAGGAGAACGCTTATAAAAAATATAGGGAACATACTCGATATAAATAGACCATCAACCTTTAAATTAGTGATTAGACAAATGATAATAATGAGTGATGTAAATAGATGAGAAATGTGTTTTCTTAATCGTATTTTATATATATCTCGCAATATTTCACAGCATACAAATAGGATGAGCATACTTAAAAAAATTATATTTGTATCATAAATAATAAAACAACAGATTAGGCCGAAAAAAGCTAGGTATTCAATGAGTAATGGAATATTACGTAGCATAAGATGTTACCGTACTAAGTAAGGAAGTGGATCAACGGCATTTGTTTTTTCGAAATTCCATTCCCCATTATGTAATTCGAAATGAAGATGTTGCCCAGTTGAATGTCCAGTATTCCCCATCTGCCCCAACACCTGTCCAGTTTGAACACGATCTCCAGCTTGTACAGATCGGTTTTTCATATGTGCATAAACAGTTGTATATAATTTTCCTTTTATGTAATGAGTGACGAATACGACGTTTCCGTAGCTACTAGAATAGTAGGATTTGATAACTTTTCCAGCAGCTGCAGCACGAATAGGCTTATCTCCAGTTGACGTAAAATCGACACCATAATGCATTTGCCCCCATCTGACTTCGAAGTTTGAGCTAACTTGTCCTTGTGTTGGAAATTTAAAAACAGCAGGTATAGAAGGGGATGTAGACTTTTCTTGCTGCTTATTTTGTAATACATATTGCTTTGCAACATATCCATATCCAGAGCCAAAATGAATTTTATACCATGTACCTACTGTGCCTACTACTTGTATTTGTGTCCCATTTTGCAAGGAACCAATAACAGCAGTATTTGTTCCTGCACCATTTCTTACCCTTAGTTTAGGGATTGCAACATAATAAGAATTATTTTGTATAGTGATTCCTTTAACGAATGGTTGTGAGTTATGTGATATAAATTCTTTTTTTACATATCCTATTTTTCCGTTGTAAGAGATGAGATACCAGTCATTAAGTGTTTCTTGAACGGAGATAAATGTCCCATTTGGTAATACGTCAAGGATTGATGATTGTATACTTGGTTCTGAACGAAGGTTTAAGGCGCTTGCATTTACGATATGTTGGTTACGCTGTTGATTTAATTTCGCCAAAGATAAATTAGATTTTTGTATGTAACCAATTTTGTTTTGAGCGTTTACTTTATACCAGTCACGTGTAGTTTCGAGAATGGTAACAGGTGTATTGTATGAAATACTGCCAAGGGAATCACCATTTGTTGTATTTTCTTGATATAGTTGGACTTTATCAAGTTTTACATATCCGATTTTTACATTGTTTTTTGGTTGTACAGCAGCTGTTTTCATATCCGCTTCAGTAATTGATGGGAGAAGAGAAGTGATTGCGACAGTTGCTGCTGTCAATGTTGTAACTTTCATATTCATCGTATAATGAGCCCCCTTGTATAATTTGTGGTAAAATTTTGAATTGTATTAAAAGAATAACAGAAATATAAAGATTATGGAAATAAATGAAAGAGATTTTTGTTTTTCTCAACATAAGATTTATTCGTACGATAATATTTAGAGAAATCTATGGAAGGGTTGATAGTTTAAATGAGGCGTGAAAGTTATCCGATATTTTTTAAGAAGATCAGCTGTTTTATAGAATTCGCAGACTTCATGTGATAAACGTAACAATTTTGAGAAAGTAATAAATCTGTTAAGGAGTTTCGAAATCTTTCTTTTCAATTCCTTTTTTTATGTTTTATATGAGAAACCTAGGTTTCTTATTTATGCTGCGGTATAATAATGTGGAAAAAGTACGAAAAGGGGTAGTTTCATGCTAGAAGTCATTGCAACTTGTTTAGAAGATGTGAAGCAAATTGAAAAAGCTGGTGGAAATCGAATTGAGCTAATTTCAGCATATACAGAAGGTGGATTAACGCCAAGTTATGCTTTTATAAAAACAGCGGTGAAAGCAGCAAACATACCTATCCATGTTATGATTCGTCCCCATGCTAAGTCATTTATATATACAACAGAAGAAATCGAAATGATGAAAGAAGATATTTTAATTGCACAAGAACTTGGTGCAGCAGGTGTTGTTTTAGGTGTATTAAATGAGCAGAATCAAATTGATGAAAAAAAATTAGCTAATTTATTATCTGTTGTAGATGGGATTAACATCACATTTCATCGTGCGATAGATGAAGTGGATGATCTTATTGGTGCAGTTAAAACATTACGTAATTTTGAAAAGATAACTCATATTTTAACTTCTGGTGGTCAAGGGACGATAGAAGAAAATATACCTGTGCTTCATGAAATGCAAAGAGTAAGTAAAGGGGATATTCAGCTCATTGTTGGAAGTGGTGTGACAAAAGAAAATATAAAGCGACTATTGAACGAAACAGGAATTTCAGAAGCACATGTTGGTACTGCAGTCCGAGAAGGTAAATCTTGTTTTGCTGAAGTAGATCAAAAATCTGTACAAGATTTAGTGGTATTAACAAAATCATTATAATACTAGAGAAGAGGGAAAAAGATGGAGAAAAGCAAGAAAAAAGAAATCGTTTCATGGGTTAAAACAATAGGGATTACACTAGGAATCGCTTTAATTGTACGTGGTATTTTATTTACTCCTTCACTCGTACAAGGTGAGTCTATGATGCCTACTTTAGAAAATAACGAGCGTGTACTTGTAAATAAAATTGGTTTTAATGTACAAGGATTAAATCGTTTTGATATTATCGTTTTTCATGGAAAAGAAGGATATGATTTAGTGAAGCGAGTAATTGGCTTACCAGGAGATACGATTGAATATAAAAACGACGTATTGTACGTGAATGGAAAAGCGGTTGATGAACCATATTTAGCAGATTATAAGGCCGAGGTATCGAAAGGGAAATTAACTCCTGATTTTACATTAGAACAAAAAACTGGGAAAACAAAAGTTCCAGAAGGTCAAGTGTTTGTGTTAGGAGATAATCGTCAAGTTTCAAAAGATAGTCGCATGTTTGGGTTTATTTCAGAAGATCAAATTGTTGGAAAAGGTGAAGCGGTATTTTGGCCACTGCAACAAGTAAGAGCGTTGCATTAAAGAGAGAGTTTACGTATACGCGTTAAAAAAGCATTGAATTTTACTTTCAATGCTTTTTTATTTGAGAAAAATATTGTTTAAATAGTAAGAATATTTTATAATTTTAAATTATATATTTGTTTCAAAAAACGGAATTATTGTTCCGAATTACGGAACTTAGGGGAGCTAAGATGAGTGTAAATAAAACGGCAGTAAAGACGATGGATATTTTAGAACTATTTTATGGACATGAAGAGCTAACGTTAACGGAAATGGTTCATCAGACGGGAATGCCTAAAACATCTGTATACCGTTTAATTGGTTCGCTTGAAGAAATGGGCTTTTTACAAAAGACAACAAGGGGAACATATAGGCTTGGATTAGTATTTTTAAGGTTCGGTCAACTCGTTTCGAAGCGATTGTCAGTACGAAATATTGCAAAGCCATATATGAAAAAGCTTAGAGACTCTCTTGGTCAAGCTGTCAATTTAATTGTTCAAGATGCGAATGAGGCAATTTATATTGAAAAAATGGATGGAGATCAACCAGTAAGAGTATACACAGAGATAGGACGGCGAGCTCCTTTATATGCCGGAGCATGTCCGCGTATTTTACTTTCGTATTTTTCGGAAGACGATCAAATGCAGTATATAGAGAAAGTGCAATTACAACGATTTGCAGATGGAACGATAGTGGATAAAGAAGAGTTGCAAAGCCTATTATGTAAGGCTAAAAGAGAAGGATATACGATAAGTTATTCGGAACTTGAGAATCATACAGCTGCAATTGCAGCCCCTATTTTTGCAAGTGATGGTAGTGTAATAGCTGGTATTAGTATTTCGGGATTAGAAATAGAGTATAATGAATCGACAATTCCAAACTTTATTACAAAAGTAAAAGAAACAGCGTATCAAATTTCGAAAGAACTTGGCTGGATAGGTGAAAAGGAAGGTATATGATGAAATTTTCAGCACTAGGTGATCAAGCAGTTGTTGTTACGTTTGGAGAAAAAATTGATTTGGATATATATGAAAAAGTGCAAAATTTACACCGACTATTAAAGGGGAATCCATTTCTTGGAATGGTTGAGTGTGTACCTTCTTTTACTTCTTTAACGGTTTACTATGATGTATATAAGTTATGGAGGAAAAATGAAAGAAAGGTAGTACCGTATGAGTTTGTATGTGAATACATGAAGCGATTGTTTAGTCATAATCAAAATAAAACACAAAAACAATATGATTGTATTTCAATTCCAGTTTGTTATGGCGGGAAATATGGACCTGATTTAGAAGAAGTTGCGGCGTATCATGGGTTATGTGCAAGTGAGGTGATTCGTCTTCATAGTGAAGTGACTTATTTTGTTTATATGTTAGGATTTACACCAGGCTTTCCATATTTGGGTGGTATGCCCAAAGAGCTAGAAACACCTAGAAAGCAAACACCACGTTTACAAATAACACCTGGTTCAGTTGGAATTGGTGGAAGTCAAACTGGAATATATCCATTAGAAACACCAGGCGGCTGGAATATTATTGGCCGAACACCGATTGCGTTGTTTCAGCCAAATGAAGAAAAGCCTACATATGTGCAGAGTGGAATGTATTTACGTTTTATCCCAATAACAGAGGAAGAGTACCTGGTTATGGAGGGAGCTAGGAAATGAATGTTGAGGTTTTACATGCTGGGATGTTTACAACTGTTCAAGATTTAGGAAGGTATCACTATCAACAATATGGTGTGCCTGTTGGCGGTGCTATGGATCAGGCAGCATTAAGAGTGATAAATATGTTAGTTGGAAATGAAGAGAATGAAGCTGGATTAGAAATTACAATGATGGGACCAAAGCTTCTTATAAAGAAAACGACATTGCTAGCAATTGGTGGTGCGAATATGGAGCCTCTGTTAAATGGAGAACCCATTCCATTGTGGCGACCAGTTTTAGCGAAAGAAGGTAGCATGCTTTGCTTCGGGAAGACGCAGTTTGGGTGTAGGACATATGTGACATTTGCAGGTGGAATTGATGTTGCAAGTAGTATGGGAAGCAAAAGTACATATGTAAAAGCAGCTATAGGTGGGCTAGAAGGACGAGCGCTTAAAAAGGGCGACCTTTTTCAAATTGGTACACCATCAAAATTTGCTACTTGTATGATAAAGAAATTGATGGATGAAGGCAGAATAGAAACATGTTGGGGTATATGTAATCATGTTCTACCCAAATATAGTCGCAGCCCAATCATTCGTGTTATTCCAGGTTTTGAATGGGATCAATTTAAGAGCGAGAGTTTAGAGTCGTTTTTTACAAAGGAATATAAAGTTTCCAATTATGCTGACCGTATGGGCTATCGATTTGAAGGTGAAAAATTAAAAAGAATAGAACAATCTGAGATTCTATCAAGTGCAGTTACATTTGGAACAATCCAAGTGCCATCTGGTGGTCATCCAATCATCTTAATGGCAGATAGACAAACGACAGGTGGATATCCGCTAATTGGTAATGTCATATCAGTTGATTTACCTATTCTTGCGCAATTGAAACCAGGTGATTATGTCACGTTTGCAAAGACTTCTATAACAGAAGCGACGGAGCTTTACATCGAGCAAGAACAAAATATGAATCTATTAAAGAAGTTCATCGCTTTACAAGCGTAAAGCAGGAGGAGAGATAGCGTATGGTTACCGTTGACTTAAATTGTGATTTAGGAGAAGGATTTGGTGCATATAAGATAGGAAACGATGATAAAATTCTTCCGTTTGTTTCATCAGTAAATATTGCATGCGGTTTTCATGCTGGTGATCCAACTGTCATGCGTCAAACTGTTGAAAAAGCATTGTACCACAATGTGGAAATAGGAGCACATCCAGGGTTTCCGGACTTAATTGGATTTGGTAGAAGAATGATGTATATTTCGCCAGAAGAGGTCTATGATTATGTTTTATATCAAATAGGGGCATTAGATGGATTTATAAGAGCGGCAGGAGGAAGGATGCATCATGTAAAACCGCACGGTGCACTTTATAATATGGCAGCCACTGATCAAGAGATTGCGGATGCAATTGCAAAAGCAATTTATCATATAAATCCAGATTTATTTCTGTATGGATTAGCGAATAGTAAATTTATACAAGCAGCTGAAAAATATGAACTGAAACTCGTGCAGGAAGCATTTGCCGATCGTACGTATCAATTAGATGGAACATTAACAAGCCGAACAGAAGAAAATGCACTCATAAAAAATGAAGATATAGCAATTGAACAAGTGTTGCAGATGGTTAAGGAAAGAAATGTAAAAGCAGTTGGTGGAAAGATTATCAATATCGATGCACAAACAATTTGCATACACGGTGATGGTGAGCATGCAGTTCAATTTGCAGAAAGAATATACAGAACATTTAGATTAAATAATGTTTCTATTTGTGCACCAAAGTAGAATAAGGAGGAGATACATAGATGTTGAAACTAATTGGAATATTGCTTGTAGCTGTTGGATTTTTATTTCGCCTTAATACGTTATTGGTTGTAATGGTTGCAGGAATTGTTACTGGTATGGTTGCGGGGATGAGTTTTTATGATGTCATAAGTATGTTTGGAAAGTTTTTTATAGAAAACCGATATATGTCTATGCCAATATTATTAACTTTGCCTGTAATTGGAATTTTAGAACGATATGGGCTGAAGGAACGTGCAGAAGCATTGATATCAAAATCTAAGGGAGCAACGACTGGTAGAGTATTAATGTCATATTTTACAATTCGTGAGGCTTCGGCAGCGGTAGGACTAAATATTGGGGGACATGCTCAAACAGTAAGGCCTCTTGTTGCACCGATGGCAGAAGGTGCAGCTCATGGACGTTATGGAAAACTACCAGAAAAATTAAAAGAAAAGATTAAAGCGAATGCAGCGGCAGCTGAAAATACGGCATGGTTTTTTGGTGAAGATATTTTTATCGCAACAGGAGCGATTCTATTAATGAAAGGATTCTTTGATTCTGTAGGAATGCATGTTGGTGTGTGGGATATGGCGCTTTGGGGAATTCCTACGGCAATCTCAGCTTTTATTGTAAGTTGGATTCGTTTTAAACAATTCGATAAGTATATTGAAAAAACGATGAAAAAAGAAGAAAGCCAACAAAAGGAGGCGATATAGGATGAATATTATTACACTTGATACAATCTATTATTTATTAGGTATTATTGTTGCCTTTGTCGCGATTCGTGTCGCTTTTGATCGTCAACATCCAAATCGCTTTGGTTCTAGTTTATTTTGGGCATTATTTTCTATTACATTTTTATTTGGAAATATGATTCCATCATTTTATATCGGTTGTATTGTATTAGCGATGGTCATTTTAGCATCATTGAATAAAGTAACGAAGTCCGATGAAAAAGAAGCACCTACTGAAGAACGAGTGAAACATGCAGAAAAACTGAGAAATAAAATTTTTATGCCCGCTATTTTAATTCCTATTTTTACGATTATTGGTACTTTAACTTTAGGAAAGCTAAAGTTTGGAAATGTATTTCTTGTTGATCCTGAGAAAGTCACATTAATTGCATTAGCTCTTGGGGCATTGCTTGCTTTTGTAGCAGCAATGGGAATCACAAAAGCAAAAATAACAGCCCCTGTACAAGAGGGAAGCAGATTATTACAAGCTGTCGGCTGGGCAGTTATTTTACCACAAATGTTAGCTGCGCTTGGCGGTATTTTTGCAAAGTCTGGTGTGGGTCAAGTTGTCTCAGATTTAGTAGGACAAGTATTGCCGACAGAGTATCCATTCGTTGCTGTTATGGCATATTGTTTAGGTATGATGTTGTTTACAGTTGTAATGGGGAATGCCTTTGCCGCATTTGCTGTTATTACAGGAGGAATTGGTTTACCGCTTATCGTTCAAATGCATGGTGGTAATCCAGCGATCATGGCCGCGCTTGGAATGTTTGCAGGGTACTGCGGTACATTGATAACACCAATGGCTGCAAATTTTAATATTGTACCAGCAATGCTATTAGAATTAAAAGATAAAAATGCGGTAATTAAAGCCCAAGCACCAATTGCTATTACCATTTTTGTTATTAATATGTTCATCATGTATGGGCTCGTATATCGATTTTAGTAAGGAGTGGGAATGATGAAGACAGTATTGTTAACAGGGTTCGAACCTTTTGGTGGAGAGGAGATTAATCCTGCCTGGGAAGTTGCAAAGCAGCTTGATGGACAAAGCTTTGGAGATTACAAGATTGTTAGTAAACAAGTTCCAACTGTGTTTCATAAATCATTACAAGTGTTAAAGTCTTATATGGAAGAAATAGAACCGGAGCTTGTTATATGTATCGGGCAAGCAGGAGGACGTCCAGATATTACAGTGGAACGAGTTGCAATAAATGTAGATGATGCAAGAATCACTGACAATGAAGGAAACCAACCGGTTGATGTATCTATTGTAGAAGGGGGGCCCGTTGCGTATTGGTCTACACTTCCTATAAAAGCTACTGTAAAAAAACTTCGGGAAGAAGGAATACCAGCTTCTGTTTCTCAAACTGCAGGTACATTTGTTTGTAATCATCTCTTTTATGGACTTATGGACATTTTAGCAAAAAGTGAAAACGGGGTTCGTGGTGGTTTTATACATATTCCATTTTTGCCAGAGCAAGCAAGTAAACATCCTGGACAACCGAGTATGTCGCTTTCAACTATTACAACTGGAATTGAATTATTGGTACGGGTCGCATTAGAGGTAGAAACGGATATTATAGAATGTGGCGGGACCACACACTAAGCAAAAGTATAATGCCTGCTATGGACAAATGTTATAATAAAGGAAGGATTATACATAGAGGTGAGAGCAATGCAGCAATATGAAGAAGTTCGTTCTGTTATAGAAAAAGCAAATAAGATTACGGTATTAACAGGTGCTGGTGCAAGTACAGAAAGTGGCATTCCTGATTTTCGCTCAGCCAATGGTTTATATGCAGATGCTAAAGTTGAAATGTACTTATCTAGAGGGTATTATAACCGTAATCCAAAAGAATTTTGGAAGCATTACAAAGAAATATTTCAAATTAATACTTTCCATCAATACAAACCAAACCGTGGGCATCAATTTTTAGCAAGTATAGAAGAGCAAGGAAAAGATATTGTGGTGTTAACACAAAACATTGATGGTCTGCACCAATTAGGAGGGAGTAAGCATGTAATAGATTTGCATGGTACACTCCAAACGGCTCATTGTCCAAAATGCAAAACGAAATATGATTTGCAATATATGATAGGCCATGAGGTACCACGATGTGAAACATGTAATTTTATTTTAAATCCAGATGTCGTTTTATATGGTGATACATTACCACAATATCAAAATGCAATACAGCGTTTATATGAAACGGATGTATTACTTGTTATGGGAACTTCGTTAAAAGTGCAGCCAGTTGCATCGTTCCCGCAAATTGCAAAAAGAGAAGTAGAGGCAACAACAATTTTAGTGAATGAAGAGTTAACGGGTCAAGAGTATTATTTTGATTATATCTTTCAGCAAAAAATTGGACAGTTTGTAGATCAATTTTAAATGATGTAGGAAAAACGAGATAAGAGGTATTTATCTCGTTTTTTTTGGAGCTTAAATTTTCTAAATTTTCTTTAAAAATACTATAAATTATATTATCTATGTGCTTTAATATTATTAATAGAGGAGATTTTTATATCCAGATGAGAAAGTATGGTTTAATTTTTGTTATTTATGAGATAAAGATACTTTAGACCATAGAAAGAGGAGAGCATAATGAAAAAGAAAGAACAGAAAAAGGAAGAACAGAAAAAGAAACGGAAAAAGAAAACCCATATTCCTTTCCGATTAAATGTGTTGTTTTTCTTTGTATTTCTTATGTTTTCAACTGTTATTGTTCAATTAGGTAAGGTTCAAATTATTGATGGTGAGACTTATAAAAATGAGGTGGAAAAAAAGGGAGATTTAACGGTTAGTACTCCCGTTCCACGTGGGAAAATTTTTGATCGAGAAGGCCACTCGATTGTTGATAATAAACCATTACGGACAATTACATATACAAAAGTGAAAGGTGTTAATTCAGAAGAGATTTTAAATACGGCAAGACAACTTGCGAAGATGATTGAAATGCCGCAGGAGGCTATAAATAAGTTAACAGAGGTAGATAAGAAAGATTTTTGGATGCAATTACATAAGAAACGTGCAGCAGAAAAGGTTACAAAGGAGGATGAAAATAAATTAAGAGCAAAAAAAATGGAGAGAAAAGAATTAGATAAAAAGGTGGAAGAAATTAGACGTGAGCGAATTACAGCGGAAGAGTTAAATGAACTTACCCCACAAGATATAGAAGTATTAGCTATTAAAAGTAAAATGAATGCAGGATATAATATGACTCCTAAAATAATAAAAAAAGATGTAAAACCAGAAGAATATGCAGTAATTAGTGAAAATTTAGCAAATCTTCCAGGTGTGGATACGACCGTAGATTGGGAACGTGAGTATCCATATGATAAAATACTTCGTTCAGTACTTGGAAACGTTTCAAGTGCTGATGAAGGACTACCGAAAGAGCAATTAGATTATTATTTAGTTCGTGATTATAACCGCAATGATCGGATTGGAAAGAGTTATATTGAAAAGCAATACGAAGATGCCCTACACGGTATGAAAGCACAATCGAAAAATATTACAGATAAAGAAGGGAAAATACTTCGTACTGAACAAATTACGAAAGGGAGAAGTGGCAATAATTTAATGCTAACAATTGATATGGAATTGCAAAAGAAAGTTGAGGAAAGCATTGAAAAAAACTTAATGGCGTTCAAAGCTGTAGAACCAATGTTGGATCGTGCCTTTGTGGTAATGATGAATCCTAAAAATGGACAACTTTTATCAATTTCAGGAAAAAAACTAGTAAATAAAGATGGAAATATTCAAGTAGAGGATTATGCCCTTGGTACAATGACAAGTTCATATGAATTAGGTTCAACAGTCAAGGGAGCTACGCTACTAACAGGTTATCAAACGGGTGCGATTAAGCCATTTACTCATTTTTACGATGCACCGATGACATTTAAAGGGACAACAAAAGCAAAGAAATCATGGAAAGATTTTGGTGATATTGATGATGTCAGAGCTTTACAAGTATCTTCTAACGTATATATGTTTAACACAGCTTTAAAGATTGCGGGGATTGATTACGTACCGAATAGTCCGTTAAATATTAAACAAGAAGTTTTTAATAAAATGCGTTATCATTTTGGGCAATTTGGTTTAGGCGTTCCAACGGGGATTGATTTACCCAATGAGACTGCGGGACAACGGGGAAGAAAAGATAATACACCAGGATTCTTACTTGATTATTCAATCGGTCAATATGATACATATACACCGCTTCAGCTTGCGCAATATATTTCGACGATTGCGAATGGTGGTTATCGTATGAAACCACAAATTGTACAAGAAATTAGAGAGCAACCGAATAAAGCTGAGGATATAGGCAAGGTAGTTCAATCAATGGAACCGGTCATCTTAAATCGTGTAGATATGGACATATCCTATATTAATCAAGTGAAAGAAGGATTTAAGAAAGTGTTTCAAGAAGGCGATGGAACCGGTGTAGCACACTTTCAAAATCTACCGTATAAACCTGCTGGAAAAACAGGAACAGCAGAAACAGTGTATGGTGGTGATAGTAATATAGGTAAGGATGAAAATGGAGATAGAAAAAAGTGTTATAATTTAACCTTAGCTGGTTACGCACCTTATGACTCTGATCCAGAAGTTGCATTTTCTGTTGTTGTACCATGGGTAAACGATGATAAATCAGGGATTAATTCTAAAATTGGAAGAGAAATTTTAGACGCATATTTTGATTTGAAAGTGAAAAGAGTCGGTGGAAATCCAGTACCTATGGAACAGCCGAATAAACAGCAATAAAAGATTTTTACATTTACATAGAATAACAGGACAGTGAGGTATTTTAGGGGATGAAGGAAAGTCATGGAGCAGATTACTAGAAAAGAGTGGGGCAAACATATTTTGCTTGTATTCGTTATAATTGTTATGATTCAGTCTTTTACATTGTGTAAAGTAGAAGGGAAATCGATGCAGCCAACCTTACAAGAGGAAGATTATGTGTTTGTAAATAAAGTTGCTGCGCATTTCCCCCCTCTGCAACATGGGGAGATAGTTGTGATAAAAAACGCGGACGACTCTAAATATTATGTGAAGAGAGTAATTGGACTACCAGGCGAAACAATAAAGATGGAAAATGGCACACTATATGTAAATGATAAAGAACAAGATGAGCAATATATAAATAGAGAGTTATTTCATAAATCCGAAGTATTTTTAGAGTATAAAAAAACGCGAATTCCTCCAAAAATTTTTTTTGTAATGGGAGATAACCGCTCTCATAGTAAAGATAGTCGGAATGGTCTTGGGTATATTGATTAATCTAGTGTTATAGGGAAAGTAGAATTTGTGTATTATCCTTTTTCTAAAGCTAAGATTTTAGAATAACAATTCATCCGAAAAAGAGTCCTAACAGGTAATGGAGCATACCTGTTAGGACTCTTTTATTATGATATTCTTATCGTTTTAATAAAAAATCGGTGTTGTTTCACATCAAAATACCCTTTTTGTAGGATAAGTTGATGTATTTTGTATAATTCATTTACATATGTTTCAGTTTTAAAATCAGGAACTTGCCAAGGAATTGCTTGTAAATAATAGACTAAAGCACCGATATCATAAAACCTTTGAACGGGAAACTCTTCTTTATATGTTAAAACTTTAAAACCATGTTGCTCGAGCTCACTTAGAGCAGTTTCTAAATTCCAATTTGTAAATTCAGAATTGAGTGGTGTCCCTAGTGCTTCATTGATTTCCGCACAATCTAAGCCACCTACTTGCTGCGTAAGAAAGATGCCATTTGGAGAAAGGATCCTTTTTACTTCGGAAACAGAGTAGGATTCGTGTTGATTTAAAATCAAATCGAATTGTCCATCATCAAATGGTAAAGTCTCATCATTGGTTACTTCTACAACCTTTACACCTAAAGGTTCTAAATTCTTTTTTGCTAATGGGATATTTGGAGAATACCCTTCAGTCGCATAAATAGAAGAAGGGAATGGTCTTAACATGGATAAGAATTCTCCACCGCCTGTTCCCATATCAAGCATAGAATTCGTGTTTTGAATAAGGGAAAAGGCCATGCTACCGTAGGACCAAGAAAGTAATTGACTCTTCATACGACCAGTTTCTGTAATAAAGGAAAAATCCCATCCAGTAAAGCTTGCGTTTGCATTTTCTAATAAGGTGAAAAATAATTTATCATTCTTCATGTTAAATCCTCCTGTTTATTATATTCGAAATAGGGTGAATATAATAAACGGGAGGAGGACCTCTAATTACAATATACGGTTGTTACGTTTCATGTTCTAGTATTTTCATATGAAATCACTCCCGACAAAAGTATATTGTTCTACCTTCTAGTTTTACAGGTATAATACCTTCTAAAAGTAAAAAATAAAATAGATGTAGCTGTACAGTGGTAATAAATAAAGTCCCATAAACGGCTGTTTTTGGTACTTTTTAAACGATCATGTACTTCGTTGTGACATTGATTACAAAGAGACTTGAGGTTATCAAAGGTTAGTGCAAGTTCTGGATGTTCCTTTACTTCTTTAATATAATGAACACAATCAGTTTTACGATACTTTCCTTTGTCTCTGCACATACAACATTCATAGTTGTCACGCTGCAAAGCCTTGAGTCTCAGCTGCCGCCACTCTTTAGATTTATAGAACTTCATAAGTTTATCAACTTTAATCAAGTTAATAAGACTCTGTTTTTCCATAACTACCACCTCACTTAAACAAAGTAAAAACCGCTACCCCTTCGGATAACGGTCTTCAAAAATAGACAAGTCATGTTGTGTGCTTCATATTTCATTACGTTTGGTTAAGGTGTTTTCACGTCTCTGCCACTTATTTTAATTCACTAATAGTCTTTATTTTCCTAGACAACCTCACTGCAACAGCCATAAAGAATAAATTGAATTTTTATTTAGGTATTATGCTTGATCTGATTGTAGAACATGTAATGGAGGCGGAATAATCCAACCTTTTTTCTTATTCAGACGAAGCAATATAGCTCCAGCTTGTGCTTTTTTCATATGAAATTGACCAAACATCATTCCAACATCTTCTCGAAGAGATTGTCCCATAGCTTGACTACATGCTACTAAACCAGCAGCAAGATCTATGGAAACTTTAGTTGCAATTTCCGCATCATTAATACGAGCACCAGGAGGAATCGTTTCAATAGATGCAACCGGTCTTTCTGGAGGTGCTGGTGGTAATGCAACTCCATTTAATTTTAATAAATTTTTTAATTCTTCAACTTCTGATTGGATATCATTCTCTACAAGATTTTCTAAAAATTTCTTTAAATCCTCGTCTCCTGTGTGGTTAATAAGAACTTGATATCCAGCAATTGCTCCCTGTGCCGCTGCAAGATAACTCCAAATCCCAAAGACTTCGCCGTAGTGCATTGGTTCATTTTGCGGATTTCCACTTAAAATACCCATTAAAATATTCCTCCTTAAAGAAATTAAACTCTTAACAAAAATGCTTACTATAGAAAAAATTTTCCTAACCATGTTCCAGATTAAAGAAAATAAGTTCTTATAACTCATAAGGAACACCTTACCCAAATATAGTAATTACCCCTCATAGGATATACTGTTATAAAAAATTTATTCTTATAAATATAAAGCAATTGACTTGATCCATTATTATCAGTACTTTTAATAATAAAAGTTAAAGATGTTTATCATAATATCAATTCAAATGGTTTTATATATTTTCAAACGAATATTGTCTAAAGGAACTGGAGACATTACTGAATATGAAAGGAGGGAAAACTATGAAGAAAAAACTGTCATCTATTTTAGGTGCCCTATTACTAACTATTATGGTTTTTAGTACAAGCGTCCATGCTGAATACGATGGATATAACACGGATAGAGTTAACAATAATAATATTACAACTCGAGTTAATGACAATAACATGAATAGAGTTAATTATGATACTAGAACTCGAAATGTGAATACAACAAATGATTTGAATAATCATCGTGATGGTAATAATAATTGGGCGTGGCTTGGTTTATTAGGACTAGTCGGTTTATTCGGTCTTAGAAAAAAAGAAAAAGAACCAGAAAGACGTTAATGTAGAACATTACATTTAACTTTAAAAGATACTTATTTATCAAAAGAATGCAAAATGAATAAATTATGAATCGCCTTTAATAAGGCGATTTTTTATTTTTTCAAAATCAATAACAATTACATAAAAACGGATACTATTAATTGGAAACAATGAATTTCTTAACTTGATGGTAATGGGATAGTGCTATATAGCCATCAACTTAAGAAAGGAAACAAAATGAATTTTCACCGGAAGTGTTTTTATAAAGGAAGAATCTCATGTCAAATAATTTATACATCATTAAATTGTTTGTGTATATTTTATTATACAGTATTAATAAAGGGTTGTTTCCTAATCATAAGATGCAACATTGGCACAGTTTTTGCTTGTATTAAATTTAAGGAAGGGGGAATGGATTTAAGAAATAAGTAGGGTGTATTATTAACAGTAAAAAAGTGACCTACCATTATCTCACTAATTTTACTAGTATCAATAGGAAAGTTGTTTAATATAGACAGATTGAATGACTTACTCTAAAATAGTCTGAATTTTTAAACTATTAAAAGGGGGCAATAGCATGGCGAAATACTCGAAATTTTATAAACTGATGCTTGGGGTTGGGCTTGTTACGATATCATGTAATGGAATGCAAATTCAAGCAGAGACAAAAGAGAAAAATACGAAGAATGTATTACAAATGGAACCGGTAGGAATACAGAAATCCGTTGATGAGTTGGCACATCCTTCGAACGTACAGGAAAATGCATCATATACAAAACGGTTAAAGTTAGCAGACTTATCGCAGCGTCCGCCAGCGCCAAAAGAGAATGCTAAACAGCTAGTTGAAGAAAAAAATATTCGATGGCTGAATTGAATCAATTAAGCAACAAACAATTAACTGATCTTCTTGTGACAATTAAATGGTATCAAATTCCGGAATTATTTCAGTTTAATAATGATAGTTTGAAATTCTATCAAGATGATAGCCGGATGCAAGCGATCATTGATAAACTAGCAGAACAAGGACAAGCTTATACGAAAGATGATTCAAAAGGAATTGAGACATTAGTAGAAGCTCTACGTGCGGCATTTTATTTAGGTTTTTATCATGATGAATTAAGCAAACTAAATGAGCGTAGCTATCATGATAAATGTTTACCAGCTTTAAAAACGATTGCAAAAAATCCAAATTTCAAACTTGGTACATCGGAACAAAACAAAGTTATTTCATCGTATGGAAAGCTGATTGGAAACGCATCAGCTGATGCTGAAGTTATTCAATATGCCGGTGAAATCTTCAAACAATACAACGATAATCTTGCAACTTTCATTGAAGACTACACAAAAGGAAATGCTGTATATGATTTGATGAAAGGAATTGATTATGAAGTTCAGTCGTATATGTATACTACGGGCAAGGAACCAAAAGATACGATGTGGTATCGAAACATCGATAGTTTTATTAATGAAATCAGTCGTTTTGCGTTAATTGGTACGGTAACAGATAAAAACGGATGGTTAATTAATAACGGAATTTACTATGCTAGCCGATTTGGTAAGCTTCATAGTACACAGGTAAAAGGACAGCAAGTTGTTACAGAAGCGATGCGGATTTATCCATATTTAGGAGAGCAATATTTTGTTGCGGCAGAACAAATTGCTACAAATTATGGTGGAGTGGATGCGAACGGAAAAACAGTAAATTTAGATCAAATTCGAGAAGATGGTAAGAAGAAATATTTACCGAAAACGTATACGTTTGATGACGGAACAATTGTCTTTAAAGCGGGAGATAAAGTTAGTGAAGAGAAAATTAAACGTTTATACTGGGCGGCAAAAGAAGTGCGATCCCAATTTTATCGTACAGTTGGTA
The DNA here is from genome assembly GCF_949768135.1 of Bacillus sp. IT-79MI2. Lineage (NCBI taxonomy): Bacteria > Bacillati > Bacillota > Bacilli > Caryophanales > Bacillaceae > Bacillus > Bacillus sp. IT-79MI2. The sequence continues at coordinate 145,679 of NZ_CATKPV010000139.1, read as the reverse complement.
GCGATAAGCCGCTTGAAAACGGACATGCTGATGATGTGTTAACAATGGTCATCTACAATAGTCCGGACGAATATCAATTTAACCGTCAATTGTACGGCTATGAAACGAATAATGGCGGAATTTATATTGAAGGAATCGGAACGTTCTTTACATATGAACGTACACCGCAGCAAAGTATTTATAGTTTAGAAGAATTATTCCGTCATGAATTTACACACTATTTACAGGGAAGATACGAAGTTCCTGGATTATGGGGACAAGGTGATATGTATCAAAATGAACGCTTAACTTGGTTTGAAGAAGGAAATGCAGAGTTCTTTGCAGGCTCAACGCGATTAGATAGCGTTGTACCGCGAAAAAGTATAGTTGGCGGATTATCTAATGATCCAGCTAAGCGATACACAGCAGAGCAAACATTAAATGCGAAGTATGGAACATGGGATTTTTATAACTATTCGTTTGCATTGCAATCTTATATGTATAATAATCGCCCTGAGATGTTTGATAAAGTGCATGATTTAATTCGTGCAAATGATGTAACAAATTACGATGCGTACCGCTCTGCATTAAGTAAAGACAATAAATTAAATGAAGACTACCAATCTTATATGCAAATGCTTTTTGATAATCGTGATAAGTATACAATTCCGCAAGTATCAGATGATTATTTAGCAGAGCATAAATCGAAAGCGCTTTCAGGTGTTGCAGCGGATATCACAAATGAAGCAAAGTTAAACAATGTGAAGGTAACAAAGAATAAATCACAATTCTTTAATACATTTACACTACAAGGAACATATACAGGAAGTGCGTCAAAAGGAGAAACAGAGGACTGGAAAACGATGAATCAAGCAACAAATGATATGCTGAAACATCTTTCCGAAAAAGAGTGGAGCGGATACAAAACATTGACTGCTTATTTCGTGAATTACCGTGTCAATGCCGCTGGACAATTTGAATATGATGTTGTGTTTAGCGGAGTGAATACAGAAGAAGATACTACTGTAGAAAAAGAACCGAACGATACATTTGATAAAGCGAATCCACTATCTTTGAATACGTTATTACGAGGTAACCTAAGTGATCAAGATCAAGTTGACCGGTTTGTTATTGATGTAAAGGATCCGAAAGATTTACAGATTACTGTTACGAATGAACAGAACCTTGGACTGAATTGGGTATTATATTCTGAATCAGACTTAAATAATTATGCCGCATATGCAACGAAACGTGACGGAAATAAATTACTTGGAAATTATAATGCGAAGCCAGGGAAATATTACTTGAGTGTATATAAATATGGCGGTGGAACAGGGAATTATACAGTAGAGGTAAAATAATTTAACAGTAATCCAACATTCATCCCCTTCCTCAAGCGCGTGCAGGACATAGTCCATGCGGTAGGGAGGGGATGAATGTTGGTCGTGCACAGAACGAAGTTTCTGTTTCCTTTTTAAAATTATGTATTTGTTGCACCAAAACTAGAAAAACAAATTTCTTTACTTAGCAAACACATGATTACCGATTACTGTAACAGTTTGGCGTGTGGTAATCCATTTGTCAGTAGAGGTTTTTGGATTATAAAAATAAAGTCAATCAGAATTAGCTCTTTTAGTAGAAATTGCTTCTTCAACTGCCTTTTGAAGTATCATTTAAGCTTTCTCGTTTTCCTAATCTTTTCCAAGTAACCCCATAATATGAATGTCATGGTAACTACCGAACCTAAATAATTCTTCTTTTAAATTCCCTTCTACGGAAAATCCGCATTTTTCATAAGAAGCGATAGCTCTTTTGTTGTAACTAAACACTTGGAGCTTGACTTTATTTACATTCATATAATTGAAAATAAAGTCAACCAGTATTTGCATTGAATCAGTTCCATAACCTTTCCCTTGATATTCAGGACCTATTGAAACGCCAACGTGACAAGTACCATTCTTCCAGTTCACTAAGTAAACAGCTATTGTCCCAATAAAGATTTTTTCATCTTTAAGTTCAATCCCAAACATGTAATCCTCTTTATCAGAACTTACTTCATTAAGAAATTTTTCATGGTCACGTTCGGTAGGAGGAAATGGTATTCCATCATTCATTAATAACCGGCTCTCCATTACATCTTCAATGTTAAAGTAGTTTCCGTTATTGCACCCAAACACATTAAAACAATTGATATCTGCAGAAAAAGATATCATCAGTAATATATTTTGGACTTCCTGGCAACCAGGCACAATTGAAATGCCCCAAGTATGGATAGAGGATGAGTATTCCATGTACAAAAAGCAATATCACTCCTTGATGTCTAATGAGGAAATCCGAGAGCAAATATTCTCTTTCCTACACCAATTGCGAATACCAGGCGTATATGAAGTTGGAGGGTTAGGCGCTTGCACACCTATTAGTCGAAAGGCCCTACAAGTAGGAGTTAATTTTTCAACAATCAAAAATCTTTTTTTTGGGGGTGAAGATAGGCATTTTTGTATTAGAGCAGTTGCTTTAGGATTTGATTTATATGTGGATACACATCATCCTGCTTATCACATATACCGCAGTTCAGATATAAAGGGCGTAGAAGCCTTTAAAAATAGTTCGATGGTTTAACCAGTTCGATTATAACCTTTATACACAAATAATTTCATGAAAAACTTTAAAAAGGGGTTCTACCGCATCGCTATCAGGCTAAGCTTTTGAATTATCCCCATAACGAAAAAATTAAGCATCATTGACACAACATGCTTATTTTCTTTTCTTTACGATGACTTCTTTTAAACTGTGTTAGTTAATTTAAAGATAATTAAGAAAACCACTCCTTTAGCTAAGAATGGTTCTTATATATAAAACTTAATTAATTGGTATATACTTCTTGAAGCCCTTACTTATAGTTCCATTATAACCATTTTTAGCAAAGAATTTATGTGCTTCTATTCTAGTTGTACTGCTTAATAAGATAATTCTTGTGGATCCCCTTGCAATTGATAGCCGTTCTACATGTTTTAGTAACTTTTTACCTATCCCATTACCTCGAAAATCTTCATTTACAATTACATACTCTAGAACGGTATACGGTCTAAATTGATATCCAGGATCAAGACAAAACGTCATAAATATACTTCCTTTAACTTTACAATCTTCCTCATAAACAAATAAGAAATTATTAGAATCATTCCTTATCTGCTCAATTCTTTCTGGTAAAACCTTAATGTTTTTACTATGTGGTGCTAATTTTTTATATAGATTTTCAATTACATTACTGTCTTTTGGTTCAGCTTCACGAATCATATAATTATCCCCCTCTATTAATATTGATATATCAATGGTTCTACCTATTATAATGTCACTTTACCTATAAGTTGGCCAGAAAACACTTATTTTTGCAGATAATTATCAAATTATTCAAAGGAATTGGAAGCATAAATTGGCCGTAAGTTAATTATTAACCCATAAGCTGGCCGTTAGTTTATGCGAAATTTTATACATATGGAGTAAAGGAAAAAAGACAATGATTGCTTTTAACCACTAATATAATGAGATGAATAAGAAACTACATACGTAGGTGAAGAGGATGTTTCAAAGAATGTTGATAAATCGGGAATTATTGGTGAGGAGAACTTCTGATAATGAGACGTTATGTTAACCTGACATGTATAGAATATACAACCAAAATCAAACAACATATCACTTCTTTTAAATGGTAAAATAGGGAAAAAGGAGGTTCTAAATAATGCCTTTAGAAAACTCTATTTATTACATAGAAGTTGCTATTATTTTAGTGATCATCGGTGCAATGTTTGGGGGGATTATACGTATAATTCGGCATACCAGCAATCGCAAAAAACAAGATCCAGTTGAGCAAAAATTAGATAGGGTTATTCAACTGTTAGAAAAACAAAACAAAGATTGACTCCCCCTCCAAACAGGAGGGGTTTGCTGTTTATTTTATAAAAGGAGTGAAAAACATGGTGAAAATAAGAAATAGTGTACCAAAGGGGGATAAGACTTTAGATATAACGCTCACACAAGATGGTTGGACTCCGATGAAAGAACCTAAAAATTTTGTCAACGCTCTTTTGCTGTCTGTTCCTTTTATGATTATAAATGCACTCATTTCGATAGGGATGATCAATATTTTTTCCGATATATCTTTACGTGAGTTTGGATTAACAACAGAGGGGGTATTCATAACCATCGACTTAGTATCCCTACTTTTCATTATTTTTCTTGTAATCCTTCACGAGTTAATTCATTTAATCTTTATCCCTAATTTCATTAAATCAGAAAAAACATGGATTGGACTCACTTTCTTTGGAGGATTTGTTGCAACAGAAGAAGAGATTTCAAAACCAAGATTTGTGCTTATTACAATCGCCCCTTTTTTTATCATTTCAATCCTAACACCGCTTCTATTAAGTGTTTTCGGTGCATTGACAACAACTTTAAAATGGTTAATACTGTTGAACTCAATGGCATCATCAGTAGATATGCTTACACTCCTACTAATACTAAAACAAGTACCTCCAAATGGTATTTTAAGAAATAACGGATCGAAGACATACTGGAAATGCACAAAAGTTAAAGCGCAAACACTTGAAATATAATGACACAAAAAACTTTTACGAGACTATATATATTATTTTCTGTTTAACTTCCGATACCGATAATTATGAAGAGCCTTGCTACAATCTAGTGTGTGGTAAGGCTCTTTAAAGTTGTTTAATTTCTATACATTTAAAGGTATTTGTACTCAAAAATCATTAATAAAGTTGTTTAATTCTTATTGAAATAAAGCACCTGTTTGTTTAAGTGAATCACATTTATAATGTCAAATATAATATCAGTTTATATATTCACCCAAGATAAATTGTAATTTGTTAATCGATATGTTTGTGTAACCACTGTTCAAATATCTTTAACTGTTCTTCAGTATGAAAGTAATGTTCACCTGTTTCCATGACTTCTAATTCACAACGATGTTTTTTTGTAAAATAGTTAATAGTTTCAAATTCGCACAGTTCATCCTTGGCTCCATACATAATATATGTATCTGTATTCCATGTATTAATAGGATGTTCTTTTACATAGCATAAATAATCCCAATATAACTTTTGACCAACAGGTGTTTCTATAGTCATTTCTTTTTGCAAAAGCTCTGGTGTTACATTAAACCATTTCATCATATTTTCGATAATTCGTTCCATGTTAACTACTGGTGATAAAAATAATGCCTTTTCTAACACATCATTTTGATAGGCTAAAAGGCTAAAATAAGCTCCCATACTACATGCAAACACGCTTACTTCTTTCCAATGTTCTTTTGCGTAATTCATAACTATAGATAATTCACTAACACAAAACTGTACTTTGCAAGGAGTATTATCATTTTTTCTTTCTCCATGCTCAGGTAAATCAAAGCTTAATACTTGATAACCTTTTTGATTGGCTTCTTCAGCTAATATTTCAATAACTGCATCTTCCTTATTTGACATACTTCCATGTACTGCAATAAAAATTTTTTCACTCTTATCTCCCCATAAAACCGTGGGAATATTACTAATTTTAAAATTATCTTTAAGCATATTTCCTCCAAAGGATAAGACATATAGGACTTGGCAAAAAACCGCACACACTTTATAATCCTCTACTCAGTTTTAAACAAATCAAACTATTCCTAATTTATCACAAATGAATTATAATATCTCTCTACCCCTGTATAACAGAGTCTACTTTGTATTTAAAACCTTTCTTTTTTCCATTTCTTCAGAAGCTACAAATTCTTATTTGTGAAATGAAAATAAAGTTATTTAATTTTAAAAGCTCAAACAAGCATACCCCGTTCTAATTTAGGACGGGGTTAAAAATAAAGTTGTTTAATTTACAATAAAGTCATTTGAAAAATAATAAAGGCATTTAAAAATGTTAGTCATACTATTCATCAAACGAGCCATTTAATGGAGGAACTCCTTTAAAGAAACTTGAACCTCAATAGTGTCATTCTACGCTCTCAAGAGATTCTTTAAGGAATTGAAATTCAAACTTGGTAGCTTCTAATATATCTTTAATATATTTTTCCTGATTTTCAACTCCCGTTACTAGATCTAGTTTATTAAAAAAGATTATCCAGTTTAAATTCTTCTTTGTTTCGAATCTGTATTTTCCTTCTATATCTTTGTTAGGGTAAATTTCGAAATAAACTCTCTCAGCCTTATTTAGGTTCCAATAAAAATGTTTGTAAATATAAGGAAGCCGAGCATCAAGCATACTCTTGTTTTTTTGTTTGGATAATGTTCTATTTAGAGACGCTAAATAGTCATTGATATTTTTAATAATTGCTTTTTCATCTTTTTCGCTACTTAGAATCCCAAATTCAATTTTCGTCATTTAGTAGTCCCCTTATTAATAAGTTATTTTCACTAATATTAACATTTTTATGAAAATAACTTAAACGAAAAGAAGTTGCTATAAAAGTACAATCCTTACTTAAGTATAGGGAGCGATTGTTCAATAAAATTTAGATTTTCAAACGACTTTATTGTTATATTTTTTAGGATAGTGAAGTATCTTAAATTAAAAATTAAACAACTTTATTATCTGTATACATTATTTTGATTCCTTATTGAGCTAATCTACTCCGTTAGTGGAAGAAGGATTTTTAAACAATTATATTATTTTTCAAATGACTTTATTGTAAATTAAACAACTTTATTATCTCTGCACACATATTAGAAGCATATAATATTATATCCTTTGACTCTATTTTATCCTATAATAATACTTTTTTGGTGTAATTTAGATAATAAGAGAGAAAAAGAGAATAGGAGGGATGGCGTTTTCTATTTCAGATGAAATGAATCTATTCTCTCAAGAACTTCAAAATTACTTATCTTCACTTTCTATTCAACAAATAGCTAAAAAAGTTGGTTTCATTCAACGTACAAGTAAATAAAATCGATTCTTTTAGTTTACTGTAAATGTGTGTCTATCAGATGCTTTCTATTAAACTTTAATTCAAGGAAGCATATTGATAAGATTAGGTAAAAATGAAGAATCCCCCATGCTTCGGTTAAGAAACAAGGGGGGACTCTTCATTTTTTAATTGATAAACCATATACAAGCGTTTCGCTAGGAGTCGTAATACTAAAACCTGTCATTTTATAATCAAGCTTTAATGTATTTCCTATATAGTCTTTTGTAAAATCATCCATTTGAATAATAAGTTGCTCATCTTCATAAGCGATTTCATTTGGATTATACTCATCGAAAATTAAATCCACATCAACAAATATACTACAAGAATTTGTCATTGTACCTCTAATACGTATGATGTTTTTGTTATTTGCGTTTGATTTATGTAATACGGCTTTTGCTTCATCCGTTACGCGAATGTTCATGGAATCCCAACCTTTGTTTATATTTCTCATTCTATTATTGCAAAAACATAAGAAATAGGGAAGTAAAGGGCCTCAATGAATGATAAGCGTATGGGGATTACGATTTGAAAAGTAAGGATGGAACTGTAAATGTTTGTGTTAAGCATAACTCGTCATCACTTATTTTTTCAACTTCTTGATACTTTATCTCATTCTTTTGATAGAATTTTTTCCAAAAGTTCACCGCTGTTTTATTGTTTTTTAATTGCATTACATAATAAGTTCCTTTGTGCTGTTTTAACAGTTCTAAAATTGCTTGATCTGCTATCTTTTTTCCGTGGTACGCTTTTAATAAAAAAAGATCATTAATACAGAAATCTGTTTCAGGTGCTGTGAATGGTGATTTCGCGAATAGGAGAAACCCGACATATTTTTCTTCATATTTAATAAAGTAAGGAGAAAGCTCATCTCGGTTACAAATAAGTTCAAAAGCATCAAATTCAAAAAATCCATTTTCATTCGGATGAAGGGTAGGGGAGAATTCGGATAAATCATGTAAATATAGAGCATAAAAATTTTTAAACATCTCCATTTGTTCCGTGGAAACAGTTTCTAAGATAATATTCATTTTAATACCGCTTTTTGTAGAAATAACTCTTTCGTAATGTGAAAATAAAGCATACCTTCATACTCTTTGAGTGTCTCTTCTAAGTTTTGTACAGTTTCTTTAAATTGAAATCCAAGCTTTTCTAATACATGAATAGATTTTTGGTTTTCTGGAAAGACAGAAGCGATGATCATTTCCAGTCCAATTACCGAGAACCCATATTGTAAAAGAGCAGACGTTGCTTCGGTAGCATAACCTTTTCCCCATATATCACGAGAGAGTGCGTAATATAGTTCAGTTGAAGTTGGTTCGAAATCCGATGGTCCTAATCCGCAATAGCCAATTAATTTTTGAGAAGATTTTTCTATAATAGAAAGATTAAACTTAGCGATATGGTTTTTGGAATTTTTTTTATTCATTTCGATGCTCCAGTGGATAATATCTTCTATTTCTTTAAGTGAATAAATGGGCTCTGGAATATAGAAGTTTACTTCAGGTTGTTTTTGTAATTCGTATAAGGCGGATGCATCGTGGATCCTATAAGGTCGTATATGTAATCTTTCTGTTTCAATTTGAGAATTTACAAACATGTCACACCTTCTTTATGTTGAATTTCTTACATCTAATACATCATTCGACATAAAATAAACATATCCTTTGAATGTAAAGAGTCATTCTAATAAAAAAATCAGCAAACATGAGTGTGTTTGCTGATTTTTTATCACCTTATAGTTCACATTTATCAAGAGGAATTACTTTTGTTTTCTTTGTAAATTTATATCCTAACCACATCACAAGGAAGAGAGGTAAGCCGATATAGGAAACAAGTACACCATTCCAATCGATAGACTCGCCTATAAATGCTCCGTAATTTTGTCCTAAAATGACAATGACACAAAGTGCAAATGCGAAGATTGGACCAAATGGGAACCATTTTGCTTTATACGGTAAATCATTTAAATCTTTTCCCTGTGCAATATATGCTTTTCGGAAACGATAATGACTAATAGCAATTCCGACCCATGCAATAAATCCGGACATTCCAGATGCATTTAATAACCAAATATATACAACACCGTCGCCAAATAAGGAAGCTAGGAAAGCGGCACAGCCAACTACTGAAGTTGCGATTAACGCGTTAACAGGTACGCCGCGGCTATTTAATTTACCTAAAAATTTCGGTGCTTTTCCTTGTCTTGCTAAATCCCAAAGCATACGAGCTGATGCGTACATACCTGAGTTACCAGCAGATAAAACTGCAGTTAAAATAACTGCGTTCATAACAGAAGCGGCAAATGCAACGCCTGCTTTTTCAAATACAAGTGTAAATGGACTTACTGTTACATCGCTAGCTGCAAGACTTTCAGTTGTATACGGAATTAATAAACCGATAACAAGAATTGCAAAGATGTAGAATAATAGAATACGCCAAAAGATTGAGCGAATTGCTTTTGGAATGCTACGCTCTGGATCGGCAGTTTCACCAGCAGCTACACCTAATAATTCAGTTCCTTGGAATGAAAAACCAGCAGCCATAAATACACCGATAATTGCCATAATACCACCGTTAAATGGTGCGTCTGCAACAGTAAAGTTTTTAAATCCAACAGGTTCGCCACCCATAATACCAAAAATCATCATAAATCCAACGATTAAAAAGATAATAACAGTAGCTACTTTAATAAGTGCGAACCAATATTCCGCTTCACCAAACCCTTTAACAGATAAGTAATTTAAAAGAAACATAATGACTAAACAAAGGCCACTCCAAATAAGGGAAGGTGTATTTGGGAACCAAAACTTCATAATTAATGTTACGGCTGCAAGTTCAGCGGCAATGGTAATTGCCCAGTTATACCAATAATTCCAGCCGAGTGCAAATCCAAGTGATGGATCGACAAATTTTGTCGCGTATGTGCTAAAAGATCCAGTGACAGGCATGTAAGCTGCTAATTCGGCTAAGCTTGTCATTAAAAAGTAAACCATAATTCCGATTGCCGCATATGCGACGAGAGCTCCGCCAGGCCCTGCTGTGTGAATGACACCACCGCTGGCAAGAAAGAGTCCGGTACCAATTGTACCGCCAAGAGAAATCATTGTAAGGTGACGAGATTTTAACCCGCGTCTTAATTCACCTTGTCCTTGTGTAGATTGAGTTTTAGAGGTAGCTTGATTCGTTGCGCTATTCATGTTCAACACTCCTTTTCTTGCAAGATTAGGAAGGAACGGGGAGAAAAATACAAAAAACCGCCAAAGGAATTTGGCGGAACGTTTCACAAATAACCACCCCATCATACCCTTCCGTTAAGATAGCACCCCACGTTTACACGGTACTTTGTAAACGTGACAGTTCTGTTCCTATTCGGAGACAGCCCCAGCTCGTACTTCCAGAGAAGAAATACAAACTTCGGCAGCATTTCCTTTCAAACGGAGTCGTTGACATTCTCTGTGTCTAAGCCGTTCTACTAATAAAAGCCGCAACCTCTACCTCATCGGATTGATGAGGATTTATTTATTGCTGTGATTTTTAATATATGGCAATTGTAATTAGTTTCTGAAAATATTGCAAGGAATTTTTGTAGGAAAATATCAAAAAAATCGGTTATTGTATAGGAAACGTTTTCGAAATTCCACCCGAACCTACTTGATATGTAAAAAATGAAGAAAAAATTGTTATACAAATGTTTCGCAAAAAGATATGGAAAATCCTCTAAAATTAAAAGAAAATTCAGAAAAAAATAAATTCGACACTGATTATAAGCAAAATAAAGTGTGCTAAAGAGATTAAAAAAGGTAAGCAAACTTATCATTTGCTTACCGTAGTATTTCACACCACTTTATAATTATTTCTGTTTTAAGGCAAAACCCGTTTTTGTCCAGTCGTATATCCAACGTTCTGTTTTGTAAGCTGGGAGTGATTTCTAACCGAAATGAAAAGTGCAATGATAACGACAAGACCCACTGCAATATAGGAAAGGTTAATAATTGTTGGATCCACTTTAAATGATGTAAGCAGTGTCCGGATATTTGTAAAAATAATCAGTCCACCAACGAGTACACCAAGTAAATGTGAAGGTACAATTCGTACTAACCATGCAGCAATTGGAGCGGCGATAATGCCGCCGAGCATAAGAGCAAATACCCAAAACCAGCTTACTTGTTCCCAGCCTAATGAAATGAAAAATCCAATAGTTGCAGCTAATGAGACAGGAAACTCACTCGTATCAACGGAACCAATGACTTTTCTTGCTTCATTTCCACGTGCGAGAAGTACTGGTGTAGTGATAGGTCCCCAGCCACCTCCACCAGTTGAATCAACAAATCCCGCAAACAATCCGAGTGGTATAAGTTGCTTACTAGACATACGTTTATTTGATTGGACAATTTGTTTTTGAATAATAAATCGTAATAAAATATAGACACCTAAAGTAAATAAAAAGATAGAAATGTACGGTTTAATTAAATCACCCGGTAAATTGCTTAAAAAACAAGCACCAACAAAAGCACCAATTGCACCTGGTAATGTTAGTCTGGAAACAGTGTATTTATCAACGTTTCCAAATCGAATATGAGATACGCCAGAAGCTGCAGTGGTAACAACTTCAGCTAAATGAACGGATGCGGAAGCGATAGCAGGTGCAATTCCAAACATTAATAATAATGAGGAAGACGTTACTCCGTAAGCCATTCCAAGTGCCCCATCAATCAGTTGAGCAAAAAAACCAATAATAGCAAAGACAATTAATTTTTGCATATAAAATCCCCCTGTAATAATAAATAAAAAGGCTCTTTTCTCGAGTGAGAAAAGAGCCTTTGGTTTTTCCAATCAGCTTAACGTTAATTTTTTTATTATTATAATGCATATTAATCTCATAAATCAACTAGGTTTTAAAAGTTTTTTAAATTGATTGAAATAACGGAATAGTTATATAATAAAAGGATGTAAATAAAGGGAGGGGAAAATTATGTTAGCATTTGATCATCTCGTTCATACCGTTAGGTGCACACCAAAGGAAGCAGAAAAGCGAATGGAGGAGCTTGGATTTCATACGGTACAGGGCGGAGAACATACAAACTGGGGGACATGGAATAGTTTATGTTATTTTGACTTATCTTATATTGAATTTTTAGCAGTGCAACATGAAGATACAGCGAAACAAGCGGATAATCCACTTGTTCAGGAAACTGTAGAGAAATTACGAGATAGAGAAGGAATGCTGCAAATTGCTCTTCGTACAGATCATATTGAAGAACTTGCGGTAAGGTTCATGGAAGAAGGGTTACAAGTTAAGGGGCCGTTTGAAGGAAAACGAATGAGAAATGACGGTCATCTTATCGAATGGAAAATGTTATTTGTGGAACAGGAAGATAGTGGACCGAAATTACCTTTCTTTATACAGTGGGAAGAATCTGATGAGAGTAGGAGATTCGATTTACAAGAAGTGGGCGTCATTGTCCCGCATAGCAACGAGGTAAAAGAAATTCAGACAATATACTATGCTGTGAAAAATGTACATGAAACCGTAGAAAGATGGAAGAAGATACTCGAAGTACAAGTAAGCCTTTCCGAAGTTCATAAAGAATGGAATGCGATTTGTCAAAGTGTATTGTTTGAAAATATAAATATTCAATTTTGTGAACCGATTGGTGAGGGCTTTGTACAAGAACAGTTAGTAAAACATGGAGAATATCCTTTTGCCGTTGAATTTCAAGGGACGAATAAGCAGAAGAACAAAACACATGTGTTAGGTAGCTCATACATATATTAATCGGGGGAATCAATGTGAATGAAGTGTTAATGGAATTAGAAAAACAATTAGATTGGCCTCGTATCGTAAAATGTACGGCTATTCCAAAAGGCTTTTCGCTTGATCAAAAGTATAAAATTGAACTAGCAAATAATGAACGTTATTTTATAAAAGTGTGTGATATTTCAAATCGTGAACGTAAGCTCGAAGAATATGAATATATGAGCCGTTTTGAATTATTAGAGGTACCAATGCCAAAACTGTTTTATTTCATAGATCTCGTTAAATTAAATCAATGTGTACAAGTATTTGAATGGATTGAAGGAGAAGACGGGAAAGACATACTTGGTAAATTGACTGAGAAGGAGCAATATTTAGCTGGAAAACGGGCGGGAGAAGCATTAAAGACAATTCATACAGTGAAGAAAAAGAATGTAGAAGAATCTTGGGGAACAGCTCGATGGAATAAATATGAGAGATATTTGCAAGCATTAGAAGAATATAAGACTGATTTTATTGATCTGAAATCGGTGTTACTCTTTGTAGAAAATCATAAAAATTTATTACAAGGTCGTCCTATCGTATTTTTACATGACGATTTTCACCCAGCGAATCTTATGCTTCATCATAAAGAATTTCGTGCTGTCATTGACTTTGCTAGATTTGATTTTGGAGATCCCATTCATGATTTTTATAAGATGGCTTTATTTACAACTGATATAAGTGTACCATTTGCAGTCGGGCAAGTTCACGGGTATTGTGATGGTGAGCCGCCACTTCATTTTTGGAAATTATATGCATTGTATGCAGCGATGATATTTCCAGCGGATATTGTATGGACAAATCGAATTACGCCTAACTTAGTAGATGAAATGAAAATGAGGTTAAGAAGAATCTTAGAAGAACATAATAATTTTACTTCCTATATTCCAAATTGGTATAAATCTGCTAATAAAGATATAATGAATGTAGAATAATGGAGGTGTACATGTGGATAAAATAGCGGTTATTTCAGATATTCATGGTAATATTCCTGCTTTAGAAGCTGTTCTTGAAGATATCAAATTAAGAGGGATAGAACGTATTATGTGCTTAGGAGATTTGGTAGGGAAAGGGCCACATTCTAGTGAAGCGATTGAGGTCATTCGGAAAGAGTGTAAGCATGTTGTAATGGGAAATTGGGATGATTTTATTACAAGACCTAGTGAATTTGAGACTTTACAATGGCATCAAAAACAATTATCAGAAGAACAATTGAATTATTTAAGGGAATTACCATTTTCAATTGAGTTCATAATGAGTGGGAAATTAATTAGAATGTTCCATGCATCACCTAGAAGCTTATATGAAAGAGTTCAGCCGGGAGCTCCGAGCGAACAACGTATAAGTTTATTTGAAAATAGTGATCTTACAGAAAATATTGAAGGTGAACGAGAGCCTGATGTTGTTTGCTACGGAGATATTCATCAAGCTTATGTGCAAAATTTTAGAGGGAAAACATTATGTAATGTCGGGAGCGTAGGTAATCCGCTTGAGATTACACAAGCTTCTTATTTGATTTTTGAAGGTGTATATGGCCAAAAAGAGGCAGCAAGTTTCTCAATTCAACTTGTTCGCGTTCCTTATGATATAGAGCTTGCGATCCGATTGGCTAGAGAAGAAGAAATGCCTGAGATTGATGCGTACATACAAGAATTGACGACAGCTAAGTATCGGGGATTAAAGTAGAATTAGACAAAATATATTCGATAAATCAGTATACAGTTCTGGATAAATACTTGAAAATATTAAATATAGGGGAGATTCAAAAATGATTATTTCGAATATTTAAAACAGGAAGTCGGATGAATGATAGGGAGAGGAATTATAACTTCTAAATAGAGAGAATTAAAGGCTAGTAGCTAGATTTTTCATTACGAATTGGAGAAATCCTTAAATGTTTATATCAATAAGTATTTGTAATGCTAATTTTTCATATTATGGATACTGAATATGAAATTATTTCTTTAAATACTGTTCTTAAAAATAAAGGGATTGAATCTTCCTTATTAAGAAAAGGAAAAGAAATAGTGAAATCATTGGATACAATGGTTTTGCTCTAAATAGACAGGGTTAGAAATCCTAAGGTTAGGTCGACAGCTAATGTCTGTATTCAAAAGGTGTATAGTAACTCTAATCAATTATGAAATATTCTAAAAGCTAAAAATTAACGAGGGAATAGAGATGAAAATACAATTAAAGGCGGATTTAATGTTACTAATGGTTGCATTTTTTTGGGGTGCATCCATCTTACTTACAAAAGTTGGCCTCAATTACATGCAAGAATATAATTTAATATCATTACGTTTTATTATTGCTTTTCTTTTGTCGGGTATAGTGTTTTATAAGCATTTAAACAAAATTGATTTTAGAACTATTAAATATGCTTTTATATTAGCTGCTATCTTGTTTATCGTTTATATTTTTGCGACTTTTGGTACAAAGTATACATCGGTTTCTAATGCTGGTTTTTTAATGAGTCTTACAGTGATATTTATTCCAGTATTATCATCTATCTTTTTAAAACAAAGACCTGAAAAAAAAGTTATATTGGGAGTTGTTTTAACAATAGTAGGGATAGGATTATTAACATTAAATAGCCAATTAAAAATAGGTTATGGCGATATATTATGTATTCTATGTGCTCTATTTTATGCAGTCCATATCATCATTACTGGAACAATAACTAAGAAGGTTAATTCAATTAGCCTTGGAGTTTTACAACTTGGTTTTGTCGGTCTATTTAGTATTATTTTCTCAATGTTTATGGAAAATCCTAAACTTCCTAGTACTGTTGAATCATGGTTTTCGATCTTAGTATTAAGCATATTTTGTACAGGAATGGCTTTCATTGTTCAAATCATTGCACAGAAATATACGAGTCCTACACATACAGGTCTTATTTTTTCATTAGAACCTGTGTTTTCAGCAGGCTTTGCTTTCTTTTTCACAGGTGAAACTCTCACAGTTAAAGGTTATTTAGGTGCAACTCTTATATTATTAAGTGTAGTAATCGCTGAACTAGATTTTAAAAGTTTATTAAAAACAAATTATAGAAAAAATATAGGATAGATGTTTTTTAGAATACGTTCAAGTTGAGAATATTCATTTATATCATTTTAGCTTATATAAATCAGATTTACTTTTGATAAGTAGTTTTATGCTAATAGTTAGTGTTTGTAGCAAATATGATATAATTTTTATAGCAATAAAAATCAACGATAAGATTTCTCAATATTCCGCAAATATCTAACTGAGGTAGACTATTTTTGAAAAAATGTGCTTATGAATTTTTAAAAATAAAAACTTTAAGTAAATAATATTTGATTATAGTAACCAAAAGGTGTTTTCACGTCTAGAAAGCACCTTTTCAGTCCACAGTTATTTGTTATAGTTTCATACTTGTTTTCATAGTATAAAGCATTTTTCATGGAGCATTAATGCTCCATGAAAAGTGTTTTTTTATTTTTGACAAAATTCGATAGCGGTATGTAAACGAGAAATTCCGTCCTCTATTTGATTGATATTTACTTTCCCATACGATAACCGAATATAGCCATCTTTTGCTCCAAAAATACTGCCAGGCATAAAGGCTACTTGCTGTTTTAAACTTTGTATTATAAGCTGTTTTTCGTTAATAGGCTCCTTTAATTTTCCCCATATGTAAATCCCACCATTAGGATTTGAAAAAGAAATCTTATCTTGAAGATAATAATCTAGGGCATCGACAATGACATCTCTTTTTTGTGCTAACTGATTGCGTAATTGTGTTATATGCGTATCAAATGGAACAGTTTCAAAAAATTGCTGCATGAGCCATTGAGGAAATATACTCAGTCCTAATTCCATTTGATGCCGTGCATCTGATAACCGTTCTACTACTGACTGTGGAGCAACAAGCCAACCGATACGAAGGCCAGGTGCAATCATTTTGGATAGTGAATGCACATAGATGACGGTTCCATTTTCATCAATGGATTTTAAAGTAGGGCAAGGCTGTTTATTTTCTAATGTTAATAAACTAGATGGATCATCCTCAACGATTGGAATACGTAGGTCTGCGCATAACGATAAAAGTTTTTTTCTTCGATTTGGATGAAGCATCGTACCTGTTGGGTTTTGGAAATTTGGATTTAAAAAAATCATTTTAATTCGGTGCTTTCGATATAGTTCATGCACATCTTCAGGATTCACTCCATGTTCATCAACAGGTAACGGGAAAATACGAATCCCCGCTGATTGGAAGAGGGGCAATGAGTAACAATGTGAGGGGCTTTCAAATGCTACCGCATCACCTGGGTTTAATAAGCATTGAACGATAAGATGAAGCGCTTGTTGGGCCCCAGAAGTAATCATAATCGATTGTTCTGTTGCTTCAATTTTTAGATAATCTCTCATATATTTCGCTGCCGTTTGTCTTAATGGTAGATAGCCTTGTGGATGATCATAGCTAAGTGATTGCGTTAAAGGTTGCTCACGTAAAATATTTTGTAACTGTTCATGAGGAAACAGGTTACAACCAAGCTCTCCATTTGCGAAATCAATTATATTTTCATTTTGCTGGACTTGCTCTCGAATATGTCGAAGTAGTGGTAAATTCGGTAAAAAAGTACCACCTTCTACGAATCCTCTCCAGTTCGGTGTTAATGTTGGAGAAACGCCCCACATATGTGTACTTACACGTGTACCTCTTCCAGTTGTGCTGTCCACAATTCCCATAGCACGCAGTTCATTATAAGCAGTTGTAACAGTACTTCGGTTTACATTTAGTTGGATTGCTAGTTTTCGTTCCGAAGGGAGAAAACTACCAGGAGGAAGCTCTCCATACATAATACGTCTTTCAATAAAATCAACAACTTGTTGATAAATCGGAATCTTGCTGTCATTATCTAACTTCCATTCCATGTATAACGTCCCCTTATTCTTTATCTAGTTTCATTATAACAAATTGGCTGGGTGAAAAAACAGCCAATTGGACGGTGTGGTATCCAGCCAATTTTACTATGCTAAGATAGTGGAAGGGGAGATTCGGATGAAACGATGGCAAATGGAATGGCTCCTAATAGCAGTTGCTTTAGTATGGGGAGCGAATTATACAATTGGAAAATATGGAGTGGCGTATATGTCATCCATTCAATTTAATAGTTTACGATTTTTAGTTGCATCTCCGGTATTATTATTGATTACATTTTTTATGGAACGATCGCTACGAATTGAGAGAAAAGATTGGTTAAGGTTACTAGTCGTAGGTATAGTTGGCACTACACTTTATCAAACATTATTTATGTTATCTGTAAAATATACATCAGCAACAAATGCGTCACTATTAATTGCGATGTCACCTATTTTTACAGGGATTTTAGCAGTGTTACACAAACAAGAACGTTTTTCGATGAAGATTCAAATTGGTTCTTTATTATCCTTTAGTGGGGCAGCACTTGTTTTATTAACAGGGCATACGAATCAATCTACATATGAGTATGCTTGGCTTGGAAATCTAATTGGATTAGTTGCTGCGATTGCTTGGGGTTGGTATCCAATTCTTGCACAGCCACTTATTACAAAATATTCGGCAATGCGAGTAACTTCTTGGTCTACATTAATTGGTATTGTGCCACTTGTCGTATATTGTTTATGTAACGTAAGTACACTGACATGGCCAACAGATACATTAAGCTGGGGATCATTAGGTTATTCGATTGTATTTGCAACGGTCTTTGGACTAGCGATGTGGTACGTTGGTATTAGCAAAATCGGTTCAACAAAAGTAATGGTATATATGTATCTTGTCCCATTGTTTGCTGTCATTTTTGCCGCAGTAATAATTGGAGAAAGAATAAATACGATGCAATTAGTCGGCGGATTCGTTATCTTTATCGGTTTATATGTTGTGAAAAAAGGAGCTGTAAAAAAGCCAGCTCTCAATTTGAAAAAAGTAAGTTAATGTTAAAATGACCTCTTTCTGTAGAAAGGGGCCGTTTTCATTTTAGGAATGACAAGGCTTGTTTCACTGCCCACTGCTGATGTTCGTGCATAAGTAGATTTTGGGTATTTATTGTTTTAGTAGAAACGGTTATTAAAATTTATGAGAAAATGAAGTGAGAGGATACAGAGGAATAATTTTCAATTCCCCCAAAACGCATTGATTATGTAAGAGGTGTTTTGGGGTGAGCGTGCAAAATGAAAATACATAATAATGCAATGAAAATGTGCAGAGATGATTGCATAAAAAAAGGTTTGTCAAGGCGACTAAACCAATGATAATGATGCTCTAATCAAAATGTTTCATTCCTTTTGTACTAAATTAAATTTAAAAAGTCATATAAATGAAACAACACCATTTTAGTTATAGATGGTGTTGTTTATGTTTGTTTAAGCAATTATTCATTACAAAATGAAAATGATTGTTTACATTTTGTTGGTAATCATTTACAATGGTGATAGAAAATGAGGAAAGGGAAATTGTGATGCTTGAAAACAGAGTTAGAGAATTACGGGCACGATTTAGGTGGACTCAGCAAGACTTGGCCGATGCAGTTGGAGTGACAAGGCAGACAATCGGATTAATTGAAAAAGGTGATTATTCTCCATCTGTCACTATGGCGTTAAAAATAGCTGCTGCGTTTCATGTTACTGTAGAAGATGTTTTTTATTTAAAAGGAGAGGAATGATTATGATGAAACATATTTTGAAATCTCCGCTTATAGGCGCGAGTTTATTTGTATTAATCATTGCATTTTTACTGTTTTCTCTTATGAACACACAGGTCGTTCTGGCTAGACTGTGTTTTGGGATTTTGGTAATGTTTACTTTTTTGTGGTTCATTCTTACAAAGCTTTATAATCGAAGGAATTCTGATGATAAGATTAGACTATTTGGATTTACACCGTCCGAATTTCGTGAAATAGATGAAGGTCAACAATGGGTAACCTATAAGGCTTGCAGGAATGTATATATGTACTATAGCTTTGCACTTCCAGTAACGGCGGGAGTTTGCTTCCTCTTTTCTCATAATATTCTTGTTCCGTTTATGTGTATTGGTGTACTGGGTGTAGGTCAATACATTGTCTATTGGTTAACTACCATTCGTGTTTTAAATCGCATTTAATCTGAACAAAAAAGGAGGGGAAACAGGTATGTTGGAGTGGGCTCAAAATGCAGGTGAATTATGGCAATATGTAGTTTTATTTTTATTAGCTTTTGCGCCATGGATGGATGTGTCTATCGTTGTACCACTCGGTATCGCATGGGGATTACAACCATTTGCAGTAGGACTTACGGCGTTTGCAGGGAATCTTATCTTGGTTCTATTACTAGGCTTCTTCTTTAAGCAGTATGCAAAATGGCAAACAGCAAGAAGGTTAAAAAAAGGTATAACAACACCTTCTAAAAAGGAAACTAGATCAAGACGAATATGGGAACGATATGGTATTCCAGGTTTGGCACTGCTAGCTCCAATTCTTGTAGGAACTGATATTGCAGCCGTATTAGCTTTAACATTTGGATATAACCGGACACACGTCATTAGTTGGATGACGGTCAGTCTAGCAGTATGGACACTTATTTTTGTAGTTGCTTCGATGTATGGATTTAGCTTTTTAAATATTATTTAGTTTAATAGGAAGAGTTTATCCCGCATTAACGGACAGTAACACTCCTACCTCAAAATTCAGCGAAGGCAAAGAAGTTAGGTGGGAGATGAACTGTCCGTAAAAGCCCGATTCGTTCAACTAATAATCAGTGGGGGATGAAGAAAACCCCCACTGATTAAAGTTTCACTTTATGTAATATAAAATCGTTCACTCTTGTACAGAAGTGACTTTTGGTGACAAAAATAATAGAGCGCATAAGATTGCGCTCATATACACTAAGTTATTCCGTATAAACGTTGATTGTTACAGAAGTGACATATGTTTATTTTATCTTATATTAACAGGTCACTTCTATATATTTTTGATAGATCGAACTGGCCACTACTGTATCTAAAAAAGCTACCCCAACAGATTTAAATAAAGTAATTTCATCAGAGTTTGTTCGTCCTTGTTTATGTCCTAAAATAATATCGCCAAGCTCACTGTATACATTTGAAAAATCCCATTCGTTTTTTTCACTCGCAATCAAGAAATCTCCAGCTTCGTGCTGAACTCCTTCTAGTGTATCTACAATAATTTTATCGCTACGCTGTAATGTTGTGAAATCGAGTTCTTGCATATGAGGTTGATAAGACCCAATTCCATTAATATGAGTACCGGGTTTTAAGTGTTTTCCATCAAACACAGGAGTAGTTGAAGTTGTACTACAAATAATAATATCTGCTTCCATAACAGCATCATCAGCTGATTCTATAATCTCAATTGTTCCGTTCCAATTTGGATACAAGGAGAGTAAATGATTTTTAAATTCAAAAGCTTTTTGTATTGTCCGATTAACGAGAAGAATACGAGTTAGAGAACGAACTTCCATAACAGCTTGTATTTGTCCAAGTGCTTGAGCACCACAGCCGATGACAACGCAGACGCTAGAATCTTGACGAGCGAAATGTTTTGTTGCAATACCGCTCATCGCTCCCGTACGAAGTGTTGTTAAATAGGAAGCTTCAATTGTTGCGACATGCTCACCAGTATTCGTTTCTGTTAAAACAATCAAGCTTTGTAGTGCTTTTTTTCCTTTTTGAGTATTTTTAGGGAAGATACTAACGATTTTTGTAGATGCAAATTCGATTGGGGCTACATAAGAAGGCATATAAAGAGAGTTTGCATCTTCTTGAGAGTGTTGTATATTCAGCCTTACTGGTGTTGTAATTTCGTTGTTCATATAATACTGGAATGCCTTTCCTACATCTTGTAAGCAGTCTTTCATTTTATAAATATCTTTTACCATTTCTTCTGTAATATGAATCATTTAGATCATCCTCCTTTTTAATAGAAGAGGGGGAGTTGAAAATCCCCCGATTGACTTAGGCTTGTACATCTTGATTTTGTATATTCTCTGCGATCTGCTTCGTTGAAACGGCAGCGATCGCAATTAAAGAAATACAGCAAGTTAGTACAATATATAAAGCTACTGGAATCCAAGAATTGTTATAAATATTCATGGTCATGAAAGATATAGCAGCAGTTCCCAGTAACATTCCAATTGTAACACCCGTTTGAGGAATACTACCAAAAAATCCTTTTCTTTCCTTCGGTGCATATTCTACAGCTAATAACAATGCACCGCCCCATTCTCCACCAATTCCTAATCCTTGGATAATTCTTAGTAATATTAAAAGAATAGGAGCTAGTATACCGATAGTTTCATATGAAGGAAGCAAACCAATGCATACTGTCGCCCCTCCCATGAGAGATAGTGTTAACACAAGTGTCTTTTTCCTTCCAATTTTGTCACCAATATGACTGAAAATAATGCCTCCAAGTGGACGGATAAAAAATGGAATACCAAAAGAAAGATAAGAAAGCATAAGTGCGACAAGGGGATCTTGGTTTACAAAAAACAATTTGTTAAATACAAGTGCGGCGGCAGTTCCGTATAAGAAGAAATCAAACCATTCGATAGAACTACCAATTAAACTAGCGATGAGTGCTTTTCTTTGGACAGAACTTTGTTGTTGCATAAATTCACCTCTTTTAATTTATTTTTCTAACTATTATGAATATTTTATATAAAAATGATTTTTATGTCAAAATTTGAAGATGGAAGGAAGTAATACAATAAGTAGCAAATATTATAAAGAGTTGCTTTTTATTAGGATGTTACGGTTCTATGTATAGAAAATAGTAGAATGAGAGGGAGAAAAATGAAAGTTAGAAACATACAAGTGGAAGATTATGTCGCAATTCATGCTGTAATTAACGAATGGTGGGACGGGAGAAATATGGCGGATATGCTGCCAAAGTTATTCTTCGTTCATTTTCAAGAAACGAGTTTTGTCATTGAAGAGGATGGAGAGATGTTAGGGTTTTTATGTGGATTCTTATCGCAAACATATGCCGATGAAGCATACGTTCATTTTATTGGAGTGAATCCAAAGTATCGAAGAAAAGGTATAGCTTCTGCGCTCTACAGCTATTTTTTCGATGCAGCTCGCGCAAATGACCGTCACATTGTAAAAGCGGTAACCTCTCCAGTAAATAAAAAATCAATTCAATTTCATCAGGATATTGGATTTGAAATTGAAACAGGTGATGGAGAAGTGAATGGGGTATCGGTACATTTAAATTATGATGGGAATGGGGGGAGTAGGGTATTGTTTATGAAGAGGCTATAAATAACGATAAACTATGTTAAGGAGGGGTATTATGAAAACTTTCATTTACATGGTGAGACATGGTGAATCACCAAAAATAGAAGAAAATGAAAGAACAAGAGGCTTAACTGAAAAAGGGGAATTAGATACTTATCGAATAACTGATATATTACAAGGGAAGGGTATTGATGTTTTTGTTTCAAGCCCATACCATCGATCCATCCTAACGATTCAGGGATTAGCTAAACATTTAGGGCAAGAAGTTATAGTATTTGAAGACTTGAAAGAGAGAATTTTTTCTGCTGAAGACAAGCGAATATCTGATAAGGAATTATTGCCTTTGTTACAGAAGTCGTTTTCTGATCCAAACTTTGCTTTAAAGGGAGGGGAGTCTAATGCAGTTTGTCAGAAACGAGCTATAAAAGTTTTCAAAGAATTATTAAAGACTTATCGAGGGCAAAAAATAGTATTAGGCACTCATGGAGCTGTTATGACTTTGATGATGGGGTATTATGACAGTCAGTACGATTTGAATTTTTTACTACATACATCAAAACCAGATATATACAGAATGGAATTCAATGGTGAGGAATTGGAGGAGGTTAAAAGATTGTGGAAATAAAGTGAAACTTAAAGGTCTCCCCTTACCAAGGGGAGACCTTTAAGTTTAATTGCCCTTGATAAAATGGCATGCTGTTTAATTAAAGGTGGAGACTATTATGTTGAGCAATTTTCACCTGAAATACTTGGAACATACAAAAATGAAGTTGAGCAAGTATTAAATGATTATTATTAAAAAGATGGTGTTCCTCGTGTGAAAATGAAAGTAGTTAGAATAGTGGAGAACAAAGTAGAAATATTTGAATAAAAGATGATTTTTTGGTTATCCCTATGTTATTTGCAAAAAAGGCGTGTGTTTATATGCATACGCCTTTTTTGCTTCTGTTTTTAATGCTAATTAGTACGTTAAATTCTTGTGAATTACAATGCTATTCAGTCGGTTATTTTGTAATTCTGAACCGAACTAGTTAATGAATCAGTAGCCTCTTTTTCTATATGAAATGTTAGTGTTTCTTTTCTGATTTCCAGTTTTGTTTTTTTAGAACGATTAAGGGAAATGAATAGAATAGTAATATGAGCCCTGTAATCCATATACCAAACGGATACAGACTAGGGAAAAATAAACTAGGGATACTATGTAAATCGTTCGGGTAGTATCCTACACCGACAGGGGGAATTTAATTTTTTCGTCATCCCCATAACTTTTTAAGTAGGAAAATCGTTAAATTAAATGAATGCTAATTTTATAGATTATTAAAATGAATGGGGGAAAATTATGAAGGTCCTTATATTAGGAGGTACGCGTTTTTTAGGAAGAGCTTTAGTAGAAGAAGCATTGAAAAGAGGGCATGAAGTCACCTTATTTAATCGTGGCACGAATAAAGATGTATTTCCTGAAGTAGAGCAGTTAACAGGCGATAGAGACAGTGATGTATCATGTTTAGCAAATCGAAAATGGGATGTTGTAATGGACACATGTGGATTTGCTCCTCATCAAATTAAAAAAATTGCTGCTGTACTTGGAGATAACATCGAACATTATACATTTATATCAAGTATCTCTACTTATAAAGATTGGATTCCATTTCATATTAAGGAAGACTATCATGTACAGTCTATGCCGTCTAAGGATAAGTTGAAAGCGGTTGAGGATGGGAAAATATCTCCTTACGAGTATTATGGAGCACTTAAAGTTTTATGTGAAGAAGAAGCAGAAAAACATTGGCCGGGGCGTGTTTTGCATATAAGAGCAGGGCTTCTTGTTGGACCATTTGACTATTCAGATCGACTCCCGTACTGGGTTCAGCGTGTAGCACAGGGTGGGGAAATAATGGTGCCAGGGCGTTCAGACCGTCCTGTTCAACTGATTGACGTGAAAGATGTGGCAACCTGGGCATTCGATATGGCAGAAAACAGAAAAGTAGGCAAGTTTAATGTAACAGGGCCGAATAATGAATTGACGATAGAAGAACTATTAAATACTTGTAAAGCAGTAACAAATAGCGATGCTGAATTTGTATGGGTAGAAGAACAATTTTTAATTGAGAATAAAGTAAAGCCATGGACGGAGTTGCCTTTATGGATTCCTGAAAATTTTCCACTAGAAGGAGAGACAGAACCGTGGAAAGGTAGTTTTTTCATCAGTATAGAAAAAGCTGTTAACGCTGGTCTTTCTTTTAGACCTATTGAAGATACTATTTGTGATGTGTATCTATGGGAGAAATCGAGGCAGGATACAGAACGAAAAGCAGGTATATCCAGAGAAAGAGAGGCGGAATTGCTAGAGGTTTGGTTTCAGAAGGAGAAATTATGATGAGAGTATATACTCATCAAGCTGAGAAAAAATTTGCAAGGAAATAGATTCTGCTAGATTGGGAGTCCAAAAGATCTGATATGATTGTGTAATAAAATTTAGATTTCAAAAAAATATTTTGCCCCGTCTTAAAATTAGACGGGGTTATATGTATTTGGAGATTCAAAATTTAGTGCGTGTGCTTTCGATTTTAGAAAAGTTAATATTTTCAAAAAAATATACTTGAATGAAGTATATATTTTTGTTAAATTTATCTTATGGATAGAACAAGTTTAATTAAAGGTCATTTAGAGATGTGTGTGTTATCTATTTTGTCAAAGGGAAAAAGCTATGGATATGAAATTATGAAGGAGTTAGAAAAACACAATTTAAAACTGAAAGGAGTAGGAAGCATTTATCCGATTTTGACCAAGCTTAAAGATCAAGAATGGGTTCATACTTACCGTGAAATGACAGAAAGTGGTAAGGTTAGAGTTTATTATGAAATTAATGAACAAGGGGAAATGTATCTTCAGAAAAAAATCAACGAGTGGTTGGAATTACAACAAGATATAAAATCCCTACTGCAAAGTGATTTGAAGGGAGAGCATTTGGAATGAACATGAATTTGACCAAGGAAGAAAAACGGTTTGTAAAAGAAGTTCTGGAAGAATTAAAACAATATCAAGTCAGTTCAAAGAACAGAAGAATCATTAGGCAGCAGCTTTTAGAGCATATACAAGAATGTCGTGAACACGGCCAAGATAGTCTAAAAGATTTAGGAAATACAACAACATTTGTTAAAGATTTTTTAGAAATGAATGGAATAGATCTTCATTCTGAAATAAAACAGATACGAAAATCAAAAAATAGAACAGGAATTTTATTTGTGAGTGGATTCCTTACTTCCATCGTTACCTACCTCACTTCACAACTCTTACTATCTATGTTTTTAACAGAATCATTTAACCCACTACATACTAATAATTCGTTTGACTATAATATTTTGTATCACATAGCAGATAATTCTTGGTGGAATTCCTTACTAATGATTACTAGCATTTCAATTTCCTTACTAATCTCTATGTTGGTAGTGTTTCGTATACGAAAAATAAATATTAGTAGGTGAAACTTTATATGAAACTACTAAAATTCACTATGATTTTAATTTGCTTATTATTTAATGCATGCACTTTATTCCTATCAGCCTCAAAAGTCTCCGCAGAACAAGATATGAAAGATACTATAGACAACTATGTAGAAGCTTTTTTAAAGGAACATCGAATTCCAGGAGCTTCGATTGCTATTGTTCATGGAAATGATTTGTATTATTCAAAAGCATGGGGTGTAACGGGAGAAACTGAAGAAAGAGTAACGATTGAAACTCCCTTTACTATTGGATCGATAAGTAAATCATTAACAGGTTTAGCCATAATGAAATTAATGGAAGAAGGTACCGTTCACTTAGAAGATCCAGTCCAAAAATATATTCCGTGGTTTGCACTTAAAGATAAAGAAGCAACATCAAAAATAACAATTAAACATTTGCTTACCCATTCAAGTGGAATTAGTACTTATTCGGGTTTATCAATATCAGATAAAGAATCTAAAGGTTTCAATGCTATAAAAGACAATGTGAAAAGTCTATCAAACGTTACACTTACCGCTTCACCCGGAGAAAAATATCAATATAGTAATGCCAATTTCTTAATTCTCGGTGCTCTTATTGAAGAGGTTACCAATCAAACATATTCTGACTACATGAAGCAGGAAGTATTTTTACCATTAGGTATGAAGAATGCAGCAGCTGATTATGATACTGCATATAAAAAAGGATATTTAGGTGGCTATCAGTCATGGTTTGGAATCCCTCGGAAAAGTTCGGTAACTTATGATAATGGAGGAGCACCATATGGGTACATAACGGCAAGTGCAGAAGATATGATTCAATACATTAAATTTCTTAGCCGACAAGAGAATGACAATTTTTTAACTGAAAATACTAGGAATCTTTATGTATCACCTCATCTTCAAACCGGTGAAAACCGCTTCTATGGCCTAGGGGTAAGAATCACAAATCCAGATTCTGAGGAGAAAATGATATGGCATTCAGGTTCAACCCCTGATTCACATGCAGAAATGTTTTTTATACCAAAAACAGGTTGGGGCGGCGTGATTCTTACCAATAAAAATCATATTCTAGAAGAAGAGGCGCTTTCATATTTGAAGCAAGGTATTATAAATATAATAAATGGAAATGAACTAGTTGATATACCTTCAAATACTCCAATTGTTCAACTGATTACATTGGGGATAATTTGCTTGCTTTTTATCATGCTTATTTATCTATTGGTAAAGATGAAATCAAAAAAATTTCGTAAAAGAAGTATAGGGTGCATTTCCGGTATCATTTTCTTAGTGCTATCTATTGCTACAATTCCAGTACTAATTTATAGTACGGATTCTCCATGGCATGCGATTTTTGTGTTTTCTCCAGATTTAGCTTATTTATCAATTGGAGTAGTTATTCTTTTTGCACTTAATGGATTGTTTTCTATCATCATCGCTTATAAACAAAATTTACAAGTAAAATATTTTAATAGTTAAATTTCAAATCATATGAAGGTGGCACATAATAATGGATCTTACATTCAAATTAGAGAAAACTTGTTTTAACTACCGAGTTGGTGCAATATGCAAACAAGAAAATAAAATCCTCATGATTCAAAATGAAGGGGAAGATTTCTGGTATATACCAGGCGGACGAGTGCAGATGCTAGAAAGCAGTGAAACGGCAGTGAAAAGAGAGCTTAGAGAAGAGCTAGGAGTAAATGTTGATGTGAAAAAACTGTTATGGACGGCTGAAAATTTCTTTACATATGATACGCATCAGTTCCATGAAATTAGTTTTTATTATGAAGTGAACTTGCTTGAGTTGCCTGCAAAAGGAGAGGATACTTTTGTTCTTGAAGAAGACGGCAGAAGGTATGTATTTCAATGGGTGCTATTAGAACGAATAAGTGAATATAACTTGAAACCGGATTTTCTAAAAGATAAAGTGAATGATTTGCCTATTCATATTGAACATATTGTTAGGAGTGAGTAAAAAGAGATAGAAAGACGGAAATGGGGATTTTACTTATAACTAATAGGGGTATTGTGGAAAAAATACTAAGGGAAGTATAAGCTTACAAATTTTGTATCAAAAACAGTGTTCCTAAATATGGAATAATAGTATGATAGAAGAGAAGCACAAGAAAAACGGGGGGACCACTATGATTACATTGCAGCAGAAGTTGGAGCAGTATACACACATATATACACAGTTGAAGGGAGAACTAAGGTGGAAAACTAGTGATTCTCGGACTGGGATGATGATTGCCGCTATGTATGCAGGCAGCGATAAGCCGTTTGATCTTGGGCGGTTTTTAGAAATTAGTAATTATATTAAGGATCAGGTAGGGATGTTTTCCTATTTGAAGTCCTATCATCGCTTTGTGGTTGCAGCAACATTAGATATTCACTTTACATATTACAAAGAAGCGTTTCAACAGTTTCTAGACTTATATGAACGATTGGTCGCTGGTGGCTTTAGCCGGAGTATATTCACTTATCTGGCAGCAGCAGTGCTTTTACCAGAAGACAATGGACAGCATGACACACGCATTCAGCGGTCGCTGCAAGTATATAAACGCATGAAAGAGGATCACTTCTTTCTTACAAGTACAGATGATTACCCGCTCGCTGTTTTACTAGCAGGACAATCAGAGAAAGTAGAGACGCTTATGGATCGAGTGGAACGTCTCTACCAGAAGCTGGCGGCAGCTGGTATGTACAAAGGAAATAATCTTCAATTTTTAAGTCATATTCTTTCTCTAAAGAAGGATGTCAGTGAAGATATTTTAGTAGCACGATACACAAACATATGGAATCTGCTAAAGCAAGAAAAGGTAAAAGTGAAACAGATGCATTATCCGGCTATCGGGCTACTAGCGTTGCTTGAGGATAGAGAGAAAGAAGTTCATTCTATTCGAGCATTCATTGAAAAACTGCAGGGGGACAAATTATTCCGCTGGCATACGGATGCAAATATTCTGATTGCCATCCAACTGTTCGTAAGTCAGAAAGGTGCGGAAAGTCACGCTGCCAACACAGGTTTACAAACAATGATAGAGGTTCTCATACAGGCGCAGCAGGCAGCTATGATAGCAGCAATTACCGCTTCCTCTGCAGCAACCTCTGCCAGCAGTAGTTCATAACGTACAATGTGCTACATGAACGCTATATGTAGGATTTCCCAAAAAGGGTTACATACATCATGCTTAACTCAAAAGTCGATTGTCTGCTGACAATCGATTTTTTCAGTTTATCCCGCTATTTTAGGACAGTAACACTCTCACCTCAAAATTCAGCAGATGCAAAGAAGTTAGGTGGGAGATGAGCTGTCTGTAAAAGCCCCATTGGTTCAACTAATAATCAGTGGGGGGAACCACTGATTATTAGTTTCACTTTATGTTAAATTAATAAGCACGAAGCACATGCAATAAATAATCTTTTCGATTAAGTGGATTATAGTCTACTCGTTTTCGTGATGGGAAATTTGATTCGATTTTACTATATCCGCAAGGTCTAGCGATAAAGACACCTTCGCCTTCAGTAAAAGAATGTAGGCCACGCTTAAAGTTCTCTGTTTTGGCCATCGGCAGAGTTCCTGTTAAATAAAAGGAATTGTTATGCAGTACAGGGTCTTTAAAAGTAGCGTGTATTGCCGATAATTTATACATTGCTGTGCTAATTGAATTTGTTGGTACTGTTAATTCAAATTCATTTACTGGTTCGTATACATTTGTTCCAGCTTGCTTTAAAGCATCCATCAAGACAAGAGGTGTTAGTTTTCTAAAATCACCAGCTGTAGTTACCGGACTTGCATAACCGGTATGGGTTAATGTTACGGCAATGTCAGTGACTTCCCATCCATATAAGCCTTGTTTTAACGTTTGGAATACAGTGTCTTCAATAGCTTTATGAAATGCTAAAGGCAATGAGCCAAGCTCGACTTCTAAGTTATAAGTGATACCAGAACCTGGTGCACCAGGTTTCATGTGAAAACCAATTGTTGCATAGAAAGGGTTATTCTTTTCACCCATTATTTCTAGTGCATTTCCGATTCCAATTGGCTTTTCTATACATACAATTCTTGTGTCTGAGAAAGAAACATTTAAATTATATTTTTCCTGTAAAGTTGTTTCAATCACTTCTTTTTGAACTTCACCAAAAAGCCGAATATAGATTTCATTGTGAATATCATCTTTCACTACTTTTATAAGTGGATCTTCTTCTGAGAGTTCTACGAGTGCTTGATATAGGTTGTGATTTTTCCCTTTTGGCCGTGCTTCAATTGCAGCTTCCATTTGAGGTTCTGCAAAGTGAATATCTTTCATTTTATCTGACCATTCACCGATCACGTCACCGATTCTAATGTCGCTAAGCCCCATACTTTACAAAATTCTCCCGTTCCAGCAGTAGGGGATTGAATAGCACTTCCATTATGAAATATATGAAGCTTTTTGATTTTTTCTTTGTGTGAAAGGGTCTTTAAGTCACTTTGTTTTCGATTAATATCAACATATTTTCTTACGTGTAAACAACCTGAGAATATTCGTACGTAAGCAATTTTTTCCCCGGTAAGTTCTCTTTCGATTTTAAAAACAATACCAGACAAAGGTGTATTTATATCATTGCCACAATCATTTTGGGGAATCATTACTGAAATACTTTCGAGTAATTCAGTGATTCCTATTCCAGTCATTGCTGAACCGAAAAAGATTGGATATACATTTGCATGCTGAATTTGATCCCATAATTCATTTCTTAAAGTGGCTGTAGTTAATACTTCGCCATTTACATAGGATTCAAGTAACGATTCATTATGTGCTGCTAGAAGTTCAATATATTCATCATATATATCAGCATGTACTTCATTTTGAATCATACATGCGTCTTTTGTCCCTTCATTTTTCACTTTATATAATGGGAGTACTTGATTGGTAAGCATTTCCCGTATTTGTTGGATCACTTTAGTAGTTTGGGCACCACTCCGATCAATTTTATTGACGAATAGTATGGTCGGAATGCGCAGTTTCTGCAGAGTTCTCATTAAAATTTTGGTTTGTGCCTGAATGCCCTCAACTGCAGATATAACTAAAACTGCTCCATCTAGAACACGGAAAGATCGCTCCACTTCAGCAATAAAATCCGCATGGCCGGGTGTGTCAATTACATTTACCTTCAGATCATTTATAAAAAATGAAACGACAGATGCTTTAATTGTGATACCACGTTGCTTTTCTAACTCCATCGAATCTGTTTGTGTGCTTCCTTTATCTACTTGGCCGATTTCCTGAATCACATTAGTTTCATAAAGAATACGCTCAGTCAAACTCGTCTTTCCAGCGTCTACATGCGCCACAATCCCTATATTTATTGTTTTCATGTGTTAAAACCCTCATTTCATTTTTCATGTTCATTTCCTCATTTCTTTTCGTAATAAATTGCCGCATTACAATCACTCTCCAGTCTTTTATGATATTTCTATTATAGGGAAATTCGCGTTATTTGTAACGTGATGAAATACTTAATTTTGGAAAATTAACAGGAGGGCAATACTAAAAGTAAATAAGCAAAAACAAAATGATTGCATTTTAAATTATAATCCGGTATATTAATTGACATATCAATTATTGATGTATCAATTAATATTTGAGATCCTTAATAACGGAGGGGTTATTTGACAAATTCATGCTCAAAGGAAGCCATTATTTTATATAAGCTACACTTTCTAAATAAAGAAGTTAGTTCGAAATTTGAGGGGTGTACTGGTATTAGTCAATCAAGACTAGAGCTGTTACACCAACTATATCAAGTTGAAGAAATGAGTCAAAAGGCGCTTCAACAAGAAGTGAATATTGATAACGCGGCGATTACACGACATTTAAAACAGCTTGAAGCAAATGGAATGATTACAAGACGTAAAAATCCAGATGATAACAGGATTACGCTTGTTCGTTTAACGAAGGACGGACGAGATAAAATCCATGCCTTTCAAGAGGAGAAAGAACGATTCGCAGCTTCTACGTTAAAAGATTTTAGTGAAGAAGAGCGAGATAATCTTTTAAGTATGTTAAATCGCATGCAAAAAAATATAAATGAAGTCTAAATAAGTGACTGAAAAAGGGAGATTACATCTATGAGTAACATAACAAAAACAAATGATTTTACAGAAATTCTTACGGGACGTCGTTCGATTCGTAAATATGATCCATCAGTGAAAATTAGTAAAGAAGAAATGACAGAAATTCTGACTGAAGCAACACTTGCACCATCTTCAGTTAATATGCAACCATGGCGCTTTCTTGTTATTGATAGTGCGGAAGGAAAAGCGACACTTGCGCCGCTTGCTAAATTCAATCAGCTTCAAGTAGAAACATCATCAACTATGATCGCTGTATTTGGTGATTTACAAAACTTTGATAATGCGGAAGAGATTTATGGTACAGCGGTTGAACACGGGTTTATGCCAGCTGAAGTGAAAGAAGATCAAATGCAAAAGCTTTCCGCTTATTTCTCTATGGTTTCACCAGAGGTGATGAAAGATACAGTTTTAATTGATGGTGGTCTTGTAGCTATGCAATTTATGCTGGCAGCTCGCGCTCATGGATATGACACATGTCCAATTGGTGGCTTTGAGAAAGACAAAATTGCTGAAGCATTTGGATTAGATAAAGACCGCTATGTACCAGTTATGTTGATTTCAATTGGAAAAGCAGCTGATAGTGGATACAAATCAGTTCGTCTGCCAATTGATACAATTGCCGAGTGGAAGTAATTTTATAAAGATACGTAGAATATGAGAGGGGAAGCACTATGATTATCATTCACGCAGTATTTCAAGTAGATCCAGCAAAACAACAAGCATTTTTAGAAGAAATTCAACCGTTGATTCATGGTTCAAGAGAAGAAAGTGGAAACGTATCATATGATTTATATAAAGATACTGAAAAAGAAAATGTATATACAATGGTAGAAGTTTGGCAAGATGCAGAAGCGGTTGCTAGCCACAATACGAGTGAACATTTTACTTCTTTTGTTAGTAAAGCAAATCAATTTTTGACAGCTCCATTAGATATTAAGGTTTATGATGGGCAACCAGTAAAATAATAAATACCCCCTCGACTACTCTAAAATAGAGCCCTCGAGGGGGTGTTTTATTTTTTCTTCTTTTTTAAAGTCTTTTGATAAACGTAAAGTTTATTTATTTCTTCTTTAAATTCCCGGAATAGTTCAGTATTCTCCTGATTAGCGTAGCGCACAGTATTGTATGCTTTTATAATTGTATCAATTTCAATAGAGATATCTTCTTCTGTCTGAATTCGCTCCATCCATGCGTCAACCGTTTCACCGCGATTTCTGTTTAAAGGTGGTTTTAATTTCTTTTCTAGTTTGAAAATTTCTTTGCGAATGGCGTTCGTTGGTGGGCGTGTCATTCTAGTTGCTTTTTGTAATATACCTTCTTCTTGCATAACTGTACCAGAGTTATAAAGGGATATATTCTCAAGGTGAAAGGATTTTCTCTTTTTGTACAGCTTCCAAATTACAAATGCAGCAATGATTCCAATGATAGAAGCAGTAACGGATTGAGCAACAAAGGCATCGTATGGGTGATCGGGCTTTGGAAGTTCTGGACTCGTTCCACCTAACTTTTCTATGGCAGCTGTAGCATCATTTGGATTTGTAATAGATAATAAAGCTTCAATACCATAGCCAAAACCAAGTGATACCCAGTAGAAAAGATACGAGAGTACGATGCGTATATACGGAATAAATAAGAAGAACAGAAAACTGATTGTTCCGATTCCTGTGATAGATACAAAACGAATTGCTTTTTGATCTTTATTATAACTAGTAATCCAAAGTGACAGTAGAATAAATAAAGCGAATAAGCCTAGTACCCATAGAGAAGGTAACTTCATTAAATGAAGAAAATAAGAAACAATGAACCATAAAAAGGCACCTAGCATTTTATGGTATGCCGTTAGGTCATCACGTGCATGTACGATGTAAAAGAAGAACGGGAGTAAGATAGAGCTAACGATAGAAAAGATAGAAAATACGTAACAAAGTATAACTTGTAGAATAAATAGTAAAATGAAAGCTCTTCGTTTATTGGTCTTCATTTTATGAATGAGAATCGTACAAAGAAAGCTAATGACTAAAAATAGGATGATGGGAAGTGTTCTTCCTTGCTCCGTCAATAGAGAAAGAAGGAGTAGAAGAAGAAAATCATTAACGTAATGGAGCCATGTTTTCAAGTTGTTCCACCATCCCTTCATCAGTGATGAGATACGTTTGCTGCATCATATTTGGTAAATTGGCTTTTCTTATTCCGACAAAAAATAGTATTGAGGAACGCTCTTTTTTCCTATTCAAATAGTGCAGGAAACTTTCACGAGGGAGTAAAGTACTATCCTCTGAAATTCGGGCAAGTTCTTCTAATGCTTTCGCATATTGTACATGACCATCATTTAATGCGAGATGTAAAGGGCCTTCTTCAGTGAATATGCTAACAAATAATTCAAAAGGAATATTTTTCTCTGTTGCAAATTGACATAAATACGTCGTGTAAGAAATAAGATCCTCGATATTTTCTTTCCAACCAAACCCACGATCTGCTCCTAAGCAAAGAGAAATTGTCCAGCTGTAATTTTTTATCGCTTCATATTGTTTTGCTTGTAAAGTTTGCATTTTAGCAGATGCTTTCCAATGAATACTTCGAAAAGATTCCCTCTCATATTTCTTTATACCAACAATGGAAGATTCATCATGAAAATAAGAAAAGTTTGTTTTATAAGTACCGATTGCTAATTGATGTATCTCCTGTAACCCTGCAACACGCTTTAAAGTAGGATAAACGATAATTTCAGTCTTCAATTTATCTACAGTAGGCAGATGAACTTGAATGATATGAAATGGATCACCTATAATACATTCAAATTGCTCAACTTTAAAAACACCACGCTTTGTAGCTGTAAACGATAGTTCCCATTTTTGTTCTGACTTTGCAGGCTGTGAAAAGCGAAAAGAAAATAACGTTTTAGATATTTGCTCAACACCAGTTGTCTTATTGGGTATTAAGGTTGGATTGATATGTAAAAAGCAAGCACCATTCACTAAAGGAAGCTTAGCTTTGTTTTGTAAATGAATCGATAAACTGCCTGTTTCATCAGGAAATAAGCGTGTTGTTTGTTTTTTATCGATAATTTGAAAATGCTTATCTATGTATGCTGTATAACGATAAATAAAATAAGCAAATAAATAATAAAACAAAAATGGGACAACTAAATATGAATTTGTTACATAGAACGCTAGAAATAAAGCAACTGGAATTGTTAATTTAATAATATGATGCTGGAAAAATAATGGAACAGTTACAATGCGTGTATAATTCATGATTGCTCGATCTCCACAGGAACGTCCACTTCAGTTAAAATACTTTCAATTAACTTCTGTTTTGTTGTTCGCAGCGCACCCTCCATTGATAAAATGAGACGATGTTTCCATACGTAAGGAAGTAAGAATTGTATATCTTCAGGCGTACAGTATTCACGACCATGTAAAAAGGCCAATGCTTGTATCGCCCTGACTAAGGCAAGTGTTGCACGCGGGCTGACACCGTTGGCGATATAATCATGATTTCGTGTAGCGTTGGCTAGTTGAATGATATAGTACTCTAACGATTCAGATACGTATATTTCATTTACTTTTTGTTGTACTTGTAAAATTTCTTCTAAAGTGATAACGGAACGAATGGCATCTAAAGGCTTGTTATTTCGAAAACGGCGCATCATTTTTAGTTCATCTTCTGGAGAAGGATAGCCAATTGAAATGGTCATTAAAAAACGATCTAGCTGTGCATCCGGAAGAGGGAAAGTCCCTTGTGATTCAATAGGATTTTGCGTTGCAATAACAAAGAACGGTTTAGGAAGAGGTGTGGACTGCTTTTCGAGTGTGACTTGACGCTCTTCCATTGCTTCTAATAAACTAGATTGTGTTCTAGGCATAGCACGATTTATTTCATCCGCTAACAATATATTTGTCATGACTGGCCCAAATCTTAATTCGAATTCACTCGTTTTAGGATTGAAATATTCAATCCCTGTCACGTCACTCGGAAGCACATCGGGAGTGAATTGAACGCGAGAAAATCCGCCGCCAATACTTTTTGCAATTGTTTTAGCGAGTAATGTCTTTCCAGTACCAGGTACATCCTCAAGCAATACATGACCATCCGCAAGTAATGAAACAAGGAGTAAATCAACCACGTTTTCTTTTCCGACAAAAACAGAACTTATATTTTCTTTTAATGTATTTATCATATGTATCATCCTTTCAAAAGTAGGCAATTGTATTGTTATATTTTAACAAATTTTTCTGAAAATTAATATAATAATATTTTTGTATAGAATAAATATAAAATTCCTAAGAAAAATTTCATTTTTAGTTGTATTTATTTGGAATACGCTATACAATATCGATATACGATGTATCGCTAGTCGATATATCATATATCGATGTATCGGAGGTAGTTATAATGAGTGTGAAAGCGCAGAAATATATTCCATTAACAGAGGCAACCTATTATATTTTGTTGTCATTAGTGAAACCTTTGCATGGCTATGGGATTATGCAAATGGTGGAAGAAATGACGAATGGAGAAGTAAAACTCGGACCTGGTACGTTATATGGGAATACGACAAAGTTATTGAAAGAAAAACTGATTGTAGAAGTAGCCTCTACAGAGAGAAAGAAATGTTACGTGTTAACTCCATTTGGGAGAGAAGTGTTAGAACTTGAATTTAAAAGGTTACAACGTTCTGTTCAAAATGGGGGAAATATTTTAGGAGAGTGAAGACAGTATGGAGATAAAGAAGACATTAAAATTTTTTGCGGCGTGGAACCTAGAAAAAGAAGAGGCGTATTTAAGAAAAATGCACCAAAAGGGCTGGGCATTCCAAAACTACAATTTTATGTACACATTCAAGAAAACGGAGCCGAAGGATGTTGTTTATAAAGCCGATTTCAAACTGGATAATCGAAACTCACAAATGAATCAAAAAGAATACATTGAAATATATGAGATGTCTGGTTGGAAGCATGTAACCAGCTTTACGAAATGGCACTATTTTTGTAAAGAAGTAGATGATGATAATGAATTACCTGATATTTATTCTGAGAAAGAAACGAAGATTGAAAAACTTATGGATTTAATGAGATTTTTTGCGATTATCTTTGTCATTGAGATGCTAGGGATGTATTTGAATTACTTAGGACCTTCAGAAGCCAATAGTCCCGTTTGGATAAAACTTGTGCTGGGGCTTTGCGGATTTATAAATGTATATGTATTTGTAAGGTTATTTTGGAAGATACGAAAATTGAAAAAAGAGGTTTTGTGAATGACTCGGTTCTAAAACAATAGTACAGTTGCATCTCACTGAGTGTTACTTCGAACAGTTCCTCACGATTGTATGTGACCATAGGATCTATTTATCCATCCATGCTACTACATATAACAATTGATTTACTTGTACTCGTTCGATTATTTGTATTAAAGGGGAAAGTAACTTTACAGTGAGTTTTAAGAATATATGGAGAATGAAAAAAACGTTGCTTGGAAAACAAGTGGCGTTTTTTATTGGTTTAAGAAAGATTTTTTAAGGAACTTTTATAGGAGTATATGTAGTTTTTGAATGATTTTTCTGAAATGAAAGATTATTCTGTTATAATTATACGTAAATGGGATTTGTTGTATGTGAATATGATTGGGGGAAGAAATGTGAAAAGACTTTATAAACTGACATTGATATGTATCATTTTTATTTTTTGCAATGCTTGTAGTACACAAACAGAAACAACGAAAACAGAGAACAAGAATGTAAGTCAGAAAGAAAATAAGAAAAGAAATAATGAAAAACAGGTTGTTCATTCTATTCCTGTTACATTTGAAGATATGGCGAAATATCCGAATGGAAAATATAACGGAAAGTATAAAGTGGGGCTATTAGACATATCGAAAGAATCGGAACCTATTATGAAAGAGGTGGCTCGTGATACGGAATCGAATATAAAATCTGTCGATTTGAAGAATAAATCTAATAGTGAGCAAGCAGAATTATATGTACATACGATGTATAGCTTGTTAAAGCAGGATATTACACCACTTGATAAAATACCGTTACAAATTTTAGAGATAGGTGGATTTGAGGAGAAAGAAAAGAGCAGTACTGGTACGAAGGGGGAGCAAGAAAATAAAGAGAATAGTGGAAACTATAACATTGAAATACTATTAGATGCTAGTGGTAGTATGGCTGGTAA
This sequence comes from Bacillus sp. IT-79MI2, assembly GCF_949768135.1. Taxonomy (NCBI): domain Bacteria; kingdom Bacillati; phylum Bacillota; class Bacilli; order Caryophanales; family Bacillaceae; genus Bacillus; species Bacillus sp. IT-79MI2. The sequence goes on along the minus strand of NZ_CATKPV010000139.1, from coordinate 106,897 downwards.
AGTTGATGGGAAAATGAAGATGGATATTGCAAAAGAGGCAATTCAGCAGTTTGTTTCCGGTTTACCAGAGACAGTTAATGTTTCGTTACGAGTATATGGACATAAAGGATCAAATGAGGAAAAGGATAAAGCGGCTTCATGCGGAGCGATTGAAAATGTATATACATTACAAAAGTATGATCAAACGACGTTTCGTCAATCATTAGATGGGTTTCAACCCGTAGGATGGACACCGCTTGCTGAAGCAATTAAAAAATCGACAGAAACGTTTCAATCTGCAAAAACAGACGATAAAAATATAATGTATGTTGTAAGTGATGGAGTAGAAACATGTGGAGGAAACTCGGTTGAAGAGGCAAAAAAAATTTCAAATTCAAACATAAAACCTATTATGAATATTATTGGATTTCAAGTAGATCATGAAGCGGAAAAACAGCTCAAAGAGATCGCGGAAGTAAGTAAGGGGAAATACGTACTAGCAAATAATGCAAAAGAGTTACAAGATCAGTTTGAAGAAACAGGAAAAGATATTACGAGTCGTAGATTAAAGGCTGGTGGAGCTCAAGTAGATTTAAATATGGCTAGCATCAGTGATAAAATGAAACTTGATGAATATGAACGGAAAACGAAAGAAAATATAAGAAGCGTTCAGATTGCTATGAAGTATACAGTTACAATCCTATATAAAGACGAAAAAATGAGTCAACAGTTAGCTGATGAAATAGAGAAAAGGATAAACGATTTAACTAAGAAGCAGGAGAAACAAGTGGAAATGGCATATAGTCAATTCCAAGAAAAAATAAAAAAACATTATGAAGAGATGAGTAGGTCGATTAAAAGCGAGTAATTGATAGATAATCCAAAAGGTAATGAGGGATTTTATGTTACCTTTTGGATTAGGAAATATGAATCAAGTTTCCAAGTGTTAGAATGATTGGTTTTGCGCAGGTTTAATAAATTGTTCTGGGTTTTCAACAAGCCCGCATACTGCACATTGGACACGATAGGAAGGTCCTTGATATGCCATATGAAAAGCATTCATTGTTTCGTTTGTATATTCTTCTTCAATTTGACCAGTTTGTGGATTTAACTTTACTGGTTTTATTTGCTGCTCAAGAATATTAAAGCGAGTGCGATTTGTTTTACAACTTGGGCAAAGCATTGGTTCCATATGTATACACCTCCATTTTTAGCATCTCTTTATATGAAGAAATTTATTCAAAAGCAAAAGTTATTGATGTACAAGCAGTTATATTTAACCATCCTTGTAAAAAAAGTTTCTCAACATAAATCGTCGATTATTATATTTAAAATTCAGAAAAGATAAAATACAATAAAAGTATGAACTGGTTATGTCCAAACCAATCTCCTGTTTTATGCCAATATGTTTGAGACCGAGAAATCGGTCTTCTTTTTTTTGTTTATAATTATGAATACTGTCATATAAACAAGGTTTTCTACGTCCTTTGTCGAATTTTTAGAAGAGAATTTGAAAGGGGGATTACAATGAACTTAAAAATGAAATATGTCATTTTATATGTGGAGCGATATGAAGAATGTCTTCGGTTTTATAAAAATCTTTTATGCTTACCGATAAAAGGCGAACATGGTACATACATTGAGTTTGATACCGGAGCAACAATTTTAGCGATGAATAGTAGAGAGGATGTACGAGAGTTAACGGGATTATCAATTCCAAAGGGTGAATCAGAATCCTCTAATTTTGAAATTGGATTTGTTGTGGAGGATGTTAACGAAACGATTTCAGGATTAAGAGAAAAAGGTGTAAAGGTATTAGTGGAGCCAATAACGAAACCATGGGGGCAAACCATTGCTTATGTGTCTGATCCAGATGGTAATTACATAGAAATTTGTAACTCATTAGAGTAGAGGGAGAAAAGAGAATGGGATTTCCAATCTTAGAAACTGAGCGTTTAAAATTACGGGAATTAACATTATTAGACGCTGAAACAATGTTTTATTATTTTGAGAAGGAGTCTGTTATCCGTTACTTTGGTATGGACTCTTTTCAAAATATGGAACAAGTGAAAAATACGATTCAAACTTTTAGAAAAAGGTATGAAGAGGGAAATGTTTTACGCTGGGGGATAGAGCTAAAAGGAACAAATCAATTAATTGGTACATGCGGATTTCATTTAATCAATCCAAATCATAAGAGAGCCGAAATTGGCTATGAATTAGATGATACATATTGGGGAAAAGGGTATGCATCTGAGGCTTTACAGGCAATTCTTACATATGGATTTGAAACATTGCAGCTAATAAGGATTGCAGCAGTTGTTTATACAGAAAATGAAGCTTCACATCGATTACTGAAAAAGGCTGGATTTCAAGAAGAAGGATTACTTCGAAAATATATGATTCAAAATGGTGTAGCTCATGATACTGTAATCTATTCATTATTAGAAGAAGAGTGGAAAAGATAATGAATTCAAACGAATTAGTAAAAGTGATTGCTGAAAATACAAGTAATCGTTTTATTCTAGGTATAGATGGTCTGAGTCGTTCGGGAAAAACAACATTAGTCAAGCAGCTAGAAGACGAATTGAAACAAAAAGATATTCCATTTCATATTTTTCATATTGATGATCATATTGTGGAGCGTAGCAAGCGCTATAATACGAAACATGAAGAATGGTATGAGTATTATCAACTACAATGGGATGTTGAATGGTTGCAACAGCATTTGTTTCATAAATTAAGGTTGGAAAATCAGCTAAACCTTCCGTTCTATGATCATCAAACGGATTTCTGTGAAATGAGAGAGGTAATCATACCTAATCCTTGTGTGATCGTAATTGAAGGAGTGTTTCTTCAGCGTAAAGAGTGGCGAGAATACTTTGATTATATGGTGTATTTGGATTACCCAAGGGAACAAAGGTTTCTTCGTGAAAATGAAGAAACACAAAAGAATCTCCTAAAGTTTGAACATAGATATTGGAAAGCCGAGGATTTTTACTTGAAAGTGGAAAGTCCGCAGCAAAATGCTGATCTAGTTTTAAAGGGATAGAGACAATGTTTATCAACCTAGGAATGAGAATTTAGTGCATTTTCAGCTTAAGAATGTTAGTTCTTTCGTTTTGGAGGATTAGAATTTTTAAAGTAACAAAAAACATTAGGTTAATTCTAGTGTTTTTTGTTTTTCTACCTATAAATAAGGATTAAATATGTCGAATTATTTATTGCTATGGCAAATTAGTTAAAGTGAGGTTTATATAACATGATTCGATTGATTATGGAAAAAGATGCAGAACCCTTTTTAGAATTATGTAAAAAGATTGATGAAGAAACGGAATTTATGTTATTTGAGGAAGGGGAAAGAACTACTACTATAGAACAGCAACAAAATACGATCAAAAAAATAACTCAATCTTCAAATTCAGCTATTTTTGTTGCTGAGATTGAAGGTAAATTAGTAGGATATTTGATGGCAATTGGTAGTAAACCAAAAAGAACTAGACATAGTGTTTATATTGTTGCTGGTGTAACAAATGAAAATAACGGAAAAGGAATTGGAACCCAGTTATTTAAAGAACTTGAAAATTGGGCAAAAGCGATTGATGTAATTAGATTAGAGTTGACGGTAAGGATAAATAATACATCAGCAATTTCTTTATATAAAAAACTAGGTTATGAGATTGAGGGAATAAAAAAAGCTTCTTGTATTATTGATGGAAACTTAGTTGATAGTTATTATATGTCTAAGATTTTGAAATGTATGTAAAACGAAATTTTTCTAAACATTCATTTTTAAAAATAGGTTTATTTTAGAAGTTGTGCTATTAAACTAACGATGCAGGTTAGTAAATGAAGAGACAAAGAAGTTACAATGCTACCGTTTAAATAAAAGTGTTCTTGTAAATTGAGAGTGTAAGGGGAAAGCAGGATGCTAGAAAATCGTGTTAGGTTGAATGGAGGATTTAATAACGACGTTTTTTATATTAAAGAGAAAGAAAGGGTAGTTAGAATTTCTGATAAGAGTAAAACAAAGGAGATGGTTTTACAAGAAATAGAGTGGATGAACTTTTTATATGAAAAAGGTGTACATGTACCTAAGTCAGTAATTCCTTTAGAGTGTGAGGACGAACGGGTTAAAACATATTTTGAATTTATTAAGGGTGATCAAATTGATGTTACAAATAAATCCCACTGGAATGAAAAGATTTTTAAAAAACTCGGTAAAAATTTAGGGAGAATGCATGCACTATCCAAAGGTTTTAAATTACAAACAATACAACGTCCTGAATGGAAAGTGGAAAGTCCTGATGTCTTTGATATTAGAAGAAAGTTAGATCCATGGATTAAGGAGAAATATGAAAAGTTGGTACACAATCTAACTTCATATATTATTACTCCTGATACTTTCGGACTTATTCATAATGACTATCATCAAGGAAACTTAATTATTAATGAGGAAGGTCGTATAACTACAATTGACTTTGATGACTGTGCATTTAATTGGTATGCTCAAGATATTGCAGTAGCTTTCTATCATGCTTATTGGCAACATAGCTCCTTTAATGGCAATACACATTCTTTTTGTGATATATTTATGAGTAATTTTTTTGCAGGATATAAAACAGAAAATATGCTTCATAAGGATATAATTATACAAATTCCTATTTTCTTAAAAATAAGAGAGATTTATTTGTATCAATTATTCATACAAAAATGGGATATGAATAATTTAGAAGAATGGCAAGAATACACCTTACATAGCTTAGAAGACAAAATCAAGAATCAAGTACCATATGCAGGTATAAATGATTTTTCTATTTTTTTATCCCGCATTAACGGGCAGTAGTAGCTATTTGAAGCAGATCTGTTTAATGAAGAATCATTTAAGGAAATTGTTCGTGGCTTTGAAGTATGGTGGACAAGTTTAGCAGGTGGCTTCTCATTAGAACGTTCTGTCGATGAGTATGGACAACAGCTTTATAATGACTTGGTTTTGTACCTTGAACAAAACCAAATAGAGCCTTTAAAGCAATTGCATATTAGTTTAATTTATGACGAATGTGTATTAGCGTAAACAAAAAGCAACTCCAAAATCAATTTTTATTGTATATTTTGGAGTTACTTTACGTTTACTTTTATCATTGGTTAAATCGCTCTTATCTAAAAGACCATAACCATAAATCACAGCATTAGCTAATAAAATTCCTAATAAACTAAAGCCTCTTAAAGAGTCTATTATTTTAATTCTTTCTTTTTGCACGTGAATGAACATACATAGACCAATTTAAATTGTTGTTAGCTAAAATAATCCTCTTTTTCCTTTCTGTTTGATTAGGTAAGAGATACCTTCTATATGGTCGCCGATAATTTGTTTTGTTGCTGAAGAAAGTTCTCCTTTTTTAGCGAAATGTTTTTCTGGTCGTATACGATTCATTTTATCTACCTCAACAGAATGGACATTTTGAATGTTTAAACCCGATAGAATTGTTTTTACTTGCGCAATGACGGGGGAAACAAGTACATCAAATCCAATTTCATCAATACATTTTCGGCTAAAAGCATGAGGGATTGCAACTGGTGAACCAACCCCTAAATCTTTTCGGTCACATGCCAGGTTAACAGCATATTTACAGGCTGTCACAATATAGACTGGAGCACGTTTCATAAGATATTCTAAATTATTTAATGCTAGGTCTGTACCATTTTGAATCGCGTGGACAAATGGTAGTAGATCTTGCGAAGGAATAATAATATCACCATCAATAAAAAGTAAAATATCACCTTTTGCGAAATATGCCCCTATAGCCCGTCCTGTATCATTTCCAAGTTTTTCATCATAAACAATGACAGTTGCTCCGCTCTTTTTTACAATTTCTTCTGTATGATCTGTCGTTCCATTAACTACTACGATGATTTCTAAGGGTTCTAGTTTTCGTACCTCCTGAATTACGGCTTCAATCGTTCTATCTTCATTATAGGCAGGGATGATAACTGATAATTGTTTTCCTGCATAAATATTAGAGTGCTTTCCCCAACCAGTAATGATTTTCGGCATAGGTTCTAGTTTGTTTGATTTTAAATTCTCAATGATATCTCTTCTTCTATTTTCATCAGAATAATTTAGCCTTGAGTCGTTAGTCTCATGTATCCAATCTGCAATTGTTTCAATATGATTCCCGATAATTCTTTTTTCACTAATGGAAAGAGTTGTAGGGGTATTTTTATGTTGTTTGGGGTGAACTCGATTAATAGTTACTACATCAATTGACATATGACGAGAGATGCGGAATTGATGTTGAATAATTTTTAATTGTGCATAAATCGGATTTTTTAAACTATCAGAATGAATTTTTTTGATGACTTCCTTTGTCATAGCATGAGGCACAGCAACAAGTGAATCTGAATTTAAATTAGGACAATGTAAGAAGTGATTCATAACTTGTTTCCAAATTGTGATTGAGTGAGGAGGGTACACTTTTTTAAAAATATAATCTAAGTTATTTAATACAACATCTGCAGTTCCTTCTACTAAAGGTTCAAGAAATTGATTTAATGTGGAAGAAGAAATAGTAAAATCGGCATCGATGAATAGTAAGATGTCGCCTTTTGCTTCTTTCGCTCCTATAGCTCGGCCAACATTGTGCCCTAATCGTTCTTTATATATAAGGACTTTACAATTATGATTTTTAGCAATCTCTATAGAACGATCTGTACATCCGTTAGCAACAGCAATAATTTCCATAGGATTCAATTGTTGACATGATTCTAAAACACTAGATAATGTTTTTTCCTCATTGTAAACAGGAATAATAATCGAAACAGTTTTTTTGTTCATATTCATGCTCCTTATTAAATTTTAATATTATCCTTCGATATACATAGTTTATGTAATATTAAGATAGTTGGTTAGGGTTATTTAAATAGGAATAGATATTTAGGCTGAATAATAGTTTTTGAATGAATTAAAGAATCTCCGCAACTTAATATCCGTATATACCGTTCCCTCCTTTTGGCTAATGCATATTGTATTAATTAGAAAGGGGGGAATAGATATGGCGTGTACTACGAACAATCTTTGTTTTAATATATGTCTTAAGATTGTAATTACTCCAGGAAATGGTGTAGTAACAAATGTGAATTGTGGTGATGTATGTGGGACAAGCCCTACCATTGAAATAACGCCTGATGGAGCAATTGTAATTACGTTACCATTAGTCGCATGTTTCTCTATCACATTAAATGATGATCTAAGTGTTTCTACCCTATTAACAAGCCTTTCTTTTCATACTTCTTAAATAGGGCATCTTTATTGAACATGAATTAGATGTATATGTAAGGAAATCAGAGGCTGATTCAAAAGATTAATACAAACAATAAATTAATATCTATGTAAGCAAATTTCACAAATAGTTGCAGCGAATAGACAAAGGTTTGTATAGGGAGAGATTCGGATAAAATCAAGGTATATTCCCAGTTTATTGCTTTTGAACAGCCTCTATTAATTTGACACTTGTATAATCTATGAAGAATACAAAAAAATAAAATATTATTTGAGAAAGGAAGACGGGAATAAAAATGAATGATCGAAGTATCATCACAATTATTGGGTTAGGTTATGTAGGGCTCCCTTTAGCAATCCATTTTGCCAAACGAGGATATATGATAATCGGACTTGATAAAGATAAAAAAAAAATTGAAATGCTCAAAAAAGGGGAGAGTTATATTTCAGATGTCTCTTCAATAGAATTGCAGCAATTATTAGAAAATAAAAAACTGATTGTACACACTCCTAGTGAAGGGATAAAAGATTTTCAAAATAGTAATTATGTGATTGTAACCGTTCCAACTCCTCTTGATTCAAGAAATGAACCTGATTTAAGTGCGCTTTTATCTGTATCACACTATATTAAGCAAAATCTTCAAAAAGGACAAACCTTCATTTTTGAAAGTTCCACCTATCCAGGTACATTAGAAGAAGCGATAATTCCAATCATTGCTGAAACAGGTAATAAGGTTGGAAAAGACTTCTACATTGGATACTCTCCTGAACGAATTGATCCATCCAATCAACAGTACACAGTACAATCTATTCCAAAAGTCATTAGTGGTCAAACGGAGATGTGTAAGCAAAAAGTGCAACAATTATATAGCTCCGTCTTTGATACGATTGTCCCTGTTAGTTCACCAAAGGTTGCTGAGATGTGTAAGCTTTTTGAAAATATTCAGCGTTTAGTTAATATTTCTTTAGTAAATGAATTAAATATATTATGCAAAAAAACAAACATTGATTTTTATGAAGTGTTAGAAGCAGCAGCAACGAAACCATTTGGGTATACCCCATATTGGCCAGGGCCAGGAATCGGTGGACATTGTATCCCTGTCGACCCAATTTATTTTCAATGGAAAATGAAACAATATGGTTTAAAAAGTCAATTAATTGAAGCAGCTCATTTAATTAATGAAGAGATGCCAATAGAAGTTGTAAAGCAAGTAAAAGAAGCAACCAAACCTTCAGGAAATATTTTAGTTGTTGGAATTGCTTATAAGAAGGATGTAAATGATTTGAGGGAATCTCCTGCTCTTAAAATTATGCAACTTTTAGTGGAAGAAGGGTTTAGTATCCAATATCACGACCCGTATATTTCTAATGTGAAAATCGGGAACAGAATTTATCATTCGATTCCTTTGGAAGAGATAACAGTAAAACAAGCGGATTCTGTATTAATTTTAACCGATCATTCCACTATTGATTGGGAAATTCTAAAATCAATAAATCATATTATAGATACACGCGGAATTATGAAGAAAGCAAGTGTATAAGTAAATACTGTTTGAAAGGATTGAATCTACGAAACTACGTAGCATATGGACAAAATGATGGTAATGTCATAAGAGGGAAATATGTGGGAAAACCAGGGGAATATTATTTATATATCTATAAGTATGAAAATGGTACTTATTTATTAAACGTAAACTTCATAATGATGTTGGTTGGGAAACATTATTGTGTCCCAGTGTTACACCAACCACTTCACTTATTTTGGGTGACCATCTTGAGGGATTTTCGCATTTATTTCAAGTTCAAAAAGAATAAATTAGACAAATTTGGAGAGGTGGATATTGTTGCTAAGTCAATATAAAAAAATAAAAATTTCATATGATGAATTAGATAAAATCTCACTGAATAGGATAGAGCCCTTTATATTGCATATCGAATGGAATAATGTGTGTTATGAATTTTTAATTCGAATTAAACCCAATGCTTCTAATGTTCTTGTATTTGGTTCAGGAGCAGGAGGATTTCAAGAAGAATCAATTGGTCCACCCATTTTTCACAGGCATTCTTGGATGGTAGAGTTTGAAGATACTGTGATTTATTATAATGATCCAACTTTATATCTTGGAGAAATATCTTTAGGTTGGGGACAGGGGACGATAGATAGATTCTACCTAAAGGATATTGCAATAATACTAATGAAAATATTTAAAAAATTAAAATTCAATCAGAAAAATGTATTATTTTACGGGAGCTCAGGTGGGGGCTTCATGTCTTTAATACTAGCAGGATATGTAAAAGGCTCGACAGCGTTAGTTAATAATCCACAAACAATTTTAACTAATTGGATACCGGTACCAGTAAATCAAGTGTTTAGCTTGTCTTACCCAGGTTATTCTAGGGAGTACATTGAAAAACATTTTGGGTACCGAATTAATGTTATAGATTTTTATAAAAAAATTAAATATGTACCAAATATATATTTTTTACAAAATGTTGCGTTCGAGTTTGATGTAAAGAATCATTTAATGCCTTTTATTTCTCAATTGAAAGAGATGGATGAAAATCTAGCTGTAAATACAATTCAAATAGATTTATATTATGACAAAAAGGCAGGTCATGCAGCTGTCGGGAAAAATGAAACAATTGGATATATAAATAAGATAAAACCCAATAAAAATATGGAAGGAATTAAATCATAGGAGGTGGTTAAATCGCTTAAGCAATTTAAGAGGATAGATATTAGATTCAACCAAATTGAAGAAATGTCTATTATTACATCAGAACCATTTCTTTTAAATGTTCAATGGGATGAAGTAAGTTATGAATTTTTAATTCGTATTAAACAAAAGTCACCAAATGTCATTATATTAGGATCGGGGGCAAGTGAAAATCAGCATCCACCTATCTTTCAGAGGTACACATGGATGGAAGAATTCGATGATTCTTTAATTTTTTATAATGATCCTACTCTTTATTTAGGTAATATTAATTTAGGATGGGGACAAGGAACTATTGAGCGATTCTACTTGAAAGAAATAGCCATCATTTTAGAGAAATTAATACAAAAGCTGAATGTAGCAAATGAAAATATACTGTTTTACGGAAGCTCCGGAGGGGGCTTCATGTCTTTAATATTAGCAGGGTATATAAAAGAGTCCTGTGCATTAGTAAATAATCCTCAAACCATCTTAACAAACTGGTATATAGATCCCCTCAAACAGGTATTTAATATTTCTTATCCCAATCTGTCTTTGGAGGAGATTAACCACTTATTTGCTGAAAGAATAAATGTTATAGCATTTTATAATCAAATAAAACATGTACCACGCATTTATTATTTACAAAATATAGCCGCAGAATTTGATATGAAGAATCATCTAGAGCCCTTTGTTGATGGATTACAACAAATAGATGAAAATTACCATGTAAACCCAGTAAAAATAGATTTGTATTTTGATAAACGTTCGGGTCATATTCCATTAGAGAAAAATAAAATTCTCCGTTATATAAATTTAATAAAACAATAATAGTAACTACAATTTGTATAATATTTTATTTGTTATTTTGAAAAGAAGTATAATCTAAACTCATTTAAAGAAGGAAATTTAGACAAGCAGGAGAATGAAAAGCTATCTTTCGTTTTCAAGAATAATAAAAAATACTATCTCCAAATTGGAGGTAGTATTTTTTAAAACATTTTTATAGAAGTGTGGAATTACGTAATTTTTTTATATCAACTTTGTTTCTTATTTGTTTATTACCTATAAAATCTTGGTATATGAAGAAGAGGAATTTGCACAATTGGTAACAGTTACCCATTATTAATTAAGTATCCTTTTAAAGGATTAAAAAGAAGTGTAGAAAAAAATGATAATAAATATGTATCTATAGGTCCAATAAAGGAGTGAGGATATGTGTCAAATGAGAGTGCGCTAGATAAAAATATTGCTAGGTATATAAATGAAACAACTATGTTGCACAAACCGTACAATGAATTGTATAAGAAAAATACGATCGTTACAGTAAAGGTAGAAAATGTAGTGAAATATGGTGTTTTTGTACAGATCCAGGATGAAAACAAGGGTAGAGGTTTATTGCATATAAAAAAGTTGCAAAACATGTTTGTTAAACGTATTGAGGATTTTTTGCAAATTGGAGATATAATTGAAGACGTTAAAATAATTGATGTTACTCATGAAAGTCTGTCATTCTCAACCCTACATTTAAAATTAGAACGAAAATACTCAGAAGAAATACACGATAAAACAGATATACAAGAGATTAAAGATAGAATTGCACAAAGAGTTGGTATTATTTCAAAGGATACTGAGAAGAGAATTGAAAACTTTATTAAGGAGCAGGGAATTGTACCATTTGTAATGGCCATGAGTAAGGTTATAGATGATTTTAATTATGACCTATCAATTAAATTGGTTGAGGAAATTGAAAGAAAGGCGCGTGATTACCTTTAACACAAAAATAAAAATAATTATTACGGATCATGCAAGTGATACTTTTAATAATCGTAATGAAGAAGAATGTATAGAAGCTTCTGTTTATAATGCAAAAATCATATTAAAAAACAAGAATCATATTTACATGAAGAATAATTCTTTAAAGTATCCATGTTTGATAGTAGGTCAAGATTTAATTGTTAAGTCGACCATTAAAGAAAATATGAAAATGATACCTTATGTTTTTATAGTCTTGAATATAAGTTTCCCATTCTTTCTTTAATAGGTGTCTTTTCATAAAAAAACCTCCACATGTAGTATGTAAGGAGATTATCTCATGGGTTATTTACAAATAGTAGGTGGGGAATATTTGACGCTTAAAAAGCTAGCAAAATGCTAGCTTTTTGTATTTCTAATATTTGTATCATTTTTAATACGACGTGACATAATACCAATTTTTCTCGATTTTTGTGATTTCTTTATATTCGCTATTAAAATCATTTTTGTTTGGTTTTATATCATTTGGTGTGTAAATAAACCCTGAAAAGTTATCTAATATACCACGATAAGTAAAGAAGAAAACTAAGGTACCATTTTTATTATGCTGTATAAGTACATCTCCACCGCCTTTTGAAGTAGCTGCAAATCGTTCAGGTAAATGAATTTGTCTACTATCATGATTAATATTAGGAGTTAACTCTTTGCGATTTATAAGTTCTACAACTTCTTTACGGTTTTCTTTGTAGAATATAAAATCTAGTTTTAGATAGATTAGTGTAAATGGTGTACATAGCCAAATAACTATTATCGTTATTTGAATAATAAAAGGTTTCCAACTTTTATATTTGATAACATGTATAATCGTAAGGATTAACATTACGAAAAACCATCCGTGAATTGCTATCGATAAAAACGGCATAGCAAATGGCGTAAGAAATTCTACTAAATACCATTGAAAAAAATGATAGAGAATAAGAATGAGACCACTTGTTATTGTAATTTTTGTTAAGTTTTTATTCATATTCTGTATGTCCTTTCCATCCTGAAAAACATATCATTTTAGTGGAAATGTTCCGAATTATTGTATTTCTATTATATTATAAATTAACTATGTAGTGCAACAAAGGATAGATAGGGCATAAATGTTTTTGCCTTATCTATTCTTTTCTTGGTTTTATCCCGCATTAACGGACAGTAACACTCCCACCTCAAAATTCAGCGAAAGCAAAGAAGTTAGGTGGGAGATGAACTGTCCGTAAAAGCCCGATTCGTTCAACTAATAATCAGTGGGGGATGAAGAAAACCCCCACTGATTAAAGTTTCACTTTATATAATGTGCAATATGTTTATTTACGAGTCTTTTTTGAAAAGTTTAAAATTCTAAAAATACAAAAGGATAAATTCGATATTTATAGAATTTAAAATAATAACAAAATAAGGAGGGATACAATGGAAGTCTTACATTTAACAAGTAGAAAACGAGAAACATATAACGTTCAAGTAAAGTATTCGATACTTTTCGAATGTGCACTTGGAATTGCGGCGATCACTCATAAAAGGCTGATTGATACGTTAGAAAAATCTCAAAGTGAGTGGGAAGAGATAAGACAGTCATTATCAACGGAAATGATAGAGCATTTACATTTTGTGGAGAAACATAACACGTGGAAAGCGTTGTTACAACTATTATATCAAGAAGATTTTACGAATTTACCTGAGTTTATCCAGTATGTAACCACGTTATCAGAAGAAGATTTAAAGTATATATGCATTCCATTTATCGGCTATACATACCAAGAAAAAAGAAAGAAGGCAGCAAATGGAGAGATGAAGGCAGTACAGGAATTAAAAGAGATAACAAGTAGCAATCCATTTTTCCCTGCTTATATTGATTTCATCTGTAAAGTGGATATAAAAATGCTTAAAGAGCATTTCATTGCAGTGATGACAGGCTGGTATGAAGCTATTATTGAACCGGAAGCAGAAAAGCTATCACTTATACTAAAACAAGACTATGAAACGAAATGTAAAATGAACGAAAAGATGAAGGCCGAAGAATTTGTTGAATGGGCAACAGGCGGTGTTACCTATTCTCCAGAGCCAAGTGTACATCATGTCCTTCTTATCCCGCAATACACGTATCGACCTTGGAATATCGAAGCAGATATAGAAGATACAAAAATATTTCATTATCCAATCGCAAATGAAAGTATACATCCAGAAGATCCATATCAGCCAAGTTATTTTTTAGTTCATAAACATAAGGCTTTAGGTGATGAAGCAAGATTGAGAATTGTAAAATTGTTATTTGAAAAAGATCGTACATTGCAGGAGATAACGGAACAATTAAATCTTGGGAAGTCAACAATTCATCATCATTTGAAAATTTTAAGATCTGCGAAGTTAGTTGATATTCAAGATGCAAAGTATATTTTGAAAAAGAAAGCATTAGAGGCTATATCGAAAGAGTTGGAATTCTATTTAAATCATTAATTATGAATTTGTACATCCAAAGGTAAAAGATAAAATAATTTTACTTTTATAGAATATGCACAATAGGAGGAGAACTAAAAAGAAAAGTTGGTGCAAAATGGGGAGAAATATTTTAAAAAATCGATCGTTTTTCTTTATGTGGATTGGTAGCGCGATTTCTGAATTAGGCGGTGCATTTGGTACCCTATGTAATTCCATTCTTATTTATCAATTAACGGGCTCGAAAATGGCCTTAGGAAGTATGTGGCTACTTTACTTTATCCCATCGCTTCTTTTACAGCTTGTCATTGGTCCTTTCATTGATAAGTGGATCCGGAAATGGATTATGATTGTATCTCAGTGGACACGTGGGCTAGCTTTTTTACTCCCTCTATGTATGATAATCATTGGAAATATAGAAACATGGCATATTTTTATTGTACAAATAATTGTAGGCTTAATCACTCCATTTTACGTACCAGCCAATCAAGCAATTACACCGACAATTGTATCTAAGGAAGAACTACAAACAGCGAATGCTTATATCGATGGAATGGTTCGTCTTGTGATGTTTTTAGCCCCTGTATTAGGGGGAATTGTTATTGAGTTTATAGGAGTAAAGCTAACATTATTTTTCGTTTGTTTATTTCTATTTATAAGTGGTACTTTACTATTATTTATACAGGAACATAGAGTAGCTCAAACAATTCGTAAAAGTTGGCTAAAACAATCTATTGAGGGATTCACCTATTATTTTAAACAACCCATTATCGTTTGGTTAGGTGTTTTTCTCACATTTGTTCAATTTGGAGTCGGTGTGACGATGGTTATTAATCTTCCATATATAATAGATGAACTCTCAGCAAGTTATGCTGATTATGGATATTTTATGGCAGGTTTTCCCCTTGGGTATGTAATCGGCTCTATACTTGTTGGGAAAGTGCAGTACCATAGTCGGCGTCTTCTCATGCTTGGGGCGCTATTGATAGGAGGAATCACATATATTTCACTAAGCCTAAATCATAGCATCATTTTAGCAGTTATGATTGAAGTTGTAGCGGGCGTATGCATGGCATTTTTTAATGTCCATAACACGACAATATGTCAACAAATTGTACCAAATGATAGGATGGGGAAGGTATTTTCGGTACGCTTATTTTTAATAAGAGGTGCGATGCCACTAGGTGTTTTAGTTGGAGGAGTATTGAGTGAGGTATGGGGAGTGAGGGCGTTATATGTACTAATTGGATCTATCATATGTGTAACTTCTTTAGCTGGAATGCTACTCCCGTATTTTAAATTTCTCGATGAATCTATTCGAGAAAAATCAGCTTAATAGCCTTGTTGTATAATTTAAATGAAATGTTTTAATTGAAAATAATTATCATAATCAATTATAATAAAGGAATACGAGTGTTATTTGCAAATAAAGGGAGTGGGATATATGTTTATCGAAACGAAAACAATTACAGTTAAAGAAGGAACTTCAGATCTTGTTGTTCAGCGTTTTTCTGGGGAAGGTATTATTGAAAAATTTGAAGGGTTTATCGACTTAAGTGTTCTTGTTAAAAAGGTGAGAAGAGGGGACGAAGAAGTCGTTGTAATGATTCGTTGGGAATCTGAAGATGCATGGAAAAACTGGGAGACAAGTGAAGAGCATCTAGCTGGACATAGAGAAAGTCGCGGGAAACCAAAACCAGATCATATTTTGAAATCTGAGCATGCGGTTTATTATGTGAAATCATCAAAATCAGCTTATCAGCAATCTTAATCAAAAAAGGAAATACATTTTGTAAAATATAAGACATGGAAGTGTCATAAAGTTTTTTTATATCAATGTCTTGTTTATAATATATGAAAAAAGTACATCACACGATATGTAGTGGTGTACTTTTTTATTTAATTGGTATGTGTAAATGCTTAAACAAACACGAATAATATTAAACATGTAAACAACATGAGAGAAAGTCCTTTGGAGACTCAATCTTATCTTGCTGGTGATAGGTATCGCCAGTATTTTTGAAAAGTAAGGTTAAGCTAAATAGACATGAAATGATAATTCTATCCACATATAGGGTGAATGTACATATTTCCAAATGATACAACTTGTTGCACGTCAATGGTAGATTCTATACAAGGAATTGGATATGTGAGCACTTGAAAAAGAGAAGCAATTCGTATGTCAAATGTTAAAAGATTGCATACAAGTATCTTGGAATTTCGGTGATAGAACTCTTAAGTATGATTTTTAATAGAAAATGGAACAAAAGAAACTTTTGTCTTGTCTATATAAAGGAGTCAAATATAAAACATGAGGAAAGGTGTTTATGCTTATGCAAATAAGCTTGAGGTGTTGAGATGGAACATAAGGTTATTGAAAATTGCAATCATGATGAAATTGATAATGTTATAAGAGAACATTGGCAAGACGTATGGAATTATTCATTCATTATTACAAAAGATACCCATTTATCAGATGATATAACGCAAGAGGTGTTTATAAAAGTATTTAAAAAATGGAGCTCATTTCGAAATGAGTCCTCTGTTAAAACGTGGTTATTAAAAATTACAAGGAATACAGCTTTAAATTATTTGAAGTCCTCCTATTTTAAGAGGATTTCTTTAGTAAGTTTCTTTCGAAATGATAAGGAATATCCGTCAGCAGAAAAACAATTTTTACAAAAAGAAACTATGAATGAAGTTTGGGACATCGTATTAAATTTGCCCCAAAAACATCGTGAAGTATTAATACTAGATGCAAAATATGAATTATCTTATGATGAAATTGCTGAAACATTAGGCGTGTCTATTGGAACTGTGAAATCTAGGCTACATCGCGCTCGTGCACGAGTTTCAAAAATATTATCGGAGGATGAATTATGAACAATGATAGAAAGCCGGATTGGTATAAAGAATTAAAAGGTGGGCCTATGAAACAGCCTCAAGACGAAGAGGAATTGATTTATAAGATAAAACAATCCATATACCAAAATAGGGAGGAAGGTTCTCCTAAAATTAGAAGGCCATTTCGTATAAAGACATTCACTGTTGCAGCTGTTCTAGTTTTTACGGCTGTGCTGTTTAACTTTCAACAATTCTGGTTTGGAAAAAATGAACCGCCTGTGCAAAGTAGCACTCAAATTGAAGTTAAGATGAAAGATGAATCTAATCAAGATCAATTACTAAAACAATTTATGGATGAATTAAATCAAAACACAAGCTTAAAAAATAAGAACGATTTATATAGAGTATTGGATGAAGAATTTATTTTTAAGGGAGAAAAGTATAGTAAAAATGAATGGAAGTTTGATGATGATATTTTTCATGATTTACAGGTAGCTCTTGCAATGGGGGGAGAATTTGTGAATGATACGAAAACATTATATAAAATACCTAGTGGATTGGCAGAAAGTAACCAAACGAAGCAGGAACGTTATTTATATGCTACTGTTGTTGGGGAAGAAACAAAAATTTTAACTCAACCAAAACCTGATTCACGCGTTTTATATCGGGTATCTAACGAAACTGTAAAAGCATGGATTCCGGAGAAAGTGAATAATGATGGATATATAAAAATAACTACAATGAATGGTTATACCGGTTATGTAAAAGAAGACCATGTCTCAATAGATATCCAGTATTCTTTCATTTTTGAAAAACAAAATGATGGTATGTGGAAAATAAAGAGTATAGATTCTATATGGTAAAAGAAAAAGGTTCACTTTATTGAACCTTTTTCTTTATTTTTTATTCTCTTTTTGAAGAGTATCCCAAGCCTTTAAAATTTCCGCTGCAACAAGAGCTGCACTATTTGTTTCAGAATTACCACCAGGAATAATGACAGAAATAGCAATATGCGGATTTTTAGTCGGAGCATATGAAATAAACAGAGAATGGTTTATAACTTTTTTTTGTTCGTTTGGCGAACCTGTTATTCCAGTTTTACCAGCAACGTCAAAGGGTAAATTTTTAATTTCTTGTATATTTTGACTCATTCCACTTTGTAAAACATTCCAGAAACTTGAAGGATAACGATTTGAACTTTCTAAAATTGGTTTAAATTCTTTTGTTCTTTTATCACCGTTTTCTATGATAGCGTTCACGATTTGAGGTTTGTATTTGTCTCCTTTGTTTGCAAGAGCAGCTGCATATTGAGCAAGTTGGAGAGTAGTGTGCACTTCATTTGCGCCCCAAGAAGCATTCAATAAAGCAGAAATCCCACTTTCAAAATTACTAGATGCATGTAACTTATATTGTCCTTTTTCTTCAAAGGGTAAATCAACTCCAGTTTTCGAGCGAAGACCGAATTGTTTTAAATAATTCGTCCACAAGGTTGCTACTTTTTCTAAATTTCCATTATTTTTATTGAATAATGGAATTGCTACTTTTGCTGTCATAAATGTATTTGATGAATTAATGATAGCTTGACTCGGTGTAATTTCACCAGTTGGAGTTCCAGCGGCATTGGTGATGTTATTTTGATTATTATACTGAAGGCGACCCTTATCTAAATACGTATCTTCAGGCTGAAAAAGCTTTTCGTTTAACCCAATTAATATAGTAAGCGGTTTTATAGTTGATGCCATATTTATATAGGAATCACCATACTTTAATTTTTGGATTGTTTTATTTTGAGCAAGTAATTGGATGTTTTCTTTTTCAGACAATGATAAAGGTGTATTGAATACATTTGGATCAAAAACTGGCGAGTTAGCCATAGTTAATATTTCTCCTGTTTTAACATCTATCACTACAGCATAACCAGCAGTAGCATCAGGTGTTTTCAGAATTTGGGACCTAAGTGCTTCTTCTGTTTTTTGTTGAAGTTTATAGTCTAGTGCTAGCTGAATATCTTTTCCTCTTTGAGGACTTTGTATGTTCCATAAGAACTTTTTATTTTTTATTTTAAAAGTGAGAGTTTTTCCTGGTTTTCCTTTTAAATCGTTTTCATATTGAAGTTCAATTCCATTTTTACCAACAGGAACATAATGAGAATCTGAGTTGTGTTTTTCATAGTCAACATACCCAATTACTTGTGAAGCAATTTCATGATGTGGATAAACACGTATCAACTCATTTTTTACTATTACATTTTTGAAGTTATTTTCGTTTATAAATGCGGATTCTTTATCATTTAAGTTTGCATGTAATCGTATTTCATTTTTATCATGATGTTTACAAGATTTTTGTAATTGTGAATGTATGTGATTTACTGAAATTTTATGGTTAAACTTGGATGAAAACTGATTTAGAAAACTTGATATCTTCGCTACTTCTTGATCGGCTGGACAATCAATATTATAGACATAATACAAAGACTTTATTTGTTTATTTGTGGCTAGTATGACTCCGTTTTGGTCAATAATTTTTCCTCTTTCAGCTGCAGAAGTTGTGATAGTAAACGAAATAAACCTTGTTATGAATAAAACCATCAAAACAACTCCTAAAATGAAAAAAATCGTTAAAATTATCCACCTCTTCGATTTTTTATGTAACATAAAATCCTCCCTTATCCAGATTCTATTCTATATTAAAATTTATTATTTTTTTTGTAAATGTGGGAACAACTTTATCATTTGTATTGTCTATTAAGTGTAATAGCGCTTTTAGAGAAGTAAGCTGCTAGGAAAGGAGCAATAATAATGAAAAAGAAACTGATATTAAAAGTAGGTCTATGCGCAAGTATATTAGGGATTAGCCAATTTACCAGTTCAATATTTCCAGTACAAGCTGCAGAAAAAGTAGAGCAAATAAAAAATAAAAATCAAGAGAAAGATGTATCCATTTCACAGTTGCGTCCAAAAGTCTGGATGCATACAAGCACTGGCGAGGTAAATGGAACACGTATTTCTGCAAATGGTTTAATTCTTAAAACGTCTAAAGGACTAGTACTGATTGATACACCTTGGAATGATGCTCTTACAGATCAACTACTTCAAATACTAAAAAAGCAATTTCCTACAAAAGAGGTCACAGAAACAATTGTGACACATGCTCATGACGATCGTATAGGAGGAATTAAAACGCTGACTAAAAAAGGTGCCAAGGTACACAGTACGGCTTTAACTGCTGATTTAGCAGAGAAACAAGGTTTTGATAAGCCTCTTGGAGACTTGAAGAAACGCGATAATATGCGATTTGGTGATATAAACGTGGAAACATTTTATCCAGGAAAAGGACATACACAAGATAACATAACAGTATGGTTACCAAAGTATAAAATCCTATTTGGAGGATGTTTAATAAAATCACTAGATACGCAAGAGATTGTACAAACTCCAGGTTCATATGTATCTAATTGGTCAAAGGCAATTAAAAAAGTAGAAAAGAAATACAGCGATATAAATATTATTGTACCAGGACATGGAGATCCCGGAGATAGTCGTTTATTTACTCATACGTTGAACTTGTTAAAAAATAATGAAAATTAATAGGGTATGACGGCCACGTAATATAGAAGAACAGCCTAATTTTTGTTTTAGATATATTAATAAAAAAATAAGGGGAACTGCTTATGATTGAATGCAGTTTCTCTTATTCTTTATCCAGCATTAACGGGTAGTAAGCCTCCACCTTAAGGGTCAGAGAGAAACGAGGAAGAGAGGTGGGGAATAACTGCCCGTAAAAGCCCGGTTGGTGAGGGCTAACTATCAGTAAGGGATGAAGAAAACGCCCACTGATGGAAGTTTCACTTTAAGTAAATAGAGGAACGATTCCATTTTTATCTATTCAATTCATTAATTGAATGAACCGCTACTTTTTAGTTTTCTTTGTATAAAGATTGAATAACACATATGCGTGAATTTGTATATAAAACTGTAATCCGAATGAAATTCATTAAAAAATGGAGGATATATGAAAAAGCAAACAGGAAAGAAGCAGAAGACATCGATATCTATCCGATTAAACATCTTATTTTTCTGCGTATTTATACTATTTTCGGCTATTATTTTTCAGCTAGGAAGAGTACAAATTGTTGATGGAGAGACCTATAAAAATCAAGTGGAAAAAAATGAAAATGCAACAACGAGTATACCAGTTCCCCGTGGGAAAATTTATGATCGAGAAGGGAAACCGGTTGTTGATAATAGAGCACTTCGTACGATTACGTATACAAGATTGAAGGGTGTAAGCTCTGAAGACATTTTAAAAACTGCAGAAGATATTGCAAATATACTTGAAATATCAGAAGAAGAAATAAACAAATTAACGGAAGTAGATAAAAAAGATTTTTGGATGCAATTAAATAAAAAGCGTGCTAAAGAAAAGATCACGAAGCAAGAAGAGGAAAAATTTAGAAAAAAGGGTATAGAAGGGAAAGAGTTAGACAAAAGAATCGAAGAGTTAAGACGAAAACGCATTACAGAAGAAGAATTAGGAGAGCTCACGCCACAAGACTTACAAGTGTTAGTTATTAAAAGTAAAATGAGTTCTGGTTATCAAATGACACCACAAATTATAAAAAAAGACGTGACAGAGCAAGAGTATACGAGGATAAGTGAAAATTTAGCAAAACTCCCAGGGATAGATGCGACAGTTGATTGGGAACGAAACTATGTAAATGGTGAGTTATTCCGTTCGGTATTAGGGAATATAACAAGTGCTGAAGAAGGATTGCCAAAAGAACACTTAGATTCTTATTTGGTCCGCGGATATAATCGGAACGATCGCGTGGGGAAAAGTTATATTGAACAACGATATGAAGATGTATTACATGGAACAAAAAAAGAAGTTAAAAATAATATTGATAAAGCAGGAAATGTTATTCAAACGGAAACAGTCTCTAAAGGAAAAAGTGGTAACAATTTAACTTTAACAATTGATATGGAGTTACAAAAAAAAGTAGAAGAAAGTATAGAAAAAAATTTAAAAGCTTTTAAGAGTTCTGAACCATTAATGGATCGTGCTTTTGTTGTCATGATGGATCCGAAAACCGGACAACTATTATCTATGGCTGGTAAGAGATTGGTAGAAAAAGATGGGAAAGCAGAAGTAGAAGATTTTGCATTAGGCAACATGGTAACTTCTTATGAGTTAGGATCAGCTGTAAAAGGTGCTACTTTATTAACTGGATACCAAACCGGAGCTATACAAGCAGGGACTCAATTTTATGACACACCTATGAAGTTTAAAGGTACGAGAGTTAAAAAATCATGGAATGTATCCGGATTTGGAAATATTAATGATTTAAGGGCTTTACAAGTATCATCAAATGTATACATGTTTCATACCGCGTTACAAATAGCTGGAGTGAATTATGTACCAAATAGTTCATTGGATATTAAACAAGCAGCATTTGACACAATGCGTTATTATTTTAAACAATTTGGTTTAGGCGTCCCAACAGGAATCAATTTACCGAATGAAATAACTGGACAAACGAGGCAGAAAGATAGCCAACCTGGATTTTTATTAGATTTTTCTATTGGACAGTATGATACGTATACACCATTACAATTGGCACAATATATTTCAACCATTGCAAATGATGGATACCGAATGCAACCTCAAATTGTCCAAGAGATTCGAGAACAAACAACAAAAAAAGAAGAAATTGGACAAGTTGTACAATCTATAGAACCTGTTGTGTTAAATCGAGTGGATGTGAAATCGGAATATATTGATCGAGTAAAAGAAGGCTTTAGATGGGTATTTCAAGAAGGCGATGGAACCGGTGTGAAATATTTCCAAAAGGCTCCATATAAACCAGCTGGGAAAACAGGAACAGCTCAGACAGTATATGGAGGAGATAGTAAAATTGGAAGGAATGAGAAGGGAGAACGTATTGAGTGTTACAATTTAACATTAGTTGGATATGCTCCATATGATAATCCAGAAATAGCATTTTCTGTAGTAGTCCCTTGGGTTCACAATGATAAAAGTGGGATTAATTCATTAATTGGAAAGGATATATTAGATATATACTTTGACTTGAAAAAGCAACGTATGAATGGTGAAACTACTAATATAGTGAATCCTAATCAGTAATAGTGAAATTTCGTTCTCTGTAGGGAAGGTAATGATTACTAGGGTCCAAGTTATATTGTTTATCCAGTTATTCACGGGCAGTAAGACTCTTACCTCAAAATTTGGCGAAAGCAAACAAGTTTAGGTGGGACTCAATTGCCCGTAAAAGCCTGGTTAGAGCGTGCTTATTAAGGTTGTACTTTATATTAAGAAGCTTTTTGAATAAAAGAATTAAGGTGAATTTGTGGAATAGCAGCTAGTATAGTTGCTATTTCACAGGTTTTTAATAATAACTTTGTTACCAAGATATAGACCATTATTAAATCTCAGGTGCATATTAATCAGTAGAAAACGAGCGGATGTACACTATTTATAGCAAGTTACTCATGTAAAAAGGATTATAAGAATTATTTAAGCTATTTTGATTTATTTAAAGGAGAAGTTTGAATTGAAAAAAATATGGATACTACTTTTCTTTTGTTTCACATTTATATTCGTAGGATGCAATAAAGGTGAAACTTCAGAACAAGCATTTGAAACATATATAAAATTATGGAATGACAAAAAATTTGCAGATATGTATGATCAACTGTCAAAACACGCAAAAGAATCCATTTCAAAAAAAGAATTTACAGAGAAAAATGAAAAAATTTACGAAGGTATTGGAGTTGAGAATTTAAAAATTAAAAGAGAGAAAGTAAGTAAAGATAAAACGGAAAGTGAGGTCATTCTTTTTACCGTAAGTATGGATACAGCAGGAGGAGAAATTTCTTTTTCACATGAAGCAACACTTGTGAAAGAAAAAGATGGAGATAAGAAATCTTGGAAAATAAATTGGACCCCAGACTTTATCTTTCCAGGGATGAAAAAAAATTATAAAGTCCGTCTGCAGACAGAGCAAGGAAAACGCGGTGAAATATATGATCGAAATGGAAAAGGGCTTGTAGTGGATGGAAAGGCAACTGAAGTTGGAATTATTCCAGAAAAATTAGGAGATACTGGAACACAAACGAAAGAAACAATAGCGCAATTACTTAATATGTCTATCGAAGAAGTTGACCAGAAGCTTACAGCGAAATGGATCAAACCAGATTCCTATGTACCAATTGGTATTTTACCAGAAGGACGAACACAAAGTGATTATATTTCGTTGGAAGGTGTTTCGTCTCGTCCGGTAAAAGTTCGTACATATCCATTAGGAGAAGCGGCAGCACACTTAACGGGATATATAGGAGAAGTAAATGCAGAAGAGTTAAAATTGCTTCAGAAAAAAGGATATCAAGCAGATGATTTAGTAGGTAAGACAGGATTAGAAAAAGTCTTAGAAAATAAATTGCGCGGTGAAAAGGGTGGACGCGTATTTATGGAAGATGAGAACGGAAAAGAGATTAAAAACTTAGCAAAAACAGAAGCAAGAGATGGAGAGAATGTTACATTAACAATTGATGCCTCAATTCAAGAAAAAATCTATAATGAAATGAAAAATGAAGCAGGATCTAGTGCAGCGATTAATCCAAAGACGGGTGAAACAATTGCCCTTGTAAGTAGTCCAGCTTATAATCCAAATATAATAGTTAGAGGGGCATCAAAAGCGCAACGTGAAGTATGGAATAATGATTTTAAAAATCCAATGATAAACCGTTTCACACAGGCAGTTGTACCAGGGTCTGTATTTAAAACAATTACAGGAGCAATTGGTCTGGAAGCAAAAGTTATAAATCCAACGGAAGAGTTTAAAATTGAAGGATTAAAGTGGACAAAAGACTCATCTTGGGGGAATTATTATGTAACACGTGTGAAAGATGCTAGTCCAATTGATTTCGATAAGGCAATGAAGTACTCTGACAATATTTATTTTGCACAAAAAGCTTTAAAAATAGGAAAAGATCAGTATGAAAGCATGCTTAAGAAGTTCGGATTTCATGAAAAATTGCCGATTGAATACGAATTTCCTATTTCAATCATTGCAAAAGATGGGATAAAAAACGATATTCAACTGGCAGATACAGGATACGGTCAAGGACAAGTATTAATGACACCTCTTCATTTAGCTTTAACATATGCACCGATTGTAAATGAAGGGAATATTCCGTCTCCACATCTGATACAAAAAGAAGTGAAGAATTGGAAAGAGAATGTGATTTCTAAAGAAAGTCAAAGAATATTAAAAAGTGCGTTAATAAAAGTAATTAATGATTCCGATGGTGCCGGGAAAATTGCTAGGATTGATGACATGACTCTTGCTGGTAAAACAGGTACGGCAGAACTAAAAGAATCAAAAGAAGAAGATGGAAAAGAACTCGGATGGTTTGCAGCTTTCGATGCAAATGCGCCGGATATGATTGTTACAATGATGATTGAAGATGTGAAAGGAAGAGGGGGTAGTAATGTTCCAGGTGAAAAAATAAAACATATTTTTCAGAAGTGATACTTAGATTTTATCATTAAAAAAGAACCCTTTTAATAAAGAGGGTTCTTTTTTTAGTAAAAACACATTATTTAATCAACTAATTTAATTTTTTACTTCATCATACAACTCTAGCCCTTCTTTCACATTCAAGCCATTTTTGACGATGCCATGAATCGCTTGAATCATCGCAGCTGGGTGTTCCGATTGCCAAATATTTCGGCCCATATCAACTCCAATTGCCCCTTCTTGCAATGCTTGGTATGTAATGGTTAAAGCATCTTCAATAGAATCTAATTTTGGTCCACCTGCAATGACGACTGGGGCAGGGCATGTGCTCGTAATTTTTTCAAATCCTTCGCAGTAATACGTTTTAATAATATCGGCACCCATCTCTACACATACACGTGATGCAAGTGCTAAAAAGCGAGCTTCTCGTTTTTGTAGTTCCTTTGCTACGGCTGTAATACCAAGCACGGGTAAGCCGTAATCATGTGCTTCAGAAACAACATTAGCTAGATTGGTAACGGTTTGTGTTTCATATTCTGAACCGACAAAAACAGATACACCAACTCCGGCCACATTTTGCCGCAGTGCTTCTTTGATTGATGTAACAATGGTCTCATTTGCTAAATCTTTACCAACTACAGTTGGACCACCTGAAACACGTAAAACCATTGGTGTTTTGCAGTCTTTAGGAATGCAGGAATTGAGTACACCCCTTGTTAAGAAGAGAGAATCTGTATAGGGAAGTAAATTTTTCACCGTTTCTAAAGGTTGCTCTAATCCATGAATAGGTCCTAAAAAGTAACCGTGATCAATTGCTAACATAACCGCTTTTCCATCAGGTAGAATCGTATTTAATCGATTTTGAAATCCCCAAGTCATTGTCAATCACTCCTTCGTTAAATTTGGATTTTCTGTTTGTACAGTATCTTTTTCTTGTAAATGTGGTGACTTAATAAAAACAGCTTTAAAGATTTGATCTGAGTGGTTAATAAGATAGTGAGATTCATGAGGGCGAACTTGCAAGACGTCACCTTGTTTTACAGGAACTCTTTCATTATCAATATAGAAATCAATTTCGCCTTCTAAGGCATAAAAAATTTCTTCACATATGGTGTGATAATGATTTTGAAATTCCTGCCCAGGTTGAATCACTACAACGCCAAGGTCAATGTTAGGGCCCTTTACTAAATATTTTGGACCATGGTTACCAAAGCGATAGGAAAAATCCTCTTCATTTACTTTGAGCATATTGTTCACTCCTTTATGAATGTGTTACAGTGCCCCCGGTGCAATCCACATATGTGATGTGAAGCCTTCATCCGCTAGAGGGAGTTGTTTTTCATAAACAGATTTCCACGTTTGATAGAAATTTTGATATAATTTATGATTTTCAGCATTCGGTTCATAGGTGCTTTCCCACTTTACAAATTCCTGAGAGATTGTTTCCATAGAGTCATATATTCCGGCACCAACTCCTGCCGCAATTGCTGTTCCTAAGGCGGCCGCTTCTTTTACAACTGGTACTTTAACAGAAATTCCGAGAGCATCCGCAACAATTTGTGGCCATAGTTTTCCCTTTGCGGCACCCCCAGCAAATATCACTTCAGAAGGGAACTTTCCTGTTAATGATTCTATTAATTTTAAATTTCCAAGTGCTATAAATGCAGCATTTTCTTCGAGTGTACGGAACAGTTCTTTCTTTCCGCATTTATTAGCATCTAAGCTTAAATTAATGAAAGAAGGTGCGGCATGGCGCCATGAAATGTAGTTCATTACATTTGAAAATATAGGAATAATGCCATATGATCCGACTGGCACATGTTTTGCTTGTTCCTCTAATAATTCATAAGCATCTACACCTAGTTTAGTAGCAAGTTCTTTTTCTTCTTGGCAAAAAGCATCTCGAAACCATCTCATCACAAGCCCGGGGAAAAAAGCGATTGTTTCATATTGCCAAAGTGTAGGGATAGCGTGGCAATTGACGCGAATACGAGCATTTGAATCTGTTTTTGGACTTGTTATATTTACTTCTTGTTGCCAAAAGCTCCCTCCGCAAATAAATGTTTGTTCAGGATGTACGACTCCCGAACCGAGTGAAGCCATCTGGGCATCTCCGCCCCCAGCAACTACTGGTGTTCCTACTTGTAACCCTATCAGCTCTGCACTTTGTTTTGTTACTTGACCGATAACTGTACCAGCCTCATTTACAGTTGGAGAAAATGATAAAGAGAGCCCACATTGCTCAGCAATCAAATTATCCCAAGTTCTATTTTCTAAATCAAAAATACCCGATGTACATCCATTGGAAGGGTCTATTTGTAATACCCCGCACAATTTATATAAAATCCAATCGTTTAACATTGTAAAGGAATGGATTTTATCATATATATCAGGTTGATGTTTTTTAATCCAAAGCAATCTAGGTAATGCACCTAGCGCAAAAGTTTGCCCCGACTTCCCATATAAATCTTTTTCAAGATTTGAACGAATCTGTTTTAATTCACTTACTTCAGAAGAAGCACGGCCATCAACGTTCGCACATGCCCATATTTCTTGCCCACTTTTATCATATAAAACAAATCCTTCGCGCATACTTGTTGCACTAATTCCTTTAATAGAAGAAGGGGATATATTGCTTTTTTGAAGTACATCTTTTGTGCATTCTTGAACGAGTTTCCAATTCTCTATCACATCAAAATTCATAGAACCAGGATAACGAGAGTCGGGCTTATGAACCCACTCTTTTTGACTCACAGCAAGCTGATTTCCTTGTAAATCGAAAAGGACGGCCCTGATACTACCAGTACCTGCGTCGTAAGCTAATAGAGAAGACATTATGATTCACCTTCCTTTCTTAATAGGGAGAGTGCTGTGTCCTCATCGGTAATTAATGTATGAATGAATCTACCTTTTAAAGCCCCGTAAATTGCATCTAATTTTTCTTCACCGCCAGCTACACCGACTACGTGTTTCATCTTTTGAAGAATAGAAAGAGGTGTACCAATTAGGCGATCGTGATGTGGAAGTTCTAGTAATTCTCCATGTGTATTGAAAAATTGCCCTAAAATATCTCCGGCACCATTTTGACTTCGTATATAGGTCATTTCACGAAGCGTTAATTTTTCTTCTTTTACAATCGTTGCATCATGAGATAAACCACCAATACCAACTATTGCTGTATTAGCAAGTGAAGCGACATGTAGCATATCTTTGACTGCTGGTTCTGAGAGAATACTTTGCGCCATTTCGGTTGTGGATGCTAAAAATGGTGTGGGAATGATATGAAGTTCTCCTTGCATGTGATTTAAATAATTTTGCTTTTTAGGAAGATAGTGATTTACACCACCTGTAAGGGTAACAATTGAAAGTTGCATAGATGGTTCAAAATGAATGTTTTCTAGCATTTTTGATATTGTTTCTCCCCAGCCAATACCGAGTAAATCTCCTTGTTGTAAATGAGTTTCTACATATTGCGCTGCAGCTTTCCCTAAAGAATTAGGGCTATTTTCCATCGGAGTAGGAATAACAAAAGAATCTTTCAAGTGAAACCTTTTAATTAGTTCACGTTCAATGCTTAAGCAATGTAAACCCGTACCTTTTACATGAAATGTAACGACACCTTCAGCTCGAGCCTTATCTAATAACCGAACGACCTTATTTCGCGAAATGTGAAGCAAAGAAGCGATTTCCTGCTGCGTTAAATGATCTTTATAGTAATACCAGGCTACTTTTGTTAACAAATTTTCTTCAAAGTTCAACTGTGACATGCTCTTCATCCCTTTCAACAATTGACCGATGCTTAAACATATGTGCTTATTTTTTTGTTTATACCGATAGAAGTAGTAATTGTGTTCAAGAAAAATTTGTTCTAGATATGAAAAAAGGGATATACAATGCTACAAAACAAGTAGAACAAAAAATCATTTTCTCAAAAATTGTTCTGTATAAAGGCAGGTGACAAGATGTGGAGAATGCCCCCTTATTAAAAGTGAGGCAAATGAGTAAATCATTCTCAGAACAAAGGGTACTAAAAGAAGTGAATTTAGAATTAGACTATGGCGATGTTTATGCTTTAGTTGGCGGAAACGGTGCTGGGAAATCAACATTGATGAAAATATTAATAGGTTTATACTCTTATGATGCCGGGGAGATGTATGTAAAGGGAGTAGTGCAAAGTTTTTCTAATCCAGCGGAAGCACATTTAAATGGTATTTATTTAATTCCACAAGAACCGTTAATTTTTCCTCATATGACAATTGAAGAAAATATATGTATTGGAATAAAAGCAAAGAAGAAGGAACTTCGTACAAAGATAAAAGATTTGATAAAAAGTTTAGGGTGGAACATAGAACTGCGTGCAATTGGAAGTTCATTATCAATTGCACAGCAACAATTAGTAGAAATATTAAGAGGATTAATAAGAGAAGCAGAGATTCTTATTTTAGATGAGCCAACATCGACATTAACAACTCATGAAATAAAGAGTCTTTTTGTGCTGATAAAAGACTTAAAAGAAAAGGGAATCGGAATGATTTATATTACGCATCGTTTTCCGGAAATCTTTGAGATTGCAAATAAAGTAGCTATTTTGCGTGATGGAATGATAGTGAGTCAAGGGGATGTATCAGATTATACATACGACATGCTAATGGAGGGATTATTGCCTAAAGATTATAAACAAGAGGAGAAGAAAGAGGCACCTCAAGAAACGATGAAACTTTCTCAACAAGTATTAGAGGTAACAAATCTGTCGAGTTATGCATTTCAGAATATATCACTAAATGTACATGCTGGGGAGATTGTAGGGATTGCTGGTGTTGTTGGATCGGGTAGAACGGAATTAGCAGAAGTGTTATATGGGATAAGGCCCATACTGTCAGGGGATATTTTATTAGAAGGGGAGTCAATTGCAAAGTGTTCTACGAGTAAGCGATTAGATAAAGGGATGGTATATGTTCCGGAGGATAGGGCAGGGAGTGGTATTTTTTCAATTCGGTCTGTTAAAGAAAATATAACGGCAGCTTCTTTACACCGGATGAGCCCATTCTTTTTAAAACACAAAAAAGAAAGCGCTTTAATGGAATTGTATATGAATAAGTTTCGGATAGTTGTTTCCAATGTAGATGAAAAAATGACATCTTTATCAGGTGGAAACCAACAAAAAGTTGTATTAGCAAAATATCTTGCCTGTGAACCTAAATTAATTATTCTCGATGAACCAACGCGCGGGATTGATGCAAAAGCAAGATTAGAAGTATATGAGGCAATTCAAAGTTTAAAACAATCAGGGCTTGCGATTTTATTAATTTCCTCAGATGTAGAAGAAATTGTTCAATTAGCAAACCGGGTATATGTGATGAGGAATGGAAAACTTGTTTCTCATTTAGAGAAAGGAGAAGTTTGTATAGATGAAGTTACACGCCTTGCATATGTGGGAAGGGAAGGTGTAACGGAATGAAACGTTTTTCAAATATAGTTAAAATGCATGAAACATCCATTATTATTTTATTACTTATTTACATAGCCCTCGTAGGAATTATTAATCCTAGTTTTGTTCAGTTTAGTTCGCTTTCTTTAATTGTGAAATCAAGTCTTATTTTAGTCATACTAGCTATTGGTCAATCATTCGTATTATTTACTAAAAATATTGATGTTTCAGTCGGTTCTATTATGGGATTAAGCGCAGCAATTTGTGGGATGTTTTTGACAAATGGTAATAGCATCTTAATTTCAATCATTGTTGCAATCTTGCTTGGAGCTGTGATTGGAATGATAAACGGCGTTGGGGTTACGAAGTTTCGTGTACCGGCAATTATTATGACATTAGGAATGTTAGGGATTATTAGAGGAGCGATGTTGATATATACAGGCGGCAAATGGATTGAAGATATTCCTAAGTCTTATAAACAGATGTCTTCTGTCATGATACTAGGGCTTCCAGTTACAGTATGGATCATTTTGGCTATTTTACTATTATTATATATCTTTTTAACGAAAGCACCTTTTGGAAGATATTTTTATGCTGCCGGAGATAACGAAGACGGAGCACGCCTCATTGGAATACCGGTAGACAAGGTGAAAATATATGCATTTATTATTTCTGGGATGAGCGCAGGGGTTGCAGGATGCATATTTGTTATGAATATCGGCTTTGTGCCAAATCAAACTGGTACAGGAATTGAGTTACAAGTAATTGCTGCCGCTGTTCTCGGCGGAATTCATCTAAAAGGTGGAACAGGTTCTATATTTGGAGCAGCACTGGGAGCGATTTTTTTAGAAGTTATAAGTAGTTCATTAGTCTTTTTAAAAATACCTGCTTTTTGGAATAGTGCTATATCAGGATTCTTACTGTTACTTATTATTATATTAGACAGCATCTTAAAAAAATGGAAGGGAATAAGACAGTTGGAAGAAAGAAGGATGAATCTATGAAGTATGCACGTGGATTTTTAAGATGGGAAGGAGTTCTTATTGTATTACTTATTATAGAGTTCATTCTCTTTGGTTTGTTAAACAGTGATTTTTTAAATATTAGTAATTTACTTTTCAGTATGAATGACTTCGTTTTTATTACGATTGCCGCAATTCCAATGACTTTTGTAATTATAACAGGTGGAATCGATGTATCTGTAGGATCGATTATGGGGCTTACTTCAATTCTTATTGGTGTACTCTGGATGAATGGAATTCCGGTTATTTTAGCTGTAATTATTGCCTTGTTTATCAGTTGTCTAGCGGGTTGTATCAACGGGGTGATTATTAAAACGACAGAGGTAGAACCTCTTGTTGTTACACTTGGAACGATGTTTTTATATGCAGGAATTGCACTTGTTATCTCGGGTGGCTCAAATGCCAGTGGATATGAAGGGATAAGTGGTTTACCGGATTCTTACGTGCAACTTGCAAATGGAAGTTTTATAGGAATTCCTAATTTAGTATGGTTACTTTTCGTTTTGACTGTTTTGTTTACACTCTTACTTCATCGAACAAGGTACGGACGTTATGTCATATTGACAGGTGCGAGTGAAAAGGCAGCTAAATATTCGGGTATTCGAACAAAAAAAATAGTAACTATTGCCTATATTCTTTCTGGGTTAGGAGGTGGATTAGGAGGGGCTTTTTTAACAGCATATTTTGGCTCAGCTCGAGCTGATATTGGAAGCGAGACAATTCTGCCGGTTATTACGGCAGTTGTATTAGGTGGGACACTCATCACTGGGGGAAAAGGAAGTATTCTTGGAACAGTACTAGCAAGTATATTTATTGGAATGATGCAGTACGGTTTACAAATGACAGGTTTAACGAACGAACAGTCAAATGTAGTTATTGGTATTATACTTATCCTCTCTGTTATTATTAGGCATTTCAAGTTACAGCAACTCACTATGTGGAAAAGAAGGAAATTGCATAAGGGGGAAATGTCATGAAAAGAAAACTGGGGATTTTTATCATTACATGTGTTTGTATCATCGGTTTAATCGCATGTTCTAGCAAAACAGCAGACAAGAAAAAAGCAGATGATGTGAAATTTGCTTTCATTCCGAAATTGACAGGGGTTGGCTTCTTTACATCAGGTGGTGAAGGGGCAAAAGAAATGGGAGATAAATTAGGGGTACAAGTGAAATATGATGGGCCGTCAGAGGCTAGTGTATCAGGGCAAGTAAAATATATAAACAATTTTATTAATCAAAACTATGATGCATTGATGGTTTCATCTACATCGGTTGATGGACTTTCACAATCATTACAACGCGCTAAGAAAAAAGGAATGACGGTGTTGACATGGGATTCTGATGTAAATCCGAAAGACCGTTCATTTTATATAAGCCAAGGAACGCCGGAGCAACTGGCAAATTTATTAATTCAAATGACCTCATCACAAATTGGAGATAAAGGAAAAGTAGCATTCTTTTATTCAAGTCCGACTGTAACAGATCAAAATCAGTGGGTAACAAAAGCAAAAGAGATTATAAAAGAAAAATATCCAAATTGGGAAATTGTAACGACGCAGTACGGAGAGAATAATGCACAAAAATCATTATCGGTTGGAGAAAGCATTTTAAAAACGTA
Source organism: Bacillus sp. IT-79MI2 (assembly GCF_949768135.1). Taxonomy (NCBI): domain Bacteria; kingdom Bacillati; phylum Bacillota; class Bacilli; order Caryophanales; family Bacillaceae; genus Bacillus; species Bacillus sp. IT-79MI2. The sequence continues at coordinate 73,260 of NZ_CATKPV010000139.1, read as the reverse complement.
TCCAGATATTAATGCAGTGATTTGTCCTGATGCAACAGCACTTCCAGCAATGGCACAAGCTGCTGAAAACTTAAAAATGGATAAAAAGGTAGTTGTGACAGGATTTTCAACTCCAAACGTAATGCGTGATTATGTAAAACGTGGAACTGTTCAGCAATTTGGGCTATGGGATGTAAAACAACAAGGCGCACTTGCCACTTATGTTGCAAATGAAATTGTGGTAAAAGGAAAGAAATTAAAAGTTGGCGATAGCTTTGAAGTTCCGAATATAGGTAAAGTAAAGGTGGAACCGAATTCTATTCAAGGTTATGACTATGAAGCAGATGGAAATGGAATCATTGTATTACCAGAAAGAGTTGTATTTACGAAGGATAATATTGATAAGTATAATTTTTAATGTTGAAATGAAAAACGTCCGGTATTTTTATCGGACGTTTTTATTATGCCAATCTTTTAGAATCTCTTCATCAATTTGTCCAACTACTTCTTGTGTACCATCACCTTTTTCAATTTTAACCTCAGCCCATTCTGTATTACTAACGACATACCAAAACCTTTTTGTTCCTTCAACAGTAATGATTTTTGCATTTTTGTTCCCGACATAAACTTTAGTAATAGCGTTATCACGAATTGTTCCAGCATAAATGTAAGGGATTTGATGCATGGAAGTCCATCTTACAGGGCTATTCCATTCAGTTCCTGTAGTTCTTATCCAATTCCACTTGTCACTTTCCTTTTCAAAATAAGCAATGAATATTTGTTCTCCTTGCTGATTTTGTTCTGTAAATATTGCTACGGCATCATTTTCTTGTGAAACATTCATTTCTGTATGAATGAGAGTGTAGGAATTGTTCTTTTGTCCAAAATGCATTTTTTGCATCTTTTCATGGAAGTACATATAAAAGGATTGCTCTTTTGAACAGCTAATAAGAAATGTGATTAATATGAGGAAAGTATAGGTTATATTTCTATTCAACTTGCTGCCTCCTTTTATCTTGAAGGATAAGTCTTTTTAGCAAAATAAGTACAAATATCCTAATAATTGTATTTATGTTAAAATTATTCTGAATATTAAATTATGCGATTGGAGGAGTCGATTTGCTTACACAAGAACAAATCTCCAACTTATTTAGAAATTTTTCTATAAAAGAATGTAAAGGATCGAGCGATTTATATGAACATTTATCATTAAAAATTTCAGAAGACGAGGAAATCCTTGCATTAGCGTCACACGCACAACTTGGTCAGCCAACTCCTAACTTATTACTTGGTGCTGTTCACTATTTATTACTGAAAGGGAGTAATCATGTATTAAAACAATACTATGGTAGCCTTGTTTCGGCTCCAGAAAAAAATCTAGAACATTCTTTTCAACATTTTAAAGATTTTTGTCAGATTCATAGGGAAGAGATAATCAATATTTTAAAAACAAAGCTAGTGCAGACAAACGAAGTAAGACGATGTACATATTTATATCCGAGTTTTTGTTATATATTTAATAAAGTGAACAAGCCTTTAGCGCTAATTGAAATTGGGACAAGTGCTGGTTTACAGCTGTTCTGGGATCAGTATAGCTATTCTTATGGAACAGGAGAGGTTTTTGGAAATAAAGACTCTAAAGTTCATTTGAAATCAGAAATAAAAGGGGAGAATCAGCCATTTTTCTTACAACAAAGTCCACCTGTCGTAGAAAGAATCGGACTTGATTTACATATAAATGATTTAAATAATGAGGAAGATTACTTATGGTTACGCTCACTTATTTGGTCTGAGCATAAAGAACGACTTGAAATGTTTGATCACGCAGCAGCTTGTTTAAAAGAACAATCTGTAAAATTAATAGAAGGGGATGGAGTAGCTCTTCTTTCAGAAATTGCAGAACAAATTCCAGAGGATTCGGTGATTTGTGTTTTCCATACACATGTAGCGAATCAAATACCAGAGAGTGTAAAACATAAATTAGTAGAAAAAGTTAAAGAAATTGGTGCGAAACGGGATGTTTTCCATCTTTATAACAATATGTGGGATAGAGATCTTCATCTTGATTATTTTATGAATGGGAAAGAATACAATGAAACTGTTGGAGAAACGGATGGCCATGCGCGTTGGTTTAGTTGGAGGTTGGGCGATAAATCGCTTTGTTAGACTTATGAATAAACAAAAATGAAAGTAACTAGTTACTTTCATTTTTGTTTATGATAATATGTTAGTAATCACTTACTTACATATTGGATGGAGGAATTAGAATGGGAAAACCAACAGCGAGAGAAAAGGTTATGGAAGCAGCGACTTTATTATTTGGTGAAAAGGGATATACGGCCACGACAATTCGTGAAGTTGCAGAAAAAGCAGGGGTAAGCGAGTTGACAATTTTTCGTAATTTTAAAAACAAGGAAAATTTATTTCGGGAAAGTATTATTTTGCGAACAACCCCAGTTGCTTTATTAGAGGAATTAGAAGAACAGTTTACAGGTGATTTAAATAAAGACCTTACAAAGATTGCAGAAACATACATTCAGGTAAACTTACCAAAATTAAATTATATTTGGGCAGCATTACTAGAATCTAGACAAAATAGTGAAATGAAACGATTACTTCATGAATTAAATTCACATTTAGTTGACCATTTAGAAACATATTTACAGCTACTTGGAGAGAAGGGACATATTATTACATGTAACTATCGTTTAATAGCGAACATGTTTTATGGACAATTATTCTTATATATTATGAATGTGAGTATAACGGAAGAGGATATTCAATTAGAAGAGTACATAGAGACATGTGTAACTCTATTTATTAACGGGATTTCAAATAAGAAAAATTAAGAGAGAGGAAATGGAAACATGAGAAAATTATTTGCGCTATTTGCATTAGTTGCAGGATTCTTCATGGCAATTTTAGATTCAAATATTGTAAATATTGCATTGCCAGAAATGACAAAAACATTTCATACGTCTATTGATACAATTTCTTGGATTGCAAATGGATATAATGTCGCTTTTGTTACTTGTTTATTAATAGCAGCTCGTCTTGCGGATCAATTTGGCCGCAAGAAGCTGTATGTTATTGGGTTATTAGGGTTTTCTATCAGCTCACTTATGTGCGGAGTGGCAACATCTTTTCATACATTAGTAATTTTTCGGGTGTTACAAGGAATTTCTGCAGCCATAATTGTACCTGTTGCGATGCCGCTTGGACTTGAACTTGTGCCAAAAGAAAAACAAGGTATGATAGGTGGAGTTATGGGGGCTTTTGGTGGATTAGCTGCAGCGATTGGTCCATCACTTGGAGGTGTTTTAACAGATAAACTAAGTTGGAACTGGGTATTTTTTATTAATGTTCCAGTCGGTATTCTATCCTTAATCTTTGTCTTTCTTTTTATTAAAGAATCATATGATCATACAGCTAGTTCTAAAATAGATTGGGCAGGTATGGTTACTTCATCATGTGCATTGTTTTTACTTGTGTACGCTCTGATACAAGTAAATAAATCGAGTTTAAGTCCGCTAAGTATAAGTCTTCTCTTTGTTATTTCTTTTATAAGCTTCATATTGTTTATCTTTATTGAAAAGAAAAGTGAAAATCCGATGTTACCCCTATATTTATTCTCATATAAGGAGTTTTCGTTTTCAAATCTTTCATTATTTTTTGTAGGCATGGGTTTAATGAACTTTTTATTTGTTTTTGCATTTTACTTAGTTCAAGTAGATGGAATGAGCGAGCTTCAATCAGGGATGATTATTAGTACACTTGCGGTAGTATCAATGGTAGTTACCGCGATTATGACACCCATTGCTGCAAAACGTGGAAGTAGTGTTATCGGTAGTATAGGAATTATCGCATTTATAATCGCTTCGTATTTATTTGGTCATATGGAATCAGGCTTTTCAAATTGGGATTATATTTGGCGACTCGTGGTTGTAGGTTTTGGTGCAGGGTGTACGCTTGCTCCATTGACAACAACTGCCGTTTTAAGTGTTCCAACCGAAAAATCAGGTATTGCGTCAAGTATATCTAATATTTCTAGAACAGTAGGAAGTATAGTAGGTGTAGCGATATTAGTTGTGATTTTAAATCATCAATTATCTATCGAAAAAGAAGAAATAAAGCAACAAGTGAAAGCGATGATTCAAAAAGGCAATCAAACAGACTTTGAAAAACAAAAAATACTACACGTAATACAAACAAGTGATGAGAAGAAATATGTAAGCATGGAATCAGAGGAAGGAAATAAACTCTACGAACAAATTAAATGGAAATATAAATACGGGGTTATTCGTAGTTTTAATAAAACTTTTTTAATAGGAGCATTTATTTTCTTTTTGGCACTTATTTGTAGTGTAGTGGAAATATACATGAATAGAAAAAGGACAATAAATTAAGACATACAGGTTAAAATGAAGAGAGAATATAGCAACTTAATTTACATAATGTTATTATGGTTATTAGATCTGTATCGGCTATTACTTAATTGATAATCCTCATTTCAAGATATTAAGGAAGATAAAATATTTAAAGTGAAAGTTTAGTATAAAAGCACTTTAAAAAGAACGCTAGTTCGTATATACTTAATACAATTGAAGTTGAAGTAGAAGAAGGGAAGAAAAGATAATGATTCATAAAATCGGTCAAATTATGTTATATGTAAATAATCAAGATGAGGCTGTGCAATTTTGGACAGAAAAAGTAGGTTTCCACTTAGTTGCGGATGAAGATAACGGTCAAGGGTTTAGATGGATTGAAATCGCGCCAACAGAGACAGCAGAAACGAGTATTGTTCTACATAATAAAGAATTAATTGCGAAGATGCAGCCTGAATTAAATCTTAGTACACCCTCCATGTTGTTTTTCACTGAAGATATCGATAAATTATATAAAGAGTTTGTAGAGAAAGAAATTACAGTTGGAGAAATTGTAAATATGCCGTCTGGTAGAGCGTTTAATTTTGCTGATCATGAGAAGAATTACTTTGCAATTATGGAGAAAAATTAATTAAGAGTATAAATCGATTTGAAATATGAACACGATGTTTTAAAGTTTGTATAGATCCTGTTTTACAGGGTCTTTTTTTATCATTTTAACCGATTCATCCCCCTCCTCTAAACGAAGTGAAGGTGGGGGGAGTTCAATTGGCTCTGTTAAAGTATTATGTTGATAGTAATAAAAATAAAAGAACCAAACTTTGGTCCTTTTACTGTATGTATTGTTAATCAATCGCCTGTTTTGTTAACGAAATATTGGTATTAAAAAATTCTGAGTAGTCCTGTAAATGATAATCAGCTAAATCACTTTGACTTTGAAACATACATGTTGAAATTCCTAATTTTTTTGCGGGTAATAAATCTAATTCTCTGTCTCCAATAACTAAATTGATTCTGTGTTTTGTGTGCAAATGAATATATGCTAATGGATTGGGTTTTCGAGGAAAACCATCGTCAATCGTAACCATATCAACAAAGTATTTATCCCATCCGTAGTACTTTAATATGGCTGAAATTCCGTCCCTATGCTTATGGGTCATAATTACATTTTTATTTGCAAATTTTAAGATTTCTTCTTCTTTATTGCTGGAAATGTTATAGTAATCAATTGCATGAGAATACGAAATTTTTAACTTTTCATAGATTTCCTGTTTATCCACTGTATCTCCTAAAACCTGAGAGAGTATTTTTGTATACGCAGGATAAGTATCAAATAATGTTCCATCAAAATCCCACAAAATGTTCAATTAAACCACCCTTTTTATAATTATATCAGTATAAATTCGTCAAGCTAACGTAAACTCCTTCTTTTATTGAACTACCCGCATGGACGAACAGGGGATAATCCCAATTAAAACTCAAATGTAGATATTCTGTTAATGTAAGGGGGAAGGTTTTCACTATAATTACATCGAATTTATTAAATGAAACGCAGGATATTATTGTGATTTATCCCGCTATTCGCGTGCAGTAAAACCCCCGACTCAAAATTCAGCAGAAGCAAAGAAGTTGGGTGAAGATAGGGCTGCCCGTAAAAGCTTAATTGGTGAGGGCTGATAGTCAGTGGGGGTGAAGAAACCCCAAATGATTAAAGTTTCACTTTATCTTAAGGAGAGGGAATAATTGAACCTAGGTAATCCGATAGCTATTGGGAATACAGCAAAGATATATCTTTATGATAATAAAATTGTGAAAGTGTTTAAAAAGCACTTTCCAAATACAGAATCTTTATATGAGGCAAAGAAACAAGAATACGCTTATTCATGCGGGATTCAAGTCCCAAAGGTATTAGAAGTCACAGAAATAAAGGGTAGGCAAGCAATTATAATGGAATATGTAAAAGGGAAAACAGTAGGTGATCTCTTAATTCATAATATGGAACGAGCTGAGCATTACATAAGTATTTGTGTTAATGCACAACAAAAGGTGCATGCTGTTGTTGTTGATTCGGATTTACTTGAACCGATGTCAGAAAAACTATATCGCCAGATTAAATCAGCACATAATCTAGATGAGAAACAAAAGGGTAAATTGTTAAGAAAATTGGATTCAATGGTATTTGAACCTAGGCTATGTCATGGGGATTTTCATCCATTTAATTTGATTTTGAGTAATGATAATGTGAAAATTATTGATTGGGTGGATGCTAGCGCGGGAGATATTCGTGCCGATGTCTACCGAACATATTTGTTGTATGCCCAGGCTTCAGTAGAGTTGGCTGAAATGTATTTACGTATATATTGCAAAAATGCTGGTTTATCAAGGGATGAAGTTATAAAGTGGGCTCCTATTATTGCTGGGGCAAGATTGTCAGAAAAAGTATCTTCAGAAAACATAGAACATCTAAAGAGATTAGTAGACTAGTATTGTCATTAAGGAACACGATAGAACTAGCATTTCTGTAATAATCAAATTTTTTAATGCGACAGAATTAGATAATAAAACCGTTCAAAATTTTTGAACGGTTTTTGGTTGTTATATTATTTTTTAACTTATATATTGAAAAGTTATGCTAGATAGTTATTTCGATTTGATTTCCTTCTGGATCACTAATTACGCTCTCATAATAGCCATCTCCAGTGAAACGTGGTCCATTTAATACCGGATATCCAGCTTCTTTTAATGTTTTGGTTAGTTGATTCACATTTTCTTCACTACCAACAGAAAAAGCCAAGTGAGCATACCCGGTTATATTGGGATTAGGTTTATCTTCTATTCCTTTCTTTCGCATAATTTCAAGGCGTACTCCAGATTCAAAAGTAATAAAATAAGATTCGAAGTGTTTAGCTTTATTGTGATATAAAGAATTCGCCTCTCCATTAAAGTATTGTGTATAGAAAGTGCGCATTGTATCTAAATCATTCACCCAAATTGCTATATGTTCAATTTTCATTTATTTCACCAGTCCTGTTCTTACGTGAATTTATCCCGCATTAATAGACAGTAACATTCCCACCTCAAAATTTAGCGGAAGCAAAGAAGTTATGTGAGAGATGGAGAACTTCAAACTTCATAATGTTTTACTTTATGAAGTTTGAAATGATATGTCAAGAAATAAGAGTGGATGCTGAAAGAAATCGATTTTAAACATAGAAATGAAAAAGTTATTTAGCAAAGATTTATGTTAATTTTCTGATGTGGGAATACATAGGTTTTTTAATAGAATGAGTCTTTACATAGTAATTTAATATTTTTACGGTAATTACAAGTTAAGGAGGAGAATAATTTATGGGTCAATATGAACAAATGTTGCTCGTTGGAACAATTATGTCTATTATACTATCCATAATAATTTTGGGATCATTATATTATAATCCTCGTCTATGGTTAAATGACTATCCTAAGGATATTCAAAAATCTGTTCTGCCAAAACAATTACTGAAAAAAGACAAACTTTATACTTTGGAATTGTATATAATGTAATTCTTTTTGGAACACCCTTCATTTCAACTTTTTTACTAAATCAACATAAGAAATTATTTTTTATAGATGCTTTCTTACATTCTTTTGGAATTTTAATGATTTTTAACTTAGTTGATTTACTCATTCTAGATTGGCTTATATTTTGCCGGATTACCCCGAGATTTGTTGTTATTCCTAGTACAGAAGGGATGAAGGGATATAAAGATTATAAGATGCATCTAAGAGGAGCAATGATTGGTACGCCTTTCCTCATAATTGTTAGTTTATTCATTGCTGGAATTGCTATAAATATTTAGTACGAGGAAAATATTGTATTTTATTTAGAGGAGATAAGGATGGACATTATAATTAGGAAACTAGAATTAGAGGATTTGAATGAATTTCCTGAAATTGATGACAGTTTTACGGTTGATTCTAAGTTAGTTCTTTCATTAGGAGCGAAGAATCAACGAATAGAATACACAGTACGGGAAATACCAAGCTATGAGAAAAATTATTCAGAAGATATATATAAAGAGGATCAAGAGAATGATTTAGATTATAGTGAATATGTTAATAATCCAGATAAGATAAATTATTTGGCGTTTATGAATCACCAAATAATTGGAATGATTATAGTAAAGAGAAACTGGAATGGTTTTGCTTACGTGGAAGATATAAAAGTAGATAAGCAGTTTAGACAGCTTGGAGTTGGTAGGAAATTAATTGAGCGGGCAAAGGATTGGGCACAAGTTTGTGAAATGCCAGGAATCATGCTGGAGACACAGAACAATAACGTTAAAGCGTGCAAGTTTTATGAAAGTTGTGGCTTTGTTATAGGAGGCTTTGATTTTCTTGTATATAAAGGGATAAATGAGCAAAATGATGAAGTTGCAATATATTGGTATTTGAGATTAAAAGATAGTCCGATATAACCTATAGTGCTTCACGCGAACAAAGAGTGTCTTTAGAGCTTTTCATGGCACCCTTTGTTCGTTATCATGCTAAAAAAATTCTAAAGATACAAGGAATAGGTTAGTTCACCGTATGTGAGAATTTCATCATCGGTAAACCCCTGATTAGAATAGAATTTTTGACCCGAATCATTTTCAGGATGCACAGTTAAGCGAATGCGATGGCAAGATGGATGAACGATTTTTAAATGGTTAATTAATTCGTTTATTGCCGCGGCTCCAAATCCTTTTCTTTGATGTCCTTTGTCGATAAAAAAATGAAACAGCCAAAAGTCCTTTTGACGATCTAGTTCGTAATGTAGATTAAAGAAACCAACCATTTTCTCGTTATGATAAATTCCAAAAGGTTCAATCATTCTATCATCCGGCCTAATATATGCTTTAGCAAGTGCAATAGCAACAGGTGGTGTAACTTCAGAAACAAACTTTTGTTGTTCAATATTTACAGAAAGCGTGAGAGCCTCTCGCCAGTTGTCAGAAGTTATTTTTTTCAGAGTTACTTGAGACATAAGTTGAAACCTCCAGTTTAAATAGGGGATATGGGAAGAGCTATTGAACAAGCGTATTTTGCCCAGCAGCAATTTTCCACGATTCTTTTTCTTTAACCATCACATAAACAGCAAGGCTCCCTTGCTCATCTTCTATTATTTTTCCTTCAAAGGTTGTTGGGTATTGTCTAATATGTGCGATAGCTACATCAGAACGAATAAAGTTAGTACTTTCAACTGTATAACAAGCGTATGAGTCCCGAAGAGGTCCTGGTAAAAGAACTTTGTGTGTCTCATTGATTTGCCTCCAACCTGATAGCCGCTTGCCAAGCACATTGACCCATGTGGCATTCAAAGTGAAGTGGCGATCTAATTCGTCTGCATCATGTGCATTAAATGCAATTTCTATTTCTATTTCGGTAATCGTTTGCTGGATTGCATTTATTTCTTCTTGCTGATGTTCTTTGGAATTATAACCTTTAGACATATGTATTCCTCCTATGTTGGTTCGGTATCTATAGATTACTAAAGTAAAGTTGTTATAACATCCGGCAATAGTAGTATTTTTTAGAAAGAATTAATACGAATGTATGAAAACGAGACGGGTTTGAATACATTTACTTATGTGGTTTGAGAAATTTATTGATTAAGGTTTAGTAAGAGGAGTTAATTCAATAAGTCTAGAATAATATAATGTTATGGATAAGGAGGGGCAGTATACTATCTCAACAGGTAAATATGTTTATTAGGTATGTTACAGAATACAATGTCATAATACACCTTGAAAGAAGTGTTTAAAACATTAATTCAAGACTAGGAGAGGACAATGATAGTTAACTTAAATGATTACTTAAAAGATTTAATGGTGGGTATTCCTGAAGGAGAAATCAGCCTACGAGATTTTCGAAACGAACAAAAATGGATTAGTTCAAACTATAAATTTGGAATGCCGGGTAGTAGAAAAAATTTAAAGGAAGTTATTTGGAATGTTGAAATAAACCCATTTTATCTTGCTAAATATACGGTGACAGAAGAACTTTATGCGATTATTATGGGAAAGAAATCTTTAATAACGGCTGAGGCTCAAAAACCAGTTGTTAATGTTTCATGGATAGATGCAGTTAATTTTTGTGATTTACTGTCTGATGCGCTAGGTTATGACAAGTTTTATGATTTTGATAATGAAAGTAAAGCAGTTGTTTCCAATTATAGTACGAATGGTTTTCGTTTACCTACAGATGCTGAATGGCAATATGCATGTAAGGCGAAATCAAAAGGATATCGGTATGGTGAAATTGATGAAATTGCTTGGTATAAAGATAATTCTAACAAACGAGTACACGAAGTTGGTGAGAAAAAGCCTAATGAATGGGGCTTGCATGATATGATTGGGAATGTTTGGGAGTGGTGCTGGGACTTATACGATGCAGAGACCTTCGGTACTTACAGAATAATTCGCGGAGGAAGTTGGGCAGAAGAAGAACGTGGATGTGGAGCTACTTGTCGCCGCAAGAGTATGCCTAATTTTTATATAGATGATATCGGATTTAGAATTGCGAGATCAATCATTTGATAATTATAAAATTTTTAAAAAGAAGGATGTCATTTAGATTGTGACATCCTTCTTTTTTATTTTTTCTTATCTTTATCTTTATCTAAGATGTTTTGTTCTTCAGCAAATTCAGTTCCATACGCGAATCGGCCATTCATATTAATTCGTTCATTGTTGTGTCGTTCATGCGTATGAGAAAAACGATGCACAAATACTTCAGATAATGTAAAGACAATAGCAGATAGAATACTACCCCATGCGATCTGCATATAATTGTCCAATAAAATATTACCGAAAATCCACACACTTAAATATGTTAACAAAAAGTCAGCCATAATAGCGGCGGAATTTCCAATACGATTCAAAAGGATTTTATCAACAAACATATAAGAAACGATTGTTACAAACAGGCTAAAGGATATAACATCAACAATTGTTGCATCGAAAAATAAATCAAGTCCGATAGCAAACGCGATGATACACGATATAAATTTGATTAGCACAATTGTAAAATTACTCACATTGCACACCTCCCGTTTTTTACATAGTTTTGGTATAAAGCGAGAAGTTCATACATTTCTTATGTATGTACATGATTGTAAATAAAATTTTTCATGTTAAACATCTTGTCAAAATATTAAAAAAATAAGCGAAAAATGTTATAGTAAAATGAGAGTGTATGACATTTTTAGGTAAGGGGGATCCAAATGTGGATTACTTCAGAAGTAGAAATTCCAGATGAACTATTTGATAATCTTGAACAAGGAAGGCTTGTATTATTTGTCGGAGCAGGAGTTTCTATGAAAGGGAAATCAAACTTACCAAATTTCGATGATTTAGTTGATGAAATTGCGGAAGCTTTATATGTTGAAAAGCGTGAAAATACAGAACCGCATGATTATTATCTTGGAAAAGTTGCGAAGACGAAAGATGTACATCAAGTTGCACAAGATCTTGTTGATGTGAAAAATTCAAAACCGAATCCATTACACTATGCCATTCCACGGCTTTTTTCAGATGATATTGATGTTCGCATCGTTACTACAAATTTTGATCAGCATTTTACAAGTGTAATTCGGGAAATGAATCGAGATATCAATATATATTACGCACCTGCACTTCCAACAGGTAGAGCGTTTAAAGGTTTAGCATATATACACGGCAATGTAGAACAGGAAAAAGAAAATTTAATATTAACGGATGGCGATTTTGGAAGGGCTTACTTAACAGAGGGTTGGGCAAGAAGATTTTTAGTTGATTTATTTTCAAATTATACGGTGTTATTCATCGGATATAGTCATAATGATCCTGTCATGAAATATTTAGCAACAGGTTTACCACCGAGTACAAAACGTTATGCATTTGTTGCACAAGGAGATAATACATATCACTGGGAGCATTTGGGAGTAAGGCCCATTGTTTATCCAAATAAGGCGAACAATCATCAGGCACTTGTTCAAGCGGTGAAGCGCTGGGCTGAATTAATGGGAGATAATTATATTACAAAAAGAATGCGAATTCGTGATATCGTGACAGTTCCACCATCAGTTGAACAAGAGCAATTATCATATATAAAGCAATCAGTAAAAAAAATTGAAACACTCCGGTATTTTATAGAGTTTGCTCGCGATTATGGATGGGTAGAATGGTTAGAGGCAGAAGGCAAAATCCAAAATTTATTTTTGCTTTCCACTATTCATAGTGAAGAGGATGAATTGTTGGCCGAGTGGCTCGTCAAACAATTTCTTTTTAGCCACCAAAAAGAATTATTTCAGCTTATTTATAAAAATCACTCAAAAATTTCTCCTTTGTTATGGCGAACGATTTGTACGTATTTAAACGAAACAAAAGAGCAAATTGAACCGCTATTATTCGCAAAATGGACATTGCTCTTACTGGAAACAGCAGAAAAAAATAGTAGCTCTATAGAATTGGTTTCATATTTGTTACATAAATGTTCCTTTCCTGATCATAAAGAAATTTTCGTCTTATTGTTGGCGTTTATTTTGGATGGGAAAATTAAATTAAAGCGTGTCAGAAGATGGGAACACGATATGCAAGATTCAATTGAATTAGAGGAGACAAGCCGTTTACCAGTTCCTGTATTTGCATTTGTACAAAGAATCTGGGATGAAAAAATGAAACCGCATATCGCATATTTTGCCGACCCAATTATGGTCATAGGGTTAGAAAAAATCCAAATGTTATTTTTAAGGCAGACTGCACTGCAGAAAAAGGACGGTGTGACATATAATACAGTCGAATTTTCAGAGCATGACTTACAGCCAAAAGATTTTACATTTTTAATTCGTATTGTAAAAGAATGTCTCGCCTATTTATGTGAAAATAATAAGAGAAAGGCAAACTACTATATCGCCCAAATGATAGAAACAGATAGTATATTACAAAAACGAATTGCAATAGCTGCGATGAGTAAAAATTCATTTGTAACTGACGATGAAAAAATCAAATGGCTACTAGAACAAAAGTTGCTTTTACATGTTACATATAGGCATGAAGTATTTAAATTTTTAAAGAAGCATTATCCATTTACTTCGGAACAAAGAAAGCAAGAAGTGTTACAAAAGGTTATGAAACACCTTGTTAATGAGAGGGCTTTTGATGCTTGCCTTATTATGGATTTACTTTATACATGTGATCCAAATAGTAATTGTACAGTACAAGCATATAAAAAAATGAAACAAAAACATCCTCATTTTTCCCCAGAACGTTACGGTGAAAAGCGAGTAGAGGATGCTGTACAAAGTATTACATGCAACGTAACGGCCGATGGATTATTGCAGTTGAAAGACCATGAAATGATGAAACAAGTTAGGCTTTTTTCTCATGACGGTATTTTTGAACAACGTCATTTTTTAGAAATGTTATCAAAGGCATGTAAATTGGATACAGAGTGGAGTATTTCGCTTGCGTATCAATTAGTAGGGGAAGGTAAGGTAAGTAATGAAGTATGGTTTGTCTGTATTCGGGCATGGAGGAATAATCGTAAGTTTACAAATCAACAAATACAAAAAATCATTCCACTCTTGCAACAATTTGTAAGAAATACATCTTTTCATTGGTTAATTAGCAGTTTTCTTTATGAAATCAGCAATCGATTAGAAGAATTCCAAGAGAATAGTATACGTGTGGTGAAACGCTTTGCCTTTTCTTTATTTCCTCAAGTAATGAAAGGTAATCTGAATTTCAAGATAGAGGAGCATGACTTTTATAATGAGTCTATTCAACATCCTGTTGGAAAGATGACATCAGTATTATTAAAGCTACTAGCATATGACCACTTATACGATCGGAATATTCACGAATACTTGTTTTTATTTGAAGAACAAATGAGAACATTTTCGCAGAGTACCAATTTCATGTTTGCACGATTAACAGCAGATGTAACATTTTTATATCATATTGAGAAACAGTGGTGTAGAAAAAAACTGTTACCTTATCTCGATTTAAAAAAACAAGAAAAAGCAATAAAATATGCATGGGCAGGACTCTGCTATACACAAATAAATTTACCGTTATTTACAGAGATAAAGCGATATATTAAATATGCAGTCGAGCATTTACATTTGTTACATCCACATACAAAAGAAGTGTTCTTAAAGTGGCTCAGCTTTGTCTTTATTAAATGTGTATTATATTGGGATCAACGAGCAGATTGGTTATATCCACTTTTTATACAGGAAACGGAAAATGAAAAAATTAAGTTTATGGAACATTTATGTTATTATGTGAATACATTAAGCGCGAGAGAACAACAAAAATTTTGGGAAGCTTGGTTAGCTGGATTTTTGAGTGAACGTCCAAAAATGAGTTCTATAACCGGTAGGGAATATGTCATGTTTTTACGTTTTGTATTATGTATGGATGGAGTTGCAGAAAAGGGATTACAAACAATTCTTACTTGTTTCTCGCCGCCATCAGAACGTTACGATCAAGCGGAAATGAAACAACTATTTTTGGCTATTTTGGAAAAGAAAAAGAACATGAAAGATCATGTAGAGGCTTATGGTGAGTTGTTTTTTTCTTTATTACAACACTTGCATGAGGCGAATTTTTTTGAAAATGAAATCATCGAGATTAAACAATTATTAACAGAGTATCAAGTGGAGCATGATTTACTAATATCTATTCAAAACGAAATGATTCGTATTGGACTTGTGATGACAAATTTACAAGATTAATAGTGGGTAAAAAGTGGAATTTCAAAAAAAAAATAAAAAGGTATTGACAGTATTTTAAAAAGCATTCTATAATACGAATCATAACTTATTCAATTTCAAAAACATTTGAATAAACAAAGTGCGATGAAGAGATCACAGTAGTGAGGATCTTACTGTAACAGAGAGCTGATGGTTGGTGTGAATCAGTACAGGGATAATCATGAATTACAGTCTTGGAGCATCTTTTTCGGATTAAAGATATATGTTCTTTATGAAGGAAAGGCGGTCAAATGATCGTTAACAGTGAAGAGAGGTAGACGAAATAAGTCTACAACTAGGGTGGTACCGCGATAAATATCGTCCCTACTGATTGGATCAGTAGGGACTTTTTGTATTTTTGTGGCCCAACTTGAAAATGGAATATTATATGCATTGAAAGGAAAAGGAGTAGTAGTTGTTTCCCTGTAACAGAGAGCTGGTGGTTGGTGTGAACCAGTACAAAAACAAGTGCGAATTACAGTCCTGGAGCATCTTTTTCGTAGTAAAGATAATCATCTTTATGAAGGGAAAGACGGTCAAATGATCGTTAACAGTGAAGAGAGGTAGACGAAACAAGTCTGCAACTAGGGTGGTACCGCGATAAATATCGTCCCTACTGAGTAAATCAGTAGGGATTTTTTGTACACAGAAAGACGGTATCGATCCCATAATGAGTTTTTGTAAAATATCAATTCAGAAAATAGGGAATTTTCATTCCTTTATTATAGTTTTAAACATTAAAAGGAGGATTTTAAAATGGCAAATCATGAGTTAGAACAATTACGTAAACAGGTGGATAAAATTAATTTGCAGTTACTGGAATTGTTGAATGAACGAGGTAAAGTTGTTCAAAAGATTGGGGAACAAAAACAAGTGCAAGGTACGAAACGTTTTGATCCAGTTCGTGAGCGTGAAGTACTTGATATGATCGCAGAACATAATGAAGGACCATTCGAAACTTCAACAGTTCAACACATTTTCAAAACAATTTTCAAAGCAAGTTTGGAATTACAAGAAGACGACAATCGTAAAGCATTACTTGTTTCACGTAAAAAGAAAAAAGAAAATACAATCGTGGATGTAAAAGGTGAATTATTAGGAAACGGAACACAAACATTCATCATGGGTCCTTGTGCAGTAGAAAGTTTAGAGCAAGTTCGCCAAGTGGGGCAAGCGATGAAAGAACAAGGATTAAAATTAATGCGCGGCGGTGCTTTCAAACCGAGAACGTCACCATACGACTTCCAAGGATTAGGGGTTGAAGGCTTACAAATTTTACGCCAAGTAGCCGATGAATTCGATTTAGCGATTATCAGTGAGATTTTAAATCCAAACGATGTAGAAATGGCTCTTGAGTACGTTGATGTCATTCAAGTTGGGGCACGAAACATGCAAAACTTCGATTTATTAAGAGCTGTGGGTAAAGTAAATAAACCTGTATTATTAAAACGTGGTTTAGCAGCGACAATTGATGAATTCATTAATGCAGCTGAATACATCATCGCACAAGGAAATGATCAAATTATACTATGTGAGCGCGGTATCCGCACATACGAAAGAGCAACGCGTAATACGTTAGATATTTCAGCAGTACCAATTTTAAAGAAAGAAACACATTTACCTGTTGTTGTGGACGTAACGCATTCTACGGGACGCAGAGATTTATTATTACCTACTGCAAAAGCAGCACTAGCAATTGGAGCAGATGCAGTCATGGCAGAAGTACATCCAGACCCAGCAGTTGCATTATCTGATTCTGCACAGCAAATGGATATTCCAGAGTTCCATAAATTCATGGAAGAGTTAAAGGGATTTAAAAATAAATTATCTTAATTTCATATTAAATATGCATTGAAAGGGAAACAGTAGTGCTTATCTCCCTGTTTATAGAGAGCTGATGGATGCTGAGAATCAGTACAAAGATAAGCATGAATTACAGCCCTAGAGCATCTTTTTCGTAGTAAAGATCATATCTTTATGAAGGGAAAGACGGTCTCATAGATCGTTAACAATGATAAGAGGTAGACAAAAAATAGTCTACAATTAGGGTGGTACCGCGATATTAATCGTCCCTACTGAGCGCTCAGTAGGGACTTTTTTGTACAAAAAAATAATAAAGGGGTAAGAGAAATGAGATATATTACAGCCGGAGAATCACATGGTCCGCAGTTAACTGTTATTTTAGAAGGTGTACCTGCAGGATTATCGTTACAAGCAGAACATATTAATAAGGAATTATTAAGAAGACAAAAAGGGCATGGTCGCGGGAGACGCATGCAAATTGAAACGGATACAGTAGAGATTGTAAGTGGTGTGCGCCACGGAATAACGCTTGGTTCACCAATTACATTAATCGTAAAAAATGATGATTTCAAACATTGGACGAAAGTAATGGGGGCTGAACCTATTTCGGAGCAAGAAAATAAAGAAATGAAACGTACAATTACAAAACCACGTCCAGGACATGCAGATTTAAATGGTGCAATTAAATATGGTCACCGTGATATACGAAATGTTTTGGAACGTTCTTCTGCAAGGGAGACAACTGTCAGAGTAGCTGCTGGTGCAGTTGCAAAACAAATTTTAAAAGAATTAGGTGTACAAATTGCAGGACATGTTCTTGAGATTGGCGGGATACAAGCAAATTGTGTAGGCCGATTACTAATAGAAGAAATTCAAACAATTACAGAAAATTCACCTGTGCGTTGCCTAGATAAAGAGGTAGAGCAAAAGATGATGGATGCTATCGATACTGCAAAAAGCAGTGGGGATTCAATAGGTGGAATTGTAGAAGTAATTGCGGAAGGGATGCCAATTGGTGTTGGTAGCTACGTACATTATGATCGTAAATTAGATGCAAAACTCGCGGGAGCAATTATGAGTATTAATGCTTTTAAAGGTGCTGAAATTGGGATTGGATTTGAGGCGGCAAGGCAGCCAGGAAGCTTAGTACACGATGAAATCCTATGGGATGAAGAAAAAGGCTATACAAGAAAAACAAATCATGCAGGTGGATTAGAAGGTGGTATGACTACAGGAATGCCAATTGTAGTAAGAGGTGTAATGAAGCCGATTCCTACATTATATAAGCCACTTGTGAGTGTAGATATTGATACGAAAGAAACATTCCAAGCAAGTATTGAACGATCTGATAGTTGTGCAGTACCAGCTGCAAGTGTTGTTGCAGAAGCTGTTGTTGCATGGGAGCTTGCGGATGCATTAGTTGAACAATTCGGAAAAGACCGCATGGAATTAATCAAGCAAAATATTACGCAGCATAACAAATATGCAAAAGAATTTTAAAAAGGATGGATGCCAGATGAAGGTAAAAGAGAAATTATCATCATTACAGCCATATAAACCAGGTAAATCAGCGCAGCAAATGAAAGAGATATATGGGGATCATTCATTTGTAAAATTAGCATCAAATGAAAATCCATTCGGTTGTTCACCACGTGTTATAGAAGAGTTGCAAAAAGCATGGCATGAACATGCCTTATATCCAGATGGAGGAGCTGTAGAACTTCGCCAAACAATTGCAGAAAAACTACAAGTTCAAAAGGAACAAATTATATGTGGAAGCGGACTTGATGAAGTCATTCAAATTATAAGCCGTGCGGTACTTTGTAAGGGAGATAATGTAGTAACAGCAGGAGAAACTTTCCCGCAGTATCGTCATCATGCAGTTATTGAAGGCTGTGAAGTGAAAGAAGTTCCACTGCAAAATGGCTCATACGACTTAGAGGGAATTGCAGAAGCAATAGATGAAAAAACAAAAATTATTTGGATTTGTAATCCGAATAATCCAACAGGCACATATATTGATGACCGAAAATTAAATGAATTTATAAATAGTGTGCATGACAGTGCGCTAATTGTAATCGATGAAGCGTACTATGAATATGTCACAGCGAAAGATTTTCCAGAAACAATACCATTATTGAAAAAACATAAAAACCTTCTTATATTACGAACATTTTCTAAAGCGTATGGTTTAGCATCATTTCGCGTTGGATATGCAATTGGACAAGAAGAATTGATTGAGAAATTGAATGTTGTGCGTTTGCCATTTAATGTATCTTTACCTGCGCAAAGAGCAGCAACAATCGCTTGTAATGATGAAGAATTTATAAAGGAAGTAGTTCGCGTAAATCGAGAAGGACTAGAGCGATATGAGAGTTTTTGTAACGAGAATGAGATTTCGTTTTATCCATCTCAAACAAACTTTATCTTTTTACCAGTAGACGATGCTGGGGAAATATATGAACGATGTGCGCACGCAGGTTTTATTATTCGCCCGTTTCCAAATGGTGTCCGGATTACGATTGGAACGAGCGAACAGAATGAGGGAGTGATTTCAGTGTTAAAACAGCACTTTATAAATAGAAAAAATGAGTTTCGAGATGAGGCAAATGTGTAAAAAAGTTTTATTAATTGGTACAGGATTAATTGGTGGTTCTCTCGCGCTAGCGATTAAAAGAGAACATGAAGTGATGATTACAGGTTATGACATTCATAGCGAACAAGTGAAGCGCGCGAAAGAACTTCACGTAATTGATGAAATTGCAGAAGATTTACAAACTGCTTGTGAGGGGGCGGAATTAATTGTTTTTGCTTCCCCAGTTGAAGAAACAACAAAGTTATTACGTAAGCTCGCGGCATACGATTTACGTGAAGATGTAATTGTTACAGATGTAGGAAGTACAAAGGGAACGATTATGAATGAAGCAGAGTCTTTATTACCAGAAGAGGTCTCTTTTATTGGGGGACATCCGATGGCAGGTTCACACAAAACGGGAGTTGAAAGTGCGAAAGCACACTTGTTTGAAAATGCATTTTACATTTTAACACCAATGAGTCATGTATCAAATGATCGAGTGGAACAACTAAAAGAATGGTTAAAAGGAACAGGATCACATTTTCTCGTATTGAATACGGAAGAACACGATTATGTAACAGGGATTGTAAGTCATTTTCCTCATTTAATTGCGGCGGGCCTGGTGAAACAAGTTGAAAAGCATGCAGAGGAGAATCCATTAATTCATCAGCTTGCGGCAGGTGGATTTAAGGATATTACACGTATTGCATCAAGTAGTCCGAAAATGTGGAGTGATATTGTCAAACAAAATCGAAATCATTTACTGCAGCTACTAGAAGAGTGGATGTTGGAAATGAAAGAGTTACACAAAACAGTTGCTAATGGCGATGCGGATGAGTTGCAGAACTACTTTGCGAATGCGAAAGAATATCGTGATTCTTTACCAGTTCGTAAAAGCGGAGCGATTCCAGCTTATCATGACTTATATGTTGATGTTTTAGATAAAGTAGGGGCATTAGCTCATATTACGAGTATTTTAGCTCATGAAGAAATTAGTATTACAAATCTGCAAATTATAGAAGCGCGAGAAGGATTACTTGGTGTGCTTCGTATTAGCTTCCAAAGAGAAGAGGATCGCTTAAAAGCAGTGATCGTATTACAAAAAGAAGAATACCAAACATATGAAACAATGTAATAAGGAGAGGATGACACCGTGAAGGAGAAAACGATACAAAATGTAACAAGTGGATTGCGGGGAACGATTAGAATCCCCGGAGATAAATCTATCTCGCACCGTGCTGTCATGTTTGGAGCAATTGCGCAAGGGAAAACAACGATTAAAGGTTTTCTATCTGGTGCCGATTGTTTAAGTACCATTTCTTGTTTTAAAGAAATGGGAGTAAAAATCTCGCAAAATGGTGATGAAGTGATTGTCGTTGGAAAAGGATTAGAAGGGTTACAAGAACCTAAAAATGTTTTAGACGTTGGCAATTCAGGTACAACGATACGCTTAATGTCTGGGATACTTGCGAACACACCTTTTCATTCCTGTATTCAAGGGGATTCATCAATTGGGAAGAGACCAATGAAACGTGTAACGAATCCGCTTGGACTTATGGGAGTGAAAATTGATGGTAGAGAAGAAGGGACGTTTACTCCGCTTACAATACGAGGTGGAAGTTTAAAAGCAATCGACTATACTTCACCTGTAGCAAGCGCACAAGTGAAGTCGGCTATTTTACTTGCGGGACTGACTGCAGAAGGTGTAACAACTGTTACAGAACCTCATATTTCAAGAGACCATACAGAAAGAATGCTTGAGGCGTTTGGCGTTACGGTAACTCGTGAAGATAAAACTGTGAAAATTGCTGGTGGACAAAAATTAATAGGGACTGATATACAGGTGCCTGGTGATGTTTCTTCAGCGGCATTTTTCTTAGTTGCGGGAGCGGTTGTTCCAAATAGTAAACTTGTATTACAAAATGTTGGAATGAATCCGACTCGTACAGGAATTATAGATGTTCTTACTAAAATGGGTGCTAAGTTAGAAATACAGCCTATTAATAAGGATGCGTCAGAACCAGCTGCGAATATTACGATTGAAACATCTTCACTTCAAGGGATTGAAATTGAAGGGGATATTATCCCAAGACTGATCGATGAAATCCCAATCATTGCGCTTGCAGCAACGCAAGCAGAAGGAATTACAGTTATCAAGGATGCACATGAGTTGAAAGTAAAAGAAACAAATCGTATCGATACAGTTGTAGCTGAATTAACAAAACTAGGAGCACGTATTGAAGCAACGGATGATGGAATGATTATTTACGGTAAGTCTTCGTTAAAAGGCAATAAAGTAAATAGTCATGGTGACCACCGAATCGGTATGATGCTTGGGATTGCGGGCTCTATAGCAGAAGGTAAAACAGTACTCGGAGATGCGGAGGCTGTTGGAGTTTCGTACCCTACATTTTTTAAGGAACTGAGCAAACTACAAACTGAATTGGAAAAAGCATAAAGTTTTACTTTATGGCAACTCTGTATTTGGAAGATGATTTGTATTATATCGAGATATAATAATTATTGAAAGGTTGATGTATATTCCATCAACCTTTCTAATTTTTTAGATAGGATTTTATCTGTATGAGTACGAATGTAATAAAGGGAATAGGAGGAGAAAGTCATGAAAGTAATTGAATTAGCAGAGCGACAATATAGAGAAGCGATTGCTTTATCTGAATATGCCTTTCAATATAAGGTACCGGAAGATCAAATTGAAAGGCGTCTTACATTAATGAAAAAGCACCATCAACTGTTTGGAATTTTGGAAGGAAATCAACTTGCAGCCAAGTTGCATCTTCTTCCATTAGAAATAAATATTGGTGATGAAATGTTTAAAATGGGAGGAATTGCAGGAGTAGCGACATACCCAGAGTATAGGCGGAGTGGGCATGTAAAAGAATTACTGAAGTATGTGCTACAAAAAATGAAACAAGATGGATTTAGTGTATCAATGTTACATCCATTTGCAGTTTCATTTTACAGAAAGTATGGATGGGAACTATTCGCAAACCGTTTAATCTGTTCCATGACGAAGAATGATTTAGTGATGCAAAAGCAGGTGAAAGGAAATGTAAAACGGTTTAATAAAGATTGTCATCCAAGTGAAATTGAAGCGGTATATGCAACATTTGCGAAACGTTTTGCTGGGATGCTAATTCGAAGTAAAGATTGGTGGATTCATGCACTTTATCATGATTTAACAGTAGCTGTTTATTATAATGAAGAAAATGAAGCTATTGGTTACATGTTTTACAAAATCAATGATTCAAAAATGACAGTAGAAGAACTTGTTCCGCTAAATCATGAGGCTAGAATTGGGCTTTGGAATTTTATTTGCCAGCATGATTCGATGATAAAAGAACTTAAGATGATACTAAGTGAAACTGAACCATTACTTTATACTTTACAAGAGCCTCGAGTGAAGACTGAAATTACTCCTTATTTTATGGCTCGAATCGTAGATGTGGAGCAGTTTTTAAATCAATATCCATTTGTTTGGAGTAATCAACAAAATAATGTCATTTTACATATTTCAGATTCATTTGCCCCGTGGAATAATGTGACGGTTCAATTACAGAATAAAGAAATAGTAATTGTTAATAAAGAAGAAACCGAAAAACAAAATAGTAGCGGAATCCATTTAAATATAAATGCGTTATCAACAATGTTATTTGGGTATAAGCGTCCATTAGAGTTATACGAAATGGACCATATTTTAGGGAGTGAGGAAGAAGTAAAAACACTTGAACAGTTGATTCCATTACATAGACCATTTATTTATGATTTCTTTTAAAATTTCAAATGAAAAGCACGATTTGAAAAGTGCTTTTTATTTTGTTGAAATAGAAAGATGATTAGATATACCTTTGGATGCCTAAGTATGTTATAGTAAGTGAAGTATGTATATAAAAGTATCGAAATTGGAGGAAACACATGATTACAGTTAGTAACGTAGGATTGCGCTTTGCGGACAGAAAATTATTTGATGATGTTAACATAAAATTCACACCAGGTAACTGCTACGGTTTAATCGGAGCAAACGGTGCTGGTAAATCAACATTTCTAAAGATTTTATCTGGAGAAATTGATCCATCAACAGGTGATGTAAACATCACGCCAGGTGAGCGTTTAGCAGTATTAAAACAGAACCACTTCGAATACGAAGAGTTTCCTGTATTAGAAACAGTAATTATGGGTCACACACGCCTTTACAAAGTAATGCAAGAAAAAAATGCAATTTACATGAAAGAAGATTTCAGTGATGAAGACGGTATGCGTGCTGCAGAACTTGAAGGTGAGTTTGCTGAGCTAAACGGTTGGGAAGCTGAATCTGAAGCTGCAATTCTTTTAAAAGGTCTAGGCATTGGAGAAGAAGTTCATGACAAAAAATTGTCAGAGTTAACAGGGGCAGAGAAAGTAAAAGTATTACTTGCTCAAGCATTATTCGGTCAACCTGACATTCTATTATTAGATGAGCCTACCAACCACTTAGACTTAAAAGCGATTCAATGGTTAGAGAACTTCTTAATGAACTTTGAAAATACAGTTATCGTTGTATCCCATGACCGTCACTTCTTAAATAAAGTATGTACGCACATGGCGGATCTTGATTTCGGTAAAATTCAATTGTACGTTGGTAACTATGACTTCTGGTATGAATCAAGCCAATTAGCATTAAAACTAACACAAGATGCAAATAAGAAAAAAGAAGAGAAAGTAAAAGAGTTACAAAACTTCATTGCACGCTTTAGTTCAAACGCGTCTAAAGCGAAGCAAGCGACTTCTCGTAAAAAATTATTAGATAAAATTACATTAGATGATATTAAACCATCATCACGCCGTTATCCATTCGTTGGCTTCACACCAGAGCGTGAAGTAGGAAATGACTTATTAACTGTTGAAGGTATTTCAAAAACGATTGATGGGGAAAAAGTGTTAGATAATGTGTACTTCACATTATCTAAAGGTGATAAAGTTGCATTTATCGGACGTAATGATATTGCGATGACAACATTATTTAAAATTCTTATGGGTGAAATGGAGCCAGATAGCGGTTCATTTAAGTGGGGCGTTACAACATCTCAAGCTTACTTCCCAAGAGATAACTCTAAGTACTTCGAGAACAGTGAATATAACTTAGTTGAATGGTTACGTCAGTTCTCTCCACAAGATGAAACAGAAAGTTTCTTGCGTGGCTTCTTAGGTCGTATGCTATTCTCTGGTGAAGAAGTAAAGAAAAATGTTTCTGTATTGTCAGGTGGAGAAAAAGTTCGTTGTATGCTTTCTAAAATGATGTTAAGCGGAGCGAACGTATTAACACTTGATGATCCAACGAACCACTTAGATCTTGAGTCTATCACAGCATTAAACAACGGCTTAATCGCATTTAAAGGAACATTACTATTTACATCTCACGACCATCAGTTCGTACAAACAATTGCAAACCGTATTATCGAAGTGACGCCAAACGGTGTAATCGATAAAGAAGCAACATACGATGAGTTCTTAGAAAATGTAGAACTTCAAAAACAAGTAGATGCAATGTATCAAGGAAAATAATCTGTAAAACAAAACCCTCGCACTTAGAATAGAGCGAGGGTTTTGTTTTTTTACTATATGTACATCAATTAAAAAACCGACATAAAACCCCTCTTTTTAGGTGGGGGAGAGCATCTGGCCATGCATAGAAGCGGTCAGGGCCTTTTTCTGCCACATGCGAAGTAAAAACAGAAAGAGCAAACGAGTGTAAGTTACTTTTTATTCTGCATAGCAGGGATTTATATATCGAAAAATTAAAATGATTTTATATATAAAAAACGCGTACAATTTTGTCAATATTCATGAAACTATGTTGAAAAGAAGTTACATATAATGAAAAATTACATGTCTTTCCAAACGGAATCGGCCTGTTCAGATTAAATATATTCTTTTTCGTGCCACAAAGCTAATGTTAAATGAACAGGAGAAATAATGGAATTAAATGTTGTTTATAGAAATTAATCACAAAAAATTATGTATGTAAATTATAATTTTTTACATATAAAGGAGGCAGTAAGAAGAAATTTTCTCAGAATGAATAAATTAGCAGCAACAAATTCAATTGGTAATTCTGGAAATAAGAATGTTTGCGAAGTGAAGAATAAAAGTTTATAGTGGGGATTGTCCTAGTAACCGGACGGATTTTTAGAAAGTTAGATAGAAATAAAAAATGTTACAAATGCATTTTATTAAATATATATCAAGGTCAAAAATGTTTGGTAAGAAATAGTTGAATAAATATAGACTTCAACTTATAATTACTAATATTCTTCATATGGTTTAAGAAAAGAACGAGCTGTATGAAGAAGTAAACATAGAGATGGACTTATCAAAAAATAAGCCTTGGATGATTAAAAGAGGTGGAGAGATGAAACAATTATTATTAAAGAGCAAGCGTGTGTTAAGTAATCATTTTGGGTTCTTTATTTTTGCAGTTGTTTTATTCTGGTTAAAAACATATGCAGCATATGTTACAGAATTCGACTTAGGAATATCGAACACAATCCAAAAATTCTTGCTATTTTTTAACCCGCTAAGCTCAGCTGTCCTATTTTTAGGACTTGCATTATTTGCAAAAGGGAAACGATCTTATATTTGGTTAATTATTATTAATTTGTTACTGTCAGTTATCTTATACTCAAACGTAGTATATTATCGCTTTTTCAGCGATTTTATTACGTTCCCCACATTAACACAAACGAATAACTTTGGAGATTTAGGTGGTAGTATTTTAGCGTTATTACATCTATATGATCCATTATATTTCTTAGACACAATTATCTTGCTTGTGTTGGTAATAACAAAGTTTGCAGATCCAAAACCAATTCGTGTTGCAAAACATAAATTGTCACTTGTATTTATTACAGGAATTTTGATTTTTAGCATCAACTTAGGTTTAGCAGAATCTGATCGTCCTGAATTACTAACAAGAACGTTTGACCGCAACTACATTGTGAAATACTTAGGTGCGTACAACTATACAATTTATGATGGCATCCAAAGTATGAAAGCATCGACAGAACGTGCTTTAGCGGATGGAGATAGCATGACAGGTGTAAGAAACTATATTACATCGAACTATGCAAGCCCTAACCCAGAGTATTTTGGTAAGGGGAAAGGTATGAACGTTATCTATATTCATTTAGAGTCGTTCCAAAACTTTTTAATTAATTACAAGTTGAACGGACAAGAAGTTACACCGTTCTTAAATTCATTTACACATGATGCAAATACACTGTATTTTGATAACTTCTTCCATCAAACAGGACAAGGTAAAACATCTGATGCGGAGTTTATGTTAGAGAACTCACTATTCGGTTTACCACAAGGGTCTGTATTTACAAACAAAGCTCATAATACGTATCAAGCAGCACCAGCTATTTTAGGACAGCAGGGCTATACATCTGCGGTGTTCCATGGTAACTATAAAACATTCTGGAACCGTGATGATATTTATAAATCATTTGGATTTAATAAATTCTTTGATGCATCATATTATGATATGAATGAAAAAGATGTTGTAAACTATGGTCTGAAAGATAAACCATTCTTTAATGAGTCTATTCCAATGTTACAAACATTAAAACAACCGTTCTATGCGAAGTTTATTACGTTATCAAATCACTTCCCTTATCCAATTAATAAGGATGAAGCGACAATTGAACCAGCAAAAACTGGTGATTCATCTGTAGATACGTATTTCCAAACAGCACGTTATTTAGATGAATCTGTAAAAAGCTTTATGGATTACTTGAAGCAATCTGGTTTATATGACAATTCGATCATTGTGATGTATGGAGACCATTATGGTATTTCAGATAATCATAATGCAGCGATGTCACAAATCATGGGTAAAGAAATTAATTCATTTGAAAATGCACAATTACAACGTGTACCTTTAATCATTCATGTTCCAGGAATGAAGGGCGGAGTTCAACACCAATATGGCGGAGAAATCGATGTTCTTCCAACGCTGTTACATTTACTAGGTACCGATACAAAGAATTATATCCAATTTGGTACAGATTTATTATCACCAGAGCATCAACAAGTTGTTTCTTTCCGTAATGGTAACTATGTAAGTCCGGCCGTTACTGCGCTTAATGGAAAGTATTATGACACAACCACTGGAAAACCAGTAGAAGTAACGGATGAAATCAAACAAAATGAAAAAATGGTTCAACAGAAACTTAAATTCTCTGATGAAGTTGTAAACGGAGATTTATTACGATTCTACACACCAGAAGGATTTACACCAGTAGATCGTTCGAAATATAACTATAATCATCGTGATAAAAATAAGACGAAAGTAAAAACTACGCAAGAAGGTTAAACGTAATAAAATAAATCAACGTTAGTCTCCTTATAAGGATAAATATCCTTGTGAGGAGGCTTTTTTATTTTGGAGACATGTGGTAATTTCACATACCGTATTGATAAAGTATAATGAATGTATGAAAAGAGTACAATTATCGCACACTACAGAAACGATAATTTGGACTTAATTTTATGGGAGATACAAGATACTATATTAGTAGAAAATGATTGAAACAATCTAATTTTGCAAAGTTAGTATCTATACTTGTAAAATTAATAACTTCTATTTTCTAAACAAATAAAAATAAAAAAAGACTTGATTTTCCTATAAAGAAAATCAAGTCTTTTTTATTACATACGTTTATCATGCCAGAAGTTTAATGGGAAATGTTCATCTTCTTGATAACTTTCCAGTTCATAACCTTTTTCTTTTAGGCCTTTAATGATTCCAGGCACAGCTTTTACTGATTGTGGGTGAATATCATGCATTAACACGACCTCGATTGGATTTGTAGCACCAGCAAGAACATTTTGTACAATTTGCGCTGAGGCAGAATCTACTGGCACTTTATTATATTTCCAGTCTAAAGAGTCAATTGTCCAGTCCCAAACTTTAAAACCACCTTCAGCAACTTTATTGCGGAGCGCTTCATTCAATCCTGGCATTGAGCCATATGGTGGACGTGTTAAGATAGGGGATTTTCCGATAATCCCAGCAATTAAACTTTGATCTTCTTTCATTTCATCCACATAATGTCCTTCAGTATATAGCTTTTTGTAGTTATGTGTCATACTGTGCATACCAACATAATGTCCTTCGGCTAATTCTTGTTTCACAAGATCTGGAAATGCTTTAACGTTTGCTCCAATTAGGAAAAATGTAGCTTTCGCATCTTCTTTTTTCAACATTTCTAATAGCTCAGCAGTGTACTTTCCAGGACCATCGTCAAATGTTAAGTAAGCAACTTTTCTAACTTGCCCGTTATATTGTTTTGGGGCTTCTTTCGGAGCTAGAGCAGTTTGAATTTCACTTACAAGTTGAACAGATTTTGTTTCATCTTCCGTACTTGCCCGAGCAATATGAGTTGGACCGTACATTGCTTCGTATAAAAATAATACCCCGACGCAAATAAACAATGCTCTCTTTACTAAGGTTGTCATTCGAATTCCATTGTGCATAATTTTCCTTCTCTCTATAATAGTTCTACTCTACTATATTAGCAATTTTAGGTAGGTAAATGCAAAAAAAGATTTTTACAAGTACAAAAAAGTTTGTAAAAAAGTATGCAAGATTTTGTTGTTTTTACTGTGATAAACATTCTTGTTTAGCAGGTTTTTTAAAATGAGAAGAGAAATGAATAAAAACAGCATATGGATTAAAAGAATCTAAAACCCCATAAATTCACATGTGTATTTTTAAAATAAAAAAGGTGTGATAAAAGTGAAAAAAATAGCTTGTTTACATGCCCATCATTCAAATATTGAATATATAGAAAGAGCATTTGAAGTATTGGAGATAGAATTAATTCATTTTGTGGATCCCATCTTGTCGAGGAGGATAGAAAGTGATAAGGGGTTTGGAAGGGCTCAAGCTCAAAATAAGTTGAAAAATCAGCTGAAATGGATAGCAGAAAGTAATATAGATGCAGTTTTAATTACATGTACCAGTTATATCACGCTAATACAGAAGGAAGAGTTTTCAATTACAAAACCTATAATAAAAATTGACGAACCATTCTTTGAAATGCTTTGTAATGTTCAAGGGCCGCAAACAATATTATTTACAAATCCTAGTACTGCCCCTGGGACTGTAGAACGTCTGAATCGATTTGCACAGCAAAAACAGAAATCTATAGATATTAAAGTATTGATAATAGAAGATACTTTTGAATTAATTATAAGTGATTCTTGTTTTTTAGGTTTATTTAATTTCACATACCGTATTTGAAAATAAAAACTAGGAAAATAATAAATAATGTCGAATATATCGTAAGTGTGTATTTAAGGCAAGGAGAAATAACATAAAAACGAGGTGCCCAAATGATATTAGAAGAAATCATGCATCAGCTTGAGGAATGTGGAACAGAACAAAATCGTAAAACATATAAAAACCATGGGGCAAAAGAGCCACTATTCGGTGTTAGTTTTGCAAACTTAAAACAATTAAAGAAGAAAATCAAAAAAGATCATGAATTAGCCATGTCATTATGGGAAACAAAAAATATGGATGCAATGACATTAGCTACAATGATTGTTGATCCAAAAAAATTCACGTCAGAGCAGTTGGATGAATGGGTACAAGAGGTTGATTATTATTGTTTGATGGATGTACTCATGTCAGCTGTAAGTTCGTCTCCAATTGCAATAGAGAAATTGAAAAAGTGGACAGCATCTCAAGATGAATGGATTGGTAGAGCGGGTTGGTCTTTACTCGCTAATGTTGCTATAAAGGATAAATCGTTAGAAGATGAATTTTTCCTACCATTTTTAAAAGAAATTAAGGTTCATATACATACTGAAAAAAATCGAAAAAAAGAAACAATGAATAGTGCACTTATTGCGATTGGAATTCGAAATGATGAGCTTGAGCAAAAAGCAATCACAATTGCACGTGAAATTGGAAAGGTTGATGTTGATCATGGTGCCACTTCATGTAAAACACCTGAAGCAGAGGCATATATTATAAAAGCACGGGATAGAGAAAGAAATAAAAAAAGAAAATGAAAGAAGGAGAACAGCATGAAAGCAATTGACGCTGCACAAAAAATTATTGAATCACACTTTCCACATTGTGACGTCGCTTTATTAGGAGGAAGTATTGCAAGGGGAGAAGCAACCAAAACATCTGACCTTGATATTGTAATATTTGATGGAAGTCTATCTAATTGTTATCGTGAATCTTTTTTTAGCAATGGTTGGCCAGTTGAAGTGTTTGTACATACTTTTGAAACATATAAAGAATATTTTAAAAGTGACTGCAAGCGTGGGAGACCTAGTTTACCACAATTAGTTTCGGAAGGGATTATTTTAAAAGGGGAGGAAGGAATTGTAACTAGCTTAAAACTGGAAGCACGACAATTATTAGATAAAGGTCCTGAAAAGTGGACAGAAGAACTTATCAGACAGAAGCGTTACTTTATTACGGATGCACTAGACGATTTTATTGGTGCGACAAAGAGGGAAGAAGAATTGTTTATTGCTAATCTTTTGGCTGATTTAGTTCATGAATTTGTACTTCGAGTAAATGGACAATGGGTTGGCAATTCTAAATGGTTTATTAGGGTGTTAAGGAAATATGATACATCATTTGCAGAAGAGTTTGTTGCAGCTTTTGATCAATTTTATAGAACTGGGGAGAAGAAGAAACTGATTGCCTTTGTCGAGGGCACTTTAGAAAACTATGGAGGCAGGTTGTTTGAAGGGTTTTCTATAGGGAAATAAAAGGGAGATGGAAAAATGAATGTACCAATTATTGTATTAAGAGAACTTTCATTAGACGATGTAGAAGATCGATATCAATGGTCATTAGATAAAGAAGTAACAAAACATTTAGTTGTACCTGATCAATATCCACCGTTTACACGTGATGAGACAAAAAGATGGATTGGGATGTGTCTGAATCGAGAAAATGGGTATGAACAACGAGCTATTGTTACTAGAGATGGTGTGCATATTGGCTGGGTCGATTTAAAAAACTTTGATACAACGAATAAAAATGCTGAATTAGGAATTGCAATTGGGAACAAAGAATATTGGGGGCGAAGATATGGTATTGCGGCGCTATACAGCATATTACAAATTGGATTTTATGAATTTGGTCTAGAGAAAGTGTGGCTACGTGTTGATGCGGATAACATAAAAGCGATAAAAAGTTATGAAAAGGCTGGGTTTGTTTGTGAAGGAATCATGAGAAATGATAGATTACGAGAAGGTGCATTTATTAATCGTTATCGTTTTAGTATGTTGAAAGAAGAATATGAAATTATTAATAAAAAAGTTTTGAACATATAATACTATTATGTAAACAAAAATGGATTAAGTTTAGAAATTTACTGATGAGAGGATGCATACAAATGATTCGAGTTTTATCAGACTTAGATGCAGTACAATATTGGAACTTACGCTTACAAGCACTACAAATGAATCCAGAAGCATTCGTGACAACTTATGAAGAAGCGATGCAAAAAGAAAACCCTGTTGAGGAAGTTGTTCGAAATTTAAATTCAAAAACTAGTTACACATTCGGTGCTTTTAATGAAGAGAATCAACTAATGGGTGTAGTAACGTTACTAACGGAACAAAAAGCAGCATATAAGCATAAGGGACATCTTGTTGCCATGTATGTAGATCATCAAAGTAGAGGGAAAGGCTTAGCAAAATGCTTAATTCGAGCGTTAATTGAAAAGGCAAGAGAACTAAAAATAGAGCAAATTAGTTTAGGGGTTGTTTCAGATAATGAAGCAGCAAAAAAATTGTATCAATCAATAGGTTTTACAACGTATGGGATAGAAAAAAGGGCACTAAAAATAAATGGCATATATCGCGATGACGAACATATGGTTTTATTTCTCTAAAAATATATCCAAAAGGAGTATCTGATGTTTAAAAACAAGAAGCGTATTGTTTTGTTTATTGCGTTAATTGTTTTTATTGCTAGTGTACTGTACCAAGCTATTTGTGTAAATAATTATACGGAAGTACCTGGTAAGATAATTGAAGTTAACAATCATGATATGCACATTTTCGCAACAGGAAAACGTGAAGATAAACCAGTATATGAAAATTGGGAGAAAACGCAGAATGAACTGTTAAAAATATCTTCAAGAACGGAACAGATTATATTTCCAAATACAAAGCATTATATTCATCATGAAAAGGCAAATGGGATCAATGAAAGGATTAAGAGTTGGAAAGGAGAATTGCAGTGAAAGATTTATATGTAGAAAGGGATATGAACCCTCACGTTGCAGTGTTATATGCTACTGTAAGTGATACATTCAAAAGATTAAGAGGATTAGTAAAGGATGTAGGTAAAGAAGAACTACATTACAAAGGTTCTTCTAATGATGAAAATAACATTGGGCAGATTCTACAACATCTAGCGGTTGTAGATTTACATTGGGTATATCGTTTGAAAGGTGCGCAAGTTCCACTATCATTACAAGAAAAATATGGTCCTATGCTTGATGAAAAAGGAGAATTACCTAATACAACAAAAGGTTCTTTACGAGAAATCATGCGAGATTATGAAGATGTTCAAAATATGTTTTATGACGAATGTATGAAGCTAACAGAAGCAGACTTAACACGAGAAGTATATTATGAAGATGGTGAAACTGCTACGATTAGGTGGGGAATCTGGCATATAGCTGATCATAATCGGTATCATCAAGCTCATATAAGTCGATTGCGGAAATTTTACCGATATGATTCTAGATAAATGTACAAAGATACCATTTGTAGTATGAAATTTATGAATTTTATTTCAAATTAACCGTGTTCTGTTATATAGTAGAAGAAAAAATGTATAAGGGGTTTTAGGATGAAAGCAATTGCAACGGGGGTATTGGCATCGTTTTTCTTTGCCTTTACATTTATTTTAAACCGTGCGATGGATTTACAAGGCGGAAGCTGGATTTGGAGTGCATCGTTACGATATTACTTTATGGTCCCGTTACTTGTCATTATTGTCATGTATAGAGGGAACTTAAAGCAACTCTTTCAATATATGAAAAGTAATCCGAAAGAGTGGTTGTTATGGAGTATTGTTGGCTTCGGTCTTTTTTACGCACCGCTTAGTTTTGCAGGTGCATTTGGACCAGGATGGCTCGTTGCCTCAACATGGCAAATTACAATTATAGCAGGGATTTTATTAACTCCATTATTTGCAACAAATTCGCTACATATAAAAATTCCAATGAAAGAATTGATGATGTCTGCTGTCATATTATTAGGTGTGCTTTTTATGCAAGTAGAACATGCTTCTTCTTTAGGGATTCGTGAAACCGTTTTATGTGTGGTGCCCGTAATTGTAGCAGCATTTGCCTACCCGCTTGGAAATCGAAAAATGATGCAAGTATGTAAAGGAGAGTTAGATGTTTTTCAACGAGTTCTTGGAATGACACTCGCAAGTTTACCATTTTGGTTTTTGTTATCAGGCTATGAGGTTTCTACAAATGGATTACCAGCAAGTGACCAAGTTTTTCAATGCTTCATCGTAGCAATTAGTTCTGGTTTAATTGCGACTGTATTATTTTTCTTTGCAACAGATCTTGTAAAGGATGATCCGCAGAAATTGGCAACAGTAGAAGCAACGCAGTCAGGTGAAGTTTTATTTGCATTACTCGGAGAATTAGTCTGGCTATCTGCTCCATTTCCATCATCATTATCATGGATTGGAATGAGTTTAGTTGTTGTAGGAATGATTCTGCATAGTTATGTTGCAGTTGTTATGAAAAAGGAAGAAAAGATAACAGCATAAAAAGTGAAAGATAGAAAAGGAATGGATTCGTAATTATAAGGGTCTGTTCCTTTTTGTTTCGTTTAAAAAATATGAATTGATGGAAACTAAAATTATATATTTTATCCACGTATGAAACTATTTTGATAAAATTATAATATAGTTGTTAGTAAAGGAAGCAGATTTTTAAGTTTTGGTCGATAAGAAGCAGTGACTTTACAAGCAATGGATTACTCTAAAGGGAGAGACATGAATGATGAATATGGAAAAAGATATGAACTTAACAGATAATAACAAGGATAATACCGTTACGTTATATATTACTAGACATGGAAAAACAATGTTAAACACTAGTGAACGTGTACAAGGCTGGGCAGATTCTCCATTAGTAGAGAAGGGCATTGAAATAGCGAAGGGTTTAGGGAATGGACTACAAGATATACCTTTTGTTGATGCGTATAGTAGTGATAGTGGTCGTGCAATTGAAACTGTTAACTTAGTATTAAAGTATAGTGGACAATCAAAGTTAAAATTTGAACAACGGAAAGATTTACGTGAATTGAATTTTGGGATTTTTGAAGGCGATAAGATTGAAAATATGTGGAAGGCTATGCAAGATACTGCTGGTGTTAAAGCAGTATCTGAATTAATGAAGTTCTCTATTAAAGAAATTACGAATTTCATTGCGGAAGCAGACGCTACGAAACAAGCTGAAAATTGGGAAGTATTTTCAATTCGTATAAAAAAAGAAATCGATAAAATTAGTGAAGACACCGCTAAAAGTGGAGGAGGTAACGTTTTAGTCGTATCTCATGGACTGATGATCACTGCATTAGTAGAAATGCTTGATAGTAGTAAAACAAAAATGGGAGTAGAAAATGCAAGTGTAACTAAAATTCTCTATAAAGATGGGGCATATAAAGTCGAGTCTGTTGGTGATATGAGTTATGCTGAAAAAGGAAGAGAAATTGTGGAATTATAAAAATGCAAGCATACAGTCTTAATAATACTGTATGCTTGTTTTCATTATCTTTTGTATATACTAACTAAATGATAAAAATAATATGATATTTTAGTTTGTGTTACAAAGGAGTATATGAAAATGGACAAAAAGTACTATAAAGGTTTGATTATGAGGCCTATTAAAGAAAGTGAAGTAGATCAGTTTTCAAACTTAATGAAATATGTGTTTCAAGTTTCAAAAAAGATGATTAATGATGAAGAGAAAATGGTCCAAAAGAAAAGCCATCAATTAAAGCCAGGGACTGCTTTAGGGTGGTTTGATAATAATAAATTAATTTCTCAAATTGTTGTTTTGCCTTTTCAAGTGAATATTCATGGTGTGATTTATGAAATGGGAGGAGTTACTGGAGTTGGTACATATCCAGAGTATGCAGGGCATGGATTAATGAACTCATTAATGAAGGAAAGTTTAAAAACGATGAGAGAAAATGGACAATATATTTCGTATTTGTTTCCCTATTCGATTCCTTATTATCGAAAAAAAGGATGGGAAATTATTTCTGATATCATCGAATACCAAATTAAAGATACACAACTTCCTAAGTATCGTGGCAACATTAGTGGCCGAGTAAGGAGAGTTGGATTAAAAAGTAAAGAAAAAGAAAAAATCTATGATGAGTTTGCTAGAAAAACAAATGGGACAATGGTTCGAAAGACACTTGCATGGGAAGAACGATTTCGTGAGGAAACGATTGATTTACAATTAGCAGTTTATTACACAGATGAAGATATTCCTCATGGCTATTTATTTTATCGTGTCCTTGAAGAGAAGTTTTATATAGAAGAAATGATTTACTTAAATGAAGAGGCGAGAAGAGGGTTATGGAATTTCATTAGTGCACACTTTTCAATGGTGTATTATGTTAAAGGAAAGACATGCGTTCATGAACCGGTTGCTTTCTTACTTGAAGATAGTGAAATAAAACAGACAATCGCCCCTTACTATATGGGAAGAATTGTCGATGTAGTTGGTTTTCTGAAACAATATCCATTTAAAAATACAGAAACAGAAAAATTAGTCTTACATATAGATGATCCTATATTAGAGTGGAATAAAGGAACCTTTATTTTAAAATGGGATCATAGGAAACAATTACAAATAACATATCATAAAGAAGTAAATGACATTGATGGAATATCTTTAACAATCCAAACGTTAACAACTATGTTATTAAGTTATAAAAGCCCTGCATTTTTATGTGATATTGGAAGGATAAAAGGAAATCCTGAAATGATAGAAGTGCTTGAGGAGTTGATTCCTGATTCACCGCCATGCTTTTTTGATTACTTTTAGAATTCTAAAATACGCTCTCTAAGGTAATACAAGTTTACTTTAGAGAGAGTATTTTTAGTTATGAAGTATTGTGTTTTTTATTGTTGCGATGTTACTCCTTCATTCTGTTTTATCTCAAAAATCTTTTTACCGTTCTCATTTACAATGTCCACAGAGTCTCTTAATTTATTTACGCCAATATACATAACGGGGTTTTTATCTGTACCTTTATCTTTTTCCACATGTAATACAATAACTGACTTATCTTTTTCATCTCTTACTTCTTTTACTGTAATTTTATCATTTTTGTATTTTTCGCCAAATGCTAAAAATATCATCATTTTCCCTTCGCTAATTCTTTCTCTTGAATAATGAACCATTGTCGGGTCTTCTTGTGCTTTTTCGTATAGATTTGTTGGGCCGAAGTTACCTTCACCATATCTAGATTTATCTAAAACCCAATACCTTTCATAATCACTTGTAAACAGAGTACATCCGCTTAATCCGATAATCCCCAATACCCAAAAACTTAATATGAGTTTTTTCATTCTATCCACCTCGTAGCCCTGATTTTATTCATTTGATTATACTATAAATTACCTTTTGGTTTTTCCGTTTGTAATGCGATTTTCTAATGCTATCGGATCAGAAAATAGAGGGAATGGAAGAGGAATAGTCTATAATGTTACATGTTTAGAGCATTCTTTCCATCTTTTAATTTTCTGAGGTACCACAGTTCACAAGGATACAATAATAGGTGGAAAAGCATATGAACAATGATAGCGGCAATTAAACCATTCGACCAGAATTGCCAGCCACAAAAAATACCTATCCACAAATTTCCTAATACAGCATAAGAATATAGCCATCTTGATTTTTTCATTCCTTTTACGCCTAGAAAGTGTGTGACTGCAAATAGAATACTAGATAGGATAATCCCAAGAACTACAATAATCTGAGTGACAGCATGAAAAAAACTCATCAACGTGATGAAAAGTGCCATAAGACCCCACCGGAAGATGATTTCTTCAACAACTCCGCCATATAGGATTCTGGCTCCTAATCCTACACTATGGCGCTGATGTTCAATTTGTAGAAACGTTTCTTTATCAATAACTTTTCTAAAGAATCCATAATACATAATAACGTGTCCGAGGGAGCAAATTACTCCAATTAGAACTGCTTCACCAATGTTGCTCGGTAAAATAATATTTCCATCTTGGATCTTTGATAAGAAAAATGCACCCATGCCGGAAAAAAGTAAAACGAGTAGAGTATGGATAAAAAGACTTAGGTAGATAGAGGGTGTTTCTGGAGTATTTTCTAACTTTTTGTTTATTTTTTGTTCCGCTAAGCTCATTGTAACAATTCCTGGTATAGCAATGCTGAATACAAATATCCAGTTGAGCATATGGTTTCATCTCCCTTGAAAATAGACTAAAAAAGACCTTTTATGTATGTTGACGCTATACAAGGTTGTGATAGTCTTTCATAATTCTTCTTTTTATAGACCAACCAGTCGGTTTTATTGTATAATATTTACCATAATAATACAAATGTATATGGAGCAGTGCTATAGTTCAGTTGTCTAGGATACATAAGTCAGTATGAACAGAATTTTTTAGGAGGTCTCTTTGTCGTTGGGATTAAAAATTAAGAAAAGTATGATAATATATTGATGAGATTTAAAATTCGATTTGATAGTTTATAAGCGTAGAGAGAACCTTATGGGGGAGTAATCATGAAAATAAATGACATAGTGGCGGAAACAAAATTACCTAACACAATAGAAACGATAACAAATGATTTAAAAAGGCTAGGACTAAAAAAAGGAATGACAGTGATTGTTCATTCTTCTCTTAGTTCAATTGGCTGGGTATCTGGCGGAGCCGTCGCTGTAGTTGAAGCTTTAATGAATGTAATTACTAAAGAAGGTACAATCATTATGCCAACACAAACCTCTGATTTATCGGATCCAAAAGATTGGGCAAGACCTCCTGTCCCAGAAAGCTGGTGGCAAATTATTCGAGACAATGTTCCAGCGTTTCATCCAGATATAACCCCAACACGCGCGATGGGTAGAGTTGTAGAATGTTTTCGTACATATCCAAATGTAAAACGTAGTAATCATCCGTTAAATAGTTTTGCTGCATGGGGGAAACATGCAGAGGCTATTATAGCGGAGCATTCACTTTCAATTAGTTTTGGAGAGTACTCACCTTTAAAGAAAATATATGATTTAGATGGATATGTATTGTTGATAGGTGTAGGCTATGATTCTAACACATCAGTTCATTTATCTGAAATACGTACAGGTGCACGTGAATTGGTGAAAGTGGGGGCGCCTATTATAGAAAACGGTGTCAGAGTATGGAAAGAGTTCGATGAAATGGACTATGATTCTGATGCATTTGTTGAGATTGGGAAGGAATTTGAGCACACAGGATCTGTAATAATCGGTAAAATTGGAAATGCAACGTGTAGACTTATGAAACAACGAGAAGTTGTTGACTTTGGTGTACAGTGGTTTCGTTCGAAAAACAAGTAAGGGATGGTTATGATGAAGGAGAAAAAGATTTTAATTACGAGTGGTGGCTGTTTAGAAAAATGGGATCAAGTACGCGGTCATACGAATTTAGCAAAAGGTACAATCGGAAAAATTCTTGCTGAAGAAGCGATGTCAAAAGGAGCACATGTCATATACTTACATGGTTATTTTGCTGAAAAACCGAATGCTACAAATAGCAAATTAGAATTACATCCATTTGAAGGTATTATAGATTTACAAGATAAAATGAAAAGTATCATTACACATGAGAAAATCGATGCTGTGATTATGGCGGCAGCTGGATCGGACTGGATTGTTGATAAAATTTGTGATCAAGAAGGAAATGAACTTGATATGAACGGTAAAATTTCAAGTGATATAGCACCAATTATTCATTTTCAAAAAGCACCTAAAATATTAAAACAAATTAAACAATGGAATCCAGAAACAGTTTTAGTTGGATTCAAGCTTGAAAGTGATGTCAACAGAGGAGAGTTAATCCAACGTGCAAGTGAAAGAATGGAACAGGCAAAAGCAAATCTGATGATAGCAAATTCTCCGCATTCACTGTATTCGCATGCAGCCATTCATCATGTGATTGGAGAAGATGGCAATGTTTGGGTTTGTGAAGGGAAAGATGAAACAGCAAAAGAGATTGTAAACAGGTTAGAACAGTTATGTAATCGTGTAGAAGAGGGGAGGTTAAGTCGTTTATAAAAAGCGTAAAAGAATATGAAGAAGCAATGAAATTATTGATCGAAACCGTTGTAAAACTAGAAAATGTAAAAGAATATGAAAAAGCTATTCTATTTTATAAGGATCAGCTTCATAAGACTTTTAAATAAAAAGGTGGGATTATATGAGTGAATCCACTTCGCGTAAAAGAAGAAATATTTCGATTGGTTTTATAGCTTTAATTGTAATATCAAATTATCTAGCATATACACTTCCTATTGTACCCGCTGTACCGAAGGAAATGGTGCTAGGGTCCTTGTTAGATTTTCTTATTGTTATTCCAGTCATTACGTATTTCTTTATTATACGTAAACGCTACTCATTAACTAATATATTCCCGGTTATAATTGCGGGGTATATCGCTGCAAGATTCATTATTCCGAGCGATTATTTACAGTCGTTTGCATTTATTTCTTATATTTTAGTTGCAGGAGAAAGTGCATTTATAGGTTTAGAGTTATTTATTCTATATAAGATTGCTAGAGCATTACCTAAGATAATACGATGTTATAAACAATATAAGAATGAATATCCATCATTCTCCTTTGTAATTGATAAAGCCTTTGATACTGCGTTGAAAAGAAATACTGTAGTAGATGTTATTGTTTCGGAATGTAAATTATTTTACTACGCTTTATTCTCGTGGCGTACAAAGATACCAGAAAGTGAGCATGTTTTTTCGTATCATAAAAAGACTGGGGCAATCCCATTTTATATTATGCTGATTCACGCAACATTAATTGAATCAATTGGATTTCATTATTTACTTCATCAGTGGAATGAAGTGTTGGCTTGGGGCTTACTCGTTGTAAATATATATGGAATTTTATATTTTTTAGCTGAGATACAAGCAATTCGTACGAATCCATATATGATGACGGAAACGGAAGTAATTATCCAAGTTGGATTTGGGAAGAAAATCATAATCCCATTTACTCAAATAAAGGAGATTACATTTTATAAAGGTGAAGCATTAACGAAGGAAGAAGGAAAAGAAGTATTCGAAGCAACGGTAATGGAATTTATAAAGGAACCGGCTACTTTTGAAATAAAATTAAAAGAGCCGTTAACAGCGCAGTTATTATATGGGTTTACCAAAAAGGTGAATCGTGTACATGTAAATGTGGATGATGAGCGGGAATTTTATGAAGCGATTGTTGGAAAACTAGTGCAAGATGGAGAATAAAAGAATAGGAATCAGTAAAACCGGCAAGCGAGAGACTTGCCGGTTTTCATCGTAAAAGATTAGAAAATATGATAAAATTAAGAGGTAACTTATGGTATGGTTGGTTGTTCAATTATCACTTCTCCGGATAGAAGGGAGGTGATAATGAATGAGTGAAATTGCGTTACTATTGCAAGGCGGATTGTTTCTCGTTGCACTGTTAACGTTTGTTGTCGTTTTAATCGACAAGCTCAAAAAATAACAACCCACCTATGCCAATAGAATGTGGGTTGTCTCGTTTGTAAGAAACAAATAGGATAAATGAACAATCCAATCTGCTAAGTTACATGGACTGGTGTGTAGCCGCACACTAGTCTTTTTTATTTATATACAATTTATAATTGTTTTATGTGATTGTATTGTTCTTTTCATACTCATTATAACATAGTGTCTTTTTATTAAGAAAGGAGACCATATGTTCTGATTTGTAATTAGATATAAGTTTTTGTACTCTTTTGTTTAAATAACTTATCCATGTATTGTTTTAAATTCTCAATATAAAATTCTTGTTTTTCTACATCATTTACTCCAACAATTGGAGATGGAAGTTGATATTTTTTTCCAGAAAGATGGACAACAACATCAAAAATATCAAATAGACGAATGAAGCAGAATAGGCCATCTTTGTCACTTAATAAGATAAAGTAGTGATTATCACTAGTTGTATTAAGGGTATTCCACAATGAACTTTTACTTAAATCACGAACAATACTTCGTTCTTTTAATTCGATAAAGTCAACATTAGATATAATAGTAGAAATATCAATCGCATCTGGATCATTAAAATAACCGTCAATTGTATGTACTGCGAATGTATAAGCCATTTTTAAGATACTCATTTTATATTTACGGTTATCTAAAAGTAATTCACGTTGAATTGAGCTTGCTACTTTTGTTACGCGCTCTTCTTTCCAAATTTCATTATGTAATGAAATATCATGTTTTTTACATAGTTTCATAATTAATGCATTAGAATAATATACTTCGTCGTTTGTTTCAACTTCTTCAGTTTCCGCTGCAGCTAATTCTTGACCATATTCATTCGTATAAAGAGGGGAATCAATTTGTTGCTTCATTTGTTCGATTTTATATTGAATCAGTTTATGCCGAATTAATGGTCGATCCACGTTTGTTGTGAGATGTTCATAACAAGTATCACAAATTGAATTTGTAAAATAATGTCCACATAAAATCTCTGGGATAACATGTTGTTCACTAAGTTCTTTCGTTTCTTTTCTGCAAATAATACATTGCGTCATATTTATCACCTTTTACCCTGCAAATTTGTATGTAATCTCATTGTAGTGTATTTATTCGCATTTTGGAACATTGAAGGTGAAAATAGCATGTAAAATTCATGGATGTTTTGATACAATATAGGGAAGTGCTAGTTTAAAGGAGGACGTTTTTTTGAAATCGAAAGTGCACTTTTGGACATTAGAAGTGCTAATGGTTGTAGGAATTATATTTATTTGCACAAAAATATCATTTTTATTTCAACCGATTGGCATATTCATTTCCACTTTATTTTTCCCAATTTTAATCGCTTTGTTTTTATATTTCATCTTTAATCCAGTGTTAGTGTTTTTAGAGGCGAAAAAAGTTCCTAGAA
This sequence comes from Bacillus sp. IT-79MI2, assembly GCF_949768135.1. Classification (NCBI taxonomy): domain Bacteria; kingdom Bacillati; phylum Bacillota; class Bacilli; order Caryophanales; family Bacillaceae; genus Bacillus; species Bacillus sp. IT-79MI2. Next base: position 30,528 of record NZ_CATKPV010000139.1, on the reverse strand, counting down.
GTTTGGCGATATTGTTGTTATATGTTTTTATCATTACACTGGCAGCAGTTGCAATTGGTGTAGTCGTTCCAACGATTTCACAGCAGCTAATGGACCTAGTGAAAAACATGCCAACATATATTAAAGAGGGGAAAGTATACATACAAGAATTATCTCATCATAGGCTATTTGAATGGCTGGCTACACAAGATTATGTATCAATTGAAACGATTGAAAAAAACGCAATTGAGTATTTAAAAGAGATACCAAATACAATAACGTCGAGTGCAACGGCTTTATTCGGTATTATTACAAACGTTGCATTAGTCGTATTTACAGTACCATTTATCTTGTTTTACATGTTTAAAGATGGTCATGCATTTCCAGGAAAAGCTGTTAGTTTTTTACCAGAATCGTATCGTGAAGAAGGACTTCGTATTATAAAAGAAACAGGTGAAACGTTGTCTGCCTATATTCAGGGGCAAGCGCTCGTTTGTTTATTCGTCGGTGCATTTACATTTATCGGATATGTCATCATGGATTTGCCATATGCTTTTGTTTTAGGTATTATAGCGGCATTTACAAATATTATCCCGAATTTAGGACCTTTTATTGGGGCAGCACCAGCTGTAATTGTTGGATTATTTGTATCTCCAATGCAAGCAGCTTGGGTAATTGTTATCGTAACCATTGTACAACAATTTGAGAGTAACATTATTTCACCGCGTATTATGAGTTCGAAATTAAATATCCATCCTTTAACAATTATTGTGTTAATTCTTGGTGTAGGTAATTTCGCGGGTATTGTTGGGATGATTTTAGCAGTACCAGCTTACGCTGTGACAAAAACAGTTGTTTCAAACTTGGTGAGATTATTTAAGATGAAAAGAAATAATCGGAAATAAAAGTATCAAAAAAGATACATTGCTTTTTAAGTGATGTATCTTTTTTTAATGTGTAATTTTTACTTGTTTTTCAAAGAAACTAGTGCTTTAAAATATCATACATTGGACTATGTGGAATCCCTCTCAATAATCCAAATCATTTCTTTGCAACGCGCCATTAACATCTTAATCCTCTCCTCTCATAAGATTTAAATTGCATCATTATAGATGTGTATAATATTTGCTTCTACGATCTCGAATGTCATCCATAATCTTTTTATATTGCTGTTCTTGCACAATTTCAGCTTCAGATAATCGCATCTTTTGAATGGTAATCGTTAAAAAGAAAACATGAAATTTCATAAATGAATTCCTCCTTTTGTAAAGGAATTATAGGTGACTACAATAAGGGACTTGACGTTCTTTCACTTCATCCATAGCATTTTTAATGTGTTGATCGTGTAACATTTCGAACTCAGAAAATTTGTTTTTGTGAATTGTAATCGTTAAAAAGAAAACTTGGAATTTCATAAGGTGATTGCTCCTTTTTATATAAATTTTTAGTACATATGGTTGTAATAAGAAACTTGACGTTCTTTCACTTCATCCATCATTTTTTTGATTTGCTGTTCTTGTAAAATTTCAGTTTCAGAGACTTTACTTTTGTGAACAGTAATGGTTAAAAAGAATACTCGAAATTTCATCAGAAGATTGCTCCTTTTTATATAAATTTTTAGTACATATGGTTGTAATAAGAAACTTGACGTTCTTTCACTTCATCCATCATTTTTTTGATTTGCTGTTCTTGTAAAATTTCAGTTTCAGAGACTTTACTTTTGTGAACAGTAATGGTTAAAAAGAATACTCGAAATTTCATCAGAAGATTGCTCCTTTTATAAATTAATTTTTAATACATTTGATTATAATAAGAACTCTTGCGATCTTTTACTTCGTCCGTAATCGCTTTTAATTGTTGTTTACGTAAAATCTCAGTTTCAGATAAAGATTTTTTCTGAAGAGCAAACGTAAAAAAGAAAATATGAATCGTCATAAATGAATTCCTCCTTTCGTAAAGGAATTATAGGTGACTACTGTAAGGACATTGACGCTCCTTTATGTCATTCATAGTCTTTTGAATGTGTTGATCGTGTAACATTTCAACTTCAGATAATTGCTTTCGTTGGATTGTAATACTGAAAAAAAGTACGTGAAAAGTCATTGAATATTTGCTCCTTCCGAAAAGAAATAGTGTTAGAGATTAAAAAATCGCACAAAAAAGCCACAGGAAGATATAATTCTCCTGTGACAGGCATGAAAAAGCCACAGGAAAGTATACGACCTCCTGTGGCGAATTTGCTAATTAAAGAAAATACCGAACGATTTTCAATTCTCCATTAGGGTGGTCGAATTCATATTTAATTGTAAAATAGATGCAACATGTAATTGTAATTTCATCATTTTATTCGACCTCCTTTTAGAATTTTTTTCTTACGTTAGTAAGTATATACAATTAATGGATAATTGTAAACTAAAAAAGTGAAAATTTTTAATTTTTATTAAAATGTGTATATTTTGGAAGGGAATTTTGATAAGGCGATGTATTAGTTATAGGGGAATTGAATGGAGGATAAAGATGGAACTATTTTATAAGATTGCCTATCACCGAATGTATGACCACTATTTACCTAAATTACTGCAAACAATTGGGTATTTAAATGAAGAAGAGTTGTGGAAATCAGACAGGACAGTAAATTCAATTGGCAGCATTGTATTACATATTTGTGAGCATATAAAAAGAAATAGCAGTCGTTATTCGAATCCGAATATACATTTTGAAAACGGGATTGAAGAATATTTTCCAATTATGCATTTGAGTCCAGCAATGTTATCTAAAACTGTACAAGGAACATTTGATGAATGGAAAAAAGAGTATGTTAAAGCTTGTAATGAAAATACTCGTATAGACATACATTGCTTGTTTCATTTAGTTGAGCATACAAGTTATCATCTAGGACAGGTAGTAGATCGAACAAAATTATTAAAGGGAAAGAAGTTTGATTTTTGTCAAAATGGTTTGAATGAAAAGAACTTGAGGTTCAGTATAGAAAATACAACGGTTTTATAAAGAAGTATCATTCTTTAAGGTATGATACTTCTTTTTTGCGAAAAAATTATGGGAAAATATTGAATGGAAATATATTCTTGTGATATGGTTAATTACATAAGTAATGAACCTATGAACCTAAGGGGGAAGGTATGAAACAATCTCTTGAACAAAATAAGTTAATATACATACAAATTGCAGAAACCATTGAGTCGGATATTTTAAAGGGAATACTGCTTGAAGAAGAAAAGGTTCCGTCAACAAATCAATTTGCAAAATTGCTGCAAATCAATCCGGCGACAGCGGCGAAAGGAGTAAATTTGTTAGTCGATGAAGGTATTTTATATAAAAAGAGAGGGATTGGGATGTTTGTTGCAAAGGGAGCGAAGGAAGTGGTACTAAAGAAGCGACAAAGTGCTTTTAGGAATGAATTTTTGCCTAAAGTGTGGAAGGAAGCGGAGGTACTTGAAATCTCTAAAGAAGAGCTAATCAAAATGATTCAAATGGTTACAAAGGAGGGAAAAGAATGACAATTGTAGTGAAAACTGAAGAATTGACAAAACAATATAAGAAAAAGATGGCTATAAATGGATTAACCTTTTCATTGGAAGAGCATAAAATATATGGTTTGCTTGGTAGAAATGGAGCGGGGAAAACAACGCTACTTCACCTTCTTACTGGACAAATCGTTTCAAGTAAAGGTAGTGTATCTATATTTAATGAAAATGTGTATGAAAATAGTCATGCATTACAAAATATTTGTTTTGTAAAAGTGAAAGAAGAGATTTATTCGAATTATAAAGTGAAAGAAATTTTTAAGTTATGTAACATGTTTTATAAAAATTGGGATCAGAAGTTTGCGGAGGAACTTGCAGTAAAGTTTCAAATAGATGTAAACCAAAAGTACGATAAATTATCACATGGCATGCAGACTGTTGTCGGAATCATTAAAGGATTAGCAAGTAGGGCACCTATTACCATTTTTGATGAGCCGACTACCGGTTTGGATGCAGCGCACCGAGAATTATTTTACAGTATGTTGTTAGAAGACTATGGCAATCATCCCCGAACAATTATTTTATCAACGCATTTAGTAGAAGAGGTAGCGCATTTAGTAGAAGATGTGCTGATTTTGAAAGAAGGAGAAGTAGTTGTTCAATCAGCAGTTGAAGATTTATTACAGCAAGGCCATTACATATCAGGGCGAAAAGATAAAGTGGATGAATTTATGATAAATAAAAATGTTGTATACCGAGAATTGTTTGGAAATAAAGGGATTGGTGTTATATGGGGAGAGCTTTCTAAAGAAGACTATAAATATCTTGAAAGTGAAGAGTTAGAAATTGAGGGAGTGTCGCTTCAGAAATTATTTATTTATATAACGGATGGTGACGTGAAGTGAAGATGCTAATGAATCAGTTAAAATTACACATTAATTATCATTATAAAGCTATTTTAATATTTTGGATTGTAGCGTTAATCATAAAAGGTTCAACGAGTTTAATAGATATAAAAGATATACGAGTTGGCTTTTTACAAGATGTTTTCAACAATCCTTCTATTGCCATTATGTTTTTTATTGTAGTGAGTACTTTCTTTATACAGCTAGATGTATTTCGCTTAGCTGTTTCGTTTGGGACAACAAGGTTACAGTTTTTCATTGGATCAGTTTGTTATATTGCTTTACAATCAGCGTTTTTTTCACTGTTTCAAGTTCTTTTCTTACAGGACTTATTTTATCGTGTGGAAAGTGCTAGTTTGTTAGGAGGTTCAATTGAGCAGTTTTTTGTACAGTTTTTACTTTATGTTACTATAGCGAGTCTTTTTCAAGGAATTGTTATTTTTCAGCAGAGATTTAATTGGGTTGGATGTGGAGTTGGTTCAATCTTTTTTATAGGCTTAACAAGCGTATGTTATGACAGCGGGCTAAAATTGACCCTTACAAAAACTGAAGTTTTGATGAATATACCTTCGTTCATAATCATTTCCAGTGGGCTAATTGTGTTTTACTTTGTGATTAGTGGCATATGTATTCGAAAAATTTCTTTAGAACAAACGGTTTAATAAATTGTATAGCAGTGTTAGATAAAATATTTTAGGAGAGAAGGAAAACATATGGGAGATACATCTTCGTTAATAACGATGTTTTTATGTATTGCATTATTGATTTTATGGCGGCGTTACCGCTCTATGCATAGACCGATAAAGGGAAATGGTAAACGAATTTTATTACCACTGCTTTTTTTATCACCAGGAATTTTAATGTTTTTTGGTCCTATTCATCCGGCCGCAGTATACATTGACTTTGCGATGTTATTTGGAATTCTTTTCGCGATTCCACTTATTATACTTACAAATTATGAGAGAAGAGAAGATGGGAATATCTATACGAAGAAAAGTGTAGCTTTTCTCATTACTTTTATCGGGATTGTAATTTTAAGGTATGGTTCTAGGCAATATATAATTGATTTGGATCAGCAAACGATAGGGTTATTGTTTTATGTTGTTGCTATTTCTTATATTGTTCCATGGAGAATTGCTTGTTATATGAAGTTTAGAAAAGTTTTTCGTACAGTTTCATAGAGCTGAGTTTTTTTGTTTCGTTGGAGGGAGGTTGGAATATGCGTACTATTTTACTTTTTTTAGGTGAGGCACAAATAGATGAAATTGAAGCAATTAGAAAAAAGCATGATCCTTTATTTGGATTCATTCAACCACATATTACACTTGTTTTTCCTTTTGAAAGTGCACTTTCTAATGATGAACTAAGAGCGCATATAGCCCGGAAATTGGAAGGGGTTCATCCAATAGAAGTTGAGCTTATCGATTGTATAAGTCATGAAGGTGATTATTTGTTCTTACGCATTGAAAAAGGAAGGGAACAGATAAGGAAGTTGCATGATGAGTTATACAAAGGGCCTTTGGCGAAATTTTTGCGAAGTGATATACCCTATATACCACATGTTACAGTTGGACGAAAAGAAAATGAAAAACGGGCAATAGAAATCGCAGAGAAGATGCCGAGATTAAGTACGCGATTGCAATGTATACTTGAAAAAGTAAGTGTTGAATGTATTGGAGAAGGTGGAGAATCAATAATAGAATTTGAAGTGGAACTTTCAAAATAAAAAGGAGATACAAATTTGTATCTCCTTTTTATTGTTTTTTCATATATATATGTGTTAAAATGGAAAAACGCTCACTGTTTATTTTTATAAAACTCAATAATTACCCAATTTAATTATAACAAATTAAATGCTTGTTTGTCAAACTTTTTATTGAATTTATTATAGCATCAAACAATGAGAATCAGAACGATTAGTTGATAAGGAGTGGCGATATGGAGAAAACAGATCAAGAGTGGAAACAGGAACAACATCGTGTGAAAGAAGTAGTTGGAAAGATTGAAAAACATATTGATACATTAGAGCAATATACAAGTGCAGCAACAAAAGATGTTGTCCAGATTCGAAAACATTTTTGGGACGATGTAACTGTGAATGTTGATAATACAGAAGAGGCTATCGAAACGGCAGCAAGTATCAAACAACAAGCGGAGTTATTATCTGAACGAGAGCAAAGTCACCGCCATGCTTACAAGCAACTAAAAGGATTACAAAGATTACAGCAATCACCATACTTTGGAAGGGTAGATTTTTTAGAAGACGGTGAAAAAAGTGAGGATGCTATTTATCTTGGTATTCACTCATTCTACGATGAACAGACAGAACAATTTCTTGTGTATGACTGGCGAGCCCCTATATCAAGTTTGTATTATGACTATTCTGTAGGAAGAGCTAAATACGAAGCACCTAATGATACGATTTCGGGTGAAATGACCTTAAAAAGGCAATATGTTATTCGGAATGGTCGAATTGTAAGTATGTTTGATACAGGAGTGACGATTGGCGATAAATTGCTACAAGAAGTATTAGGAAATAACGCCAATACACAAATGAAAAGCATTGTTTCAACAATTCAAAAGGAACAAAACCAAATTATCCGGAATGAAAAGAGTCGTTTACTTGTTGTTCAAGGAGCTGCGGGGAGCGGTAAAACATCGGCAGCACTTCAGCGCGTTGCATATTTATTATATCGTTATCGAGAGACATTACATGCAGATCAAATCGTTCTCTTTTCTCCAAACTCGATGTTTAATAGCTATGTATCTACAGTATTGCCGGAACTTGGTGAAGACAATATGAAGCAAACGACATTCCAAGAATACTTAGAGCGTCATATTGATAAGAAATTTGAATTAGAAGATCCATTTACACAAATGGAATATGTACTGACAAGAATGGAAGAAAAGAGTTATGAAACACGATTAGAAGGGATTAGATATAAAGCAAGTTCTGATTTTATTGAAGTAGTAGATCAGTATGTATCCTATTTAAAACGAGAAGGTATGTTATTTAAAGATATAAAATTTAGAGGGGAAGTATTAATCTCTAAAGAACAAATGAAAGAACAATTTTATAAATTTGATCCTTCAATACGGATTCCGAATCGAATAAAGTTAATTTCTGAGTGGTTGTTAAAAGAGTTAAGAAAACAAGAAAAAATAGAGAGAAAAGAGTTATGGGTGGAAGAAGAAATACAGTTATTAGATAAAGAAACATATGCGAAAGTGTATCATCAATTGCAACGAGAGGAAGAACATTCAAATGGTGCATTTGATGATTTTGAGCGGGAACAGAAGATGCTAGCAGCGATTGTTGTAAAAGAGCATTTTAAACCGCTTAAAAGACGTGTGAAAAAATTACAATTTATGCATACACCAGCACTCTATATGCAGTTATTTAAAGATCCGCAGTTTGCTAAGCAACTTGTAGAAGAAAATGAATTACCGCAAAGATGGAATGAAATATGCAAAGAAACTATAGAAAAAATACAAGATTTTTATATGTCATATGAAGATGCAACGCCTTATTTATACATGAAAGACCAACTAGAAGAATTACAAAGAAATACTTCTGTGCAGCACATATTTATTGACGAAGCACAGGATTATTCCGCATTTCAATATGCATTTTTGAAACGAGTATTCCCGCATACAAAAATGACGATACTAGGCGATTTTAATCAGACTATTTATGAACATGCGTCAGAGAATGAATTTTCACAGTTAAGTACGCTGTACGGGGAAGAACTGAGTGAAAGAATCGTTCTTACACGTAGCTATCGCTCCGCAAAACAAATTATTGAATTTACGAAGCAGTTAATTACAGATGGGCATGAAATTGAACCGTTTCAGCGTGAAGGCAAACAACCAATTATAACGGAAGTGAAAGAAGGGAAAGTGCATCATAAAAAGATTGTGGATCAAATCGAACAGTTGCAGCAAAGTGGTCATAAGACAATTGCAGTTATTTGTAAAACAGCGGAAGAAAGTGAAGAAGCTTATCTTGCATTACAAACATCATTACAAGTTCGTCTTATTAAGAAAGAAACGAGTTCGTTTGATGCTGGTATTTTGATTATCCCGTCATATTTATCGAAAGGGGTAGAGTTTGATGCAGTTATCATTTATGATGCATCAAAGAAAAAATATAGTAGAGAAAGTGAACGGAAATTATTTTATACTGCTTGTACGCGTGCAATGCATGAGTTATATATTTATTCTGTAGGGGAGATGAATGAATTTTTACAGTCTGTTTCTCCAAAAACGTATTGTTACAAGAAAATGTAGAAGCGGAATAAAAGAGGGTGTTACATGTTAATGTACCTAAGTTTTCTTTAAAGGGGCGGATTACATGGAATTGATAAATATTAATGGGGATACTTATAAAATGGAATGTATACCTTTTGAAGACAAGAGTGAACAGGATGAAGAGGGATATTATGAATATTATTATAAGGGAATATATATATTGTTTCATTCGGACAAAGATATAATAAAAGCTAAAATTTATGATGGAGAAAAAACAATCTCGTTTTTGAAAAACCCTATTCCTTATTTTGGTGAAGGGATTGAAGCGATAAAATTATATGTAACGAAAGAGTTTGGTGTAACTGACTTTCAGTATCTCGGTGGAGAAAAAGGGTATGTAGAGTTATAGTTCATAAAAAAAGCTGGTTTATACCAGCTTTTTATTGTGTGAAAATTTTACGAAAATATCCAATTGAATATTGTATATAATCCAATGCAGGCAGTTATAATCAATATTAGCAAGATAGAAATACAACCAATTGTAACTAGGGTATCCTTCCAAGTTTCTTCAGGTCCTTGGACAATCTGGCTTATGACACGATGTTGTATATTAGAGCTAGTATAGTTTAATGATAATTTATTAATTATTGCAGAATCACCTTTAAATTTTAAAGCTCTTACAATCTCATTAGGACTGTTGCCCATCGATTTTTCAAATCGTTGGCATGCTTGAAGCATTTCAGGTGTTTTGTTTTCTTCAAGATACCAATAGCGTCCGGCCATTGTTGGATATTGTAACTTGAAATAAATATCACCTAATTTTTTGCGAAGTGAAAGGTCCTCAGGGTAAGCCTGAATTAAGCCATGAAGTCGATCTCTTGCTTTTCCTAAGTCGTGATTTTCGATATCTTTTTCAATTTTGATTAATGTTTTCTCTTTCACAAAAGTCCCCTTTTTGTGATGAATTTATTTTACCGCACTCAATAAAGCCCCAATAGCCCCGCTAAAACCGTGATCTTCTAAGAAGATAGGTTTTTTATTTTGATACAAAGTATAACTACCTATAATTTCTTGTAGATGTGTATTATTTGATAGTGTAGATCCAATATAAACGATATGATCCATATCTTTTGCTTCTGCAAATTGAAGGCTTAATGCAGTAACTACTTCACCAACAAGACCTTGAAGGGTGGCGAGTAAATCGGGTTTGTTATAATCAGCTTCACTAATAGCAGCTTTCCCGAAATTACTAGCTGTTAAATTACTATCAATAGGAGATAGAATTCCGCTATAAATATCTCCAACTGTTATATCGAGATTCTGCCTAGAACCTAGTTTTGTCTGCTGGATTACTTCTTCAAAACGATCTATATTCGCTAATAGTTTCGACAAGCCCATGATAGTGCCTCCACCAATACCAGTTCCTCCAGCACGAATATAATTTTTATTATGGACATAATGAATGGATGTTCCTGTACCGATATTTGTTAAAACAAAGTTATTTATGGAATCATTTCCGTTGTTAATAAGATAGTGAACGCCTGCAAGTGTGGCATCGAATTCTGCAACATACTCTATAGTGTACTTTTCTAAAAATAATGTTTGTAACTGTTCAGCTTTACCACCAGTCAGAGACAATCTATTTATATACTTATTTTTATTTAACCACTTTTGAATTTTGTTTTGTTCATGAGAGTAAAATTTTTTAAAATGTAATTCATTGTCTTCATTAAAATAAGCAATTTTTGTTAGTGTTCCTCCAGCATCAATACCGACGGCGCTCTTCATTTTTGTACTCCTTATCATTATGTAGTTATCATAACGGATATCTATAATTAAATCTTTATTTAGTGATGTAAACTAATAACTTTTCAACTATAACAATTGGTTTACCATTTACAGAAGCGATTCCTTTGCCGAGAATAAATCCTCGTTTGTTCCGTAGAACTTCATATTGTAAATCTAGCTTATCACCAGGAGTAGCAGTTCCATTAAATGTTACGCCGTCTAATGAGGAGAGAAATCCTAATCCATTAGACTTGCTTGTTCCCACGAATGCTCCAAGCTGCGCAAGTGCCTCTACAATTAGCATGTGAGGCATACTGTTTTGATTCTCATTTATAAACCATTCGTTAGTTGTTATTAATTTATATCCTTTTACGGATTTTTCATTTTCAATTTCTGTAATTCTATCAATCATTAAAAATGGGTGACGATGGGGAAGTGTATCGTTAATAGCTGTGATATTCATATGTACCTCCTAATTTCTAAATGAAAAGTGAATATAAAATAATAACCCCTGCTAAAAGGAAGCAGGGGATTTGTAATTAATTCTTGACTAATGCATCTGCTTTTTCAAGAGAGAAAATACCGCTATTTTTAATGTTTTCAACAACTTGTTGTAATACTTCTTTATCTTGGACAAGTGCGATGCGAACAAAACCTTCACCATGTGGTCCAAAAGCATGACCAGGGGTTACAACAACATGCGCACGATCCATTAATGCATAAGCAAATTTTAATGAAGTCCAGCCTTTTGGTATTTCAGCCCATATGAACATACTGCCGGCTGGTTTATCAACATGCCATCCGAAAGAAGCAAATCCATCAACTAAAGTATCTCTACGTTCTTGGTAGATGATGCGGTTTTTTTCACAGAAATCGGCCCCTTTACGTAAGGCAACTGATGCGGCCTTTTGAATTGGCAAGAACACGCCGTAGTCTGTGTTTGATTTAAATTGCGCTAGTGCACCTACAATTTCTTCATTTCCAATCATATAACCAATGCGGCTACCAGCTAAGCTATAGCTTTTGGATAGGGAATTAATTTCAACACCAACTTCTTTGGCGCCAGGAACAGATAAGAAACTGATTGGTTTCTTTCCATCATAATAAAATTCTGCATATGCGAAATCATGTACCACAATGATATTGTGTTGTTTTGCGAAGATGATAACTTCTTTGAAGAAATCTTCATGTGCCATTGCTGGAACTGGATTTCCAGGGAAGTTTAATATCATCATTTTTGCTTGTTTAGCAATTTCTTCAGGAACGTCTTGTAAATTAGGTAAAAAATCATTTTCCTTCTTTAAAGGCATGAAGTAAGGCTTTGCACCTGCCATTTGAATACCCGTCTCATATGCTGTATATCCAGGATCAGGTACTAAAATAAGATCACCTGGATTTGCAAAAACCATAGGTAAGTGAACAAGTCCATCTTGGGAACCCATTAATAATAAAACTTCATTGTTTGGATCTAATTTAACATTGTGATTGTTATCGTAATATTCAGTTACTGACTCGTGAAATTCTTGAATACCTGTTAAAGTATAACCGTAATTTTCTTTTCCGCTTGCTGTATGTACCATAGCTTCTCTTACAATATCAGCAGGAGGCATATCTGGATTGCCAATACTTAAATCGATCATTTTGTGACCTGCTGCAATTTTTTCCTTTTTATAAGCTGCTAATTCACTGAATATAGAAGATTGAAATGCTTTCATTCTAGCTGCTAACGTATAAGTCATCAAAACCCCTCCTAAAAAACTGTGCTTTCATTTTTCTAACTTTTATATTCTTTTATTATTCTGAAAACACATAATTGTATTTTATCACTTTTGAGCCAGAATTCAAAACACAGTTGTGTAAAAAGAAAAAGAAGGGAAGGCTAAAGAGTATGAATACTACCACATAATGAAGAGGTGTTAAAGGTGAAACAAATTCCAATTGGTGTATCAAATCGGCATATTCATCTGACAAACGAAGGGTTAGAAAAGCTTTTTGGAGAAGGATATGAACTCCTGGTTGCAAAAGAGCTTTCACAACCGGGAGAATTTGCAGCGAAAGAAACAGTAACAATCAAGACCGAAAAAGCAGAAATCTCAAAGGTCCGTATCCTTGGTCCTATTCGAAAGTTTACACAGGTTGAAATTTCAAAAACAGATGCACGTAAATTAGGAGTGGATGCTCCGATTCGCGCATCAGGCAATATTGATGGAACACCAGGGATTACTCTTATTGGTCCAAAGGGTTCTTTAAAAATTGAAAAAGGTGTAATCGTCGCTGAGCGCCATATCCATATGACACCTCAAGATGCTGAAAGATTTCAAGTGAAAGATGGACAATATGTAAGTGTGAAAGTAGAAGGAAACAGAGGATTGATTTTTAATCAAGTGTTAGTTCGTGTAAAAGATACATACGCATTAGATATGCATATTGATACAGATGAAGCAAATAGTGGGAATATAACAACAGGAGACTTAGGTAATCTCTTACAATAAGAGAAAAATCCATCTCAATTTGGAGATGGATTTTACATGTTCGATACTTGGGAAGTGTTTTTACTTGCCTGCTTGTGCTTTGATAACGACATAAAAATAATTAATAATGAAATAGCGCCAAAAATAAGAACCATATATCGTAACCCAATTGTGTCTAAGAAGAACCCAGTTCCAAGTAAGACAATTTGGAACATTACCCTTTCAAACATATTACGGAATGAGAAAAGACGTCCATGATAACTTTTTTCAACTTTTGTTTGGAAAATTGTTGACATGATAGGGAAGAAACAACCAACGCTAAATCCAAATAGACCAAATGATACAAGTGCCATCCATTTCACATCACTAAAGAACAATGAGAGATGCGCAAAAGCAGTACAGAAGGCGAAGAAATAAAGTAATTTATCAGGTGGGAAATGATCAGATAAACGCTTAATTACGAAAGCTCCTAACATAAAAGCCACACCTTCAATGGTATAAATAAACCCTTTAATTGTCGGATCATGTTGCATTTCGCTAATGTTAATAACCATTAAATTGAAACCAGCGATGAATAAAAGGGGAATAATACTTAAAATAAGTGCCCGAAATGCAACTGGGATTCCTCTTAAAATCCGAAATACTTCCATAAAGCTATTATCTTTTGCTGCTTTTTTACTTGATGTATTTGATTTTTGATCTTCAAATTGTAGGAAAAAGGTCGAAAGGAATAATAAAGCGTATGCTGCCATTGAGAACGCGTACATGTACTGTAAACTCATAACGACAAGAAGAACACCACCTAGTGAGGTTCCAGCAATACGAGCGATTGTTCCGATATTCATATGGACACCATTCATCTGTAATAGTTCATGTTCACGAACAATAAGCGGAATAACAGACTGCAATGCAGGGAAATAAAAAGCCGCTGAAATTTGAAGGGCAATCATAAAGGCAATCATAAAGGCGATACTTTCATATTGAATAGCGAAGAACATAAAAATAACACTGATAACACGGCCGAAACCAGCATAAAGAAGGACTTTCTTTTTTTCGTATTGATCGATAACACGACCAGCCATCGGACCAACAAGAACACCGGCTAATAATCCAATAAATAAAATAACCGACTTCATAAAATCAGAAGGTACATACTTCTGCATAAATTCTAGATTGCCAAGAATCCCAAGCCACAAACCAAGCCCAGCGATAAACTCACCGATTAGAACAATCCAGACATTTTTATTACGCCACATAACAAAACCTCTCAGTCTTATAAAATAGGAAAAATCGTATATAAATCCTCCTCTTCATTCATACATTTGAATCATTATTTTTTAGAGTCAGAGTCTATATTACGTGTTTGATAATGAAAGTTCAATCTTTTTGATTTGGATAAAACTTTGCTTTTATAGAGCTAAAAAATCAAATTTACATATTAGAAAATAAATTGGAATAAATTTAAAATGTACGAGGGAGGGATACTTATGATTCAACAATTTTTCAAAAAATTGTTCGACCAGTTTTTAGAGAAGCAGGAAGAGGAAATAATAGCAAAGCTTTGTTTTTGGATTGTCTATTATTACATATCAGTCCCAAAATATATGGTGAACTCTAGTGGTGTTTTAGTACATATGAATCAAACACATGAAGGCTATACGTATGATACAATTGGAGATTTTTTACGGGAGTATAGTGGGAAAACAAGAGGAGCGTTCTATTTTGAAAGTAGAATATACTATATTAAATTTGAGGAAATGATTAGGGAGAAGTGCCGTGAAATGATTTATGCTTATTACTTTCCACGCTTTATTGATGGACATTCGTTATTATGTAAAGAGTTATTAAGAGAAATAGGTGTAGGTAAAACAGAAATTGAATGCGGAAGTTTCTATACGTTGATTTTTAATTATTGTGCAGAAACAAAGGATTGGGTTGATGAATACGAAGAGAATGTGTTAAAAGAACTATTTGTATTGTCACTTCCCTTCATTGTACAAGCATATGGTATAAATGTATGTAAATATATAAAACAAGAAGAAAATCGGAAGGAAATAGAGTGCTTAGTTCATTGAATAAAGAGGATATTTATATATTCTTGCTGAAAAAGAATATGTAAATATATGTGGAAAGAAGATGATTGAAATGAGTAACGAAGAACTTGTGAAAACACAATTTGGTAGTAATGCTGAAAAGTATGTGAATAGTCAAATTCATGCAAAAGGGCCAGATTTACAGTATGTCGTTCAACAAGTAAAAAATCGTAAAAATATTCGTCTTCTTGATATTGCTACAGGTGGCGGTCATGTTGCTAATTTATTAGCCCCGATATTTAAAGAGGTTGTTGCGCTCGATTTAACAGAAAAAATGTTAGAAAAAGCGAAAGCATTTATCCAGACAAACGGACATGAAAATGTATCATTTGTAGTAGGAAATGCAGAGGATTTACCATTTTCTAATCAATCGTTTGATACGATTATTTGTCGCATTGCAGCGCATCATTTTTCAAACCCTTCTCAATTTATTTTTGAAGTACATCGAAAGTTAGAAGAGAACGGATTATTTATATTAATTGATAATGTCTCCCCAGAAAACCTAGAATATGATACATTTTATAATTTTATTGAGAAAAAGCGAGATCCAAGTCACAGGAGAGCGCTTAGAAAAACAGAGTGGATTTCATTATTAGAAAAGCAAGGTTTACAAATGCAATCATGTTTCACATTTGAAAAACAATTTAATTTTGATTGGTGGTGTAACATGATGGATGTCCCATCGCCAACACGCTCCAAGTTAACGGATTGTATGATGAAAGCGTCAAATGAAATGAAGGAGTTCTTCAACATACAATTTAACAATAATAAAGTAGAATCATTTTATACGGAGATGGCACTGTTTGTATGTCATAAAAGTTCAACGCTAAAAAGATAATTTTCTTGCAGTCTTTTCTCAGTACGCTATACTTAGTACAGAGAAATAGAGAATTGAGGAGTAATAACAATGATTCGTGTACGCGTTGAGGGAACTGAAAAAGAGATTGTTGAATTTTTGGAGAAAATGCCTGAAATTCCTGGGTTTGAAAAGACACATGTTAGAGAGCCGAAAAAAGGAAACAATCCTAAATATGATACAAGTAAGAATGTATTAGCATATTTGTCGTATAAAAAGATGGAAAATGCTGTTCACAAATAATAAAGTCCTTTAAAAACAATAAAATTGTTTAATGAAAGAGAGCCGAAACGACACAAAATACAGTGTCGTTTTTTCTATTCATGTATAATAGAAATATAAAAAGTTCCTTTAATTAACAGGGAATGTTTTTTAGCGAAAGGTATATTTTGAATATTTAGACCGATCTTATATAATTTGTTAATCTGTATAAAAAAATAACTTAATGAAATGATTTTTATTTATAACTACATATATTAAATTAGCATACAGAGGGTCTGTTTTTATGTGCTTTTTTACTGTAGAGAGTGAGAATGTGATCCTGAAGTATCTAATTGTTATATTCTTCTTTTGACCAGTTATTGTGTGAAAACGACCGATTATCGAAAATCCATTTACAGTAACTTAAATAGCTTTTATATTTAGAGCGAGTGAAAGTGAAGTTTGAAGTGTCGATTGATCCATCTTATAAAGAGCCGAAAATTATCATTCTAACGGATAAAATGACAGATGAGATATCTGATATTATGAAGCGACTATCGGAGACTCATATGGATTCATTAGCTGTATTTTCAGAAAGAGGTGTTGAAATTGTTGAATGTAAAGATATCATTAGAATCTATACAGAGAAACAGAAGGTATTTCTCCAAACCGCTGCTGGTATTTATCCCGTTCGCTCAAGGTTATATGAACTGGAAGAGAAATTAAATAGTCAATTTTTCGTTCGTATTTCAAATTCAGAGATTGTTAATATTAAAATGATTACGAATATGGATATTAGTATGACAGGAACAATTGGCGTGTCATTAACAGGGAATATCAAAACGTATGCTTCTCGACGCTATGTTTCAAAAATTAAGAAACTGTTCGGAATATGAGGTGAAAATATCTTGAAAAATATAATTAGTCGAGTTGTTGGTGGTTTTGTTATCGGTGTGATTATTGGACAAATCGTACAACTCCTTATTTCACTCACATTAGGTCAAGGAGAATATATGCCAGTTGTGGAACAGTTTCGCTCTTTATTTGTTAGTGAGATGTCAGCTGTCATGGTACAAATACTGTTAACAGGGCTGATTGGGGTCACATTCGCTACAAGTTCGCTTGTTTTTGACATAGTGAAGTGGAGTCTACTAAAACAGTACATCGTACATTTTTGTATAACAGCACTAGTATGGGGGCCGATTGTAACGCTACTGTGGATGCCCAAAACATCTATAGGCACACTGATTTTTTTTATTAGTTTTTTAGGTACATATGTCATTACATGGGCTATTCAATACATGATGTCAAAGAATGATATAAAAAAAATTAATGCTGCGATTCAATCAAGGCAATTTGAAGGGAGAAGTGATGAATAGTGGCCATAATTATAAAAAATCTAACGAAAAAATTTAAAGAGCGCACAGCTGTTGACAATCTTTCACTGACGATTAAGAAGGGAGAATTCTTCGCACTTTTAGGGCAAAATGCTGCTGGAAAAACAACAACGATTAAAATGCTTAGTTGCTTACTTACACCTACAAGTGGCGATGCACTGATGTTAGGAGATAGTATCATCAAAAAACCTACGGCAGTAAAACAAAAAATAAACATTTCTCCGCAAGAAACTGCGGTAGCTCCGAATCTTTCTGTAAGGGAAAATTTAGAATTCATCACGAGTATCTATGGAAGCAATAAGCAAGAGGTTAAGCAAAAAGCGGTGGAAATGATGACAAAGTTTGGACTTTCGGAGCGAGCAAAAAATAAAGCAAAAACATTATCAGGTGGGTTGCAGCGCCGGCTAAGCATTGCGATGGCACTTATTTCGTCTCCCCAAATCATTTTTTTAGATGAGCCAACACTAGGACTTGATATTCGCGCTAGACATGATCTGTGGAAGACTCTACTTGAATTAAAGGGTAAAATCACGATTATTTTAACGACGCACTATCTAGAAGAAGTAGAAGCACTTGCTGATCGCGTCGGTATTATGCATGGTGGTAAATTGCATGCACTTGGAACGATTGATGAGTTAAAAGAAAATACAGGATAATCATCTTTAGAAAATATTTTCCTTACACTAACTGAAGAGGGGGACGGATTATGAGAAATGTAGCATTTGCCTCACGTAATCGTAAGGAGATTTTACGAGATCCTCTCACGCTTCTTTTTGGGGTTGTGCTTCCTGTTATTATTATGTATCTTTTTTCAATCATGCAGCAAAACATGCCTTTTGACCTTTATCATATAGAAAACTTAACGCCAGGCGTCATTATTTTCAGTTTTTCTTTTATAACGTTATTTTCAGGGATGCTAATTGGTAAGGATAAAAGTAGTTCGTTTTTAATGCGGATTTTTGCTTCTCCTATGTCTGCGTCTGATTATATTACTGGGTACGCTATTCCACTATTACCGGTTGCAATTTTTCAAATTGTTATTTGCTTTATTTCAGCATTTTTCTTAGGTTTATCTTTTAATGCGAATGTACTAGTTGCCACTATTATACTCATTATCATCGCAATGCTTTATATTGGATTTGGTCTACTACTTGGTACGTATTTTACAGATAAGCAAGTTGGCGGGATTTTTGCGATTTTTGTCAACCTTACAACATGGTTAAGTGGCACTTGGTTTAAGTTAGATATGATTGGTGGTGCGTTTAAAACAATCGGTTATGCATTGCCATTTGCTCATGCGGTTGATGCTACTCGATTTGCTTTAGCTGGTGAATACGGTGATTTCGTTGTACCTTTATTATGGGTAGTTGGTTATATAATCATTATTTTCGTAATCGCTGTTTTGGGCTTTAAGAGGAAAATGAAAAGTTAAATAAATTGTATTCATATTAAAAAATACACGATAGTTGAATAAAATATAAACAATTTTATTATCTCCATATAACCGCCAGTAAATAGGCGTTTTTTTTATTTGATACTGTTTCACCGCCTTGTCTTTTTCGCATAATAATAGTAGAAAATGATGAGGAGGGTGAGAGGAGTTAATAAAAAATCTTTTTTGGAGATTTTGGTATCAATGATGCAGTTGCTTTAATTTATGCAGATAAAACATGCAACATTATTTCTTTTGTATCCAGATGTAATGGACCAAGTATGCGCTTATTATATAATGGGTGGCGCATTTTGATTTCCAGGTAATGTTACTCCTGTTTCAGAAGCTAACTTTTACCCCGCATTAACGGGCAGTAAGACCCCCACCTCAAAGTTCAGCGAAAGCAAAGAAGTTAGGTGGGGGATCAACTGCCCATAAAAGCCCGATTCGTTCAACTAATAATCAGAGGAGGATGAAGAAAACCCCCACTGATTAAAGTTTCACTTTATGGAGATCCAATTGCAACTAATATTGTCATGAAATATGCCAAGAATGTTAGTGTTTATCCGCTAAATGTAACGCAGCAGCGCTTATTACTCCTGAAATGGTAAACATTATTAATGAAAAGGGAACAGGGCTAGCAAAACTAATTAAGCCAATGATTGATTTTTATAAGGATAAAAGATACGAATTATATATCCTGTAAAAGCTCGGTTGTTGATGGGATTTTCATTTTATTATCGATTGGTTTAATCGTTTTTTTAGTATACGCAAGTTAAAAGTATAACTTAATAAAAATAGTAGCATAACTAATGATAAGCAATGATTTATGGTTATTATTTTTCTGTCTTGTAAAATTAAGGAGGTATAGTGATATGGCATTTATATGGTCTTTAATTGTTGGTGGTATTTTAGGATGGCTAGCAAGTTTAATCGTTGGTAAAGATGTACCTGGTGGTGTGATTGGAAATATTATTGCTGGGATTATCGGTTCTTGGCTTGGAACATTATTATTGGGTACGTTTGGACCGGTTATCGGAGGGTATGCAATTATTCCAGCATTAATTGGTGCCATTGTTTTAATTTTTATTGTCAGCTTATTACTACGTGCAATACGAAAATGAAATCAGGTGGATCGCTGACAATTGTCAGCGATCCATTTTTGTATTATTTGTCCTAATCTGTTATGCTACTGTTATACAATCAGGAGGTGTCAGCATTGAAATCATTTACAGTAAACTTTCATCAGGAAGACAATGCAAAAGCAACAACAGTACATAAGTTAAGTGAAGAGGACTTCAATAAAGTAACAGAGAATGGTACTCGTCATCTATTTGATCTAGATACAAATGTTGGTTTCTTTGTATTCTTTGATGCAGAAGATGCAGAAGGCAATGAACAATACTTAATGTTGCAATATGAAGGAGATCACGAAGAGCCAAGTGCCTGCTACGGATTTGATTTGAAATTATTCTATCAATTTCTAGCACTGTATTTAAATGACCTTGAATTCCAAGGTGAAACAGATGAGGAAGAGGAAGAATATGGTCCAATTCATCATTTAGCTCATTTACTTTACCACATCGTTGAAGATGGAAAAAGTATTGAAGTATAAATACATAGCTAAAGCTGCCTTTCATAGGGCGGCTTTTTTATTTTGTACAAATCATCGAAGAAGCAAAGGCAGTATAGTTTTCTATATTCTTATAAGGAGGTTTGACATGGTTTAAGAGAGAAGGGATATATAAGTAAGTATATTTTTTAGAATTGTATATGTCGGACAGTTAGAAGCAGAATGTGAAGAAGTTTTGGTGCTCTTATGATTTGAAAAGTAGTGTAATGGAGTGGACGCAAGGTTAAATTTATCTAAAAATAGGCGAGAAAACTTCACCCTCAAGGAATGTGAGGGGCATAGCCCAATGAGTAGGAGGGAGATGAATCGCCCAGCGGCTTACCTCCCACTTCCAGATCCAAAGGAGATAAGTGGAGGGAGTTTTCATAAGGACAGCTCTTTTGATTTGTTGCGCTCTACTGAATAAACAAAGTAAGTTTGAACGATTCCGCCAATTATTAATAAGCAGGCACAAATATAGAATAAGGTGCTGCCGCTTACATGACTTAATATAACTGCTCCAATAACAGGGCCGCACGTTCGAGAAATATCCCAGTGTATGCCGTAGATAGAAAAATATAATCCCCGCTTATGACTTGGTGCTATTCTGGAGACAAATCGTAGTAAGTGATTTAAAGCAATACTTTCACCAATTGTCAGGAAAAGCAATGTGAAGAAGAGTGACCATAATGTTGTAGAATAACCATAACCAATAGCAGCGAATGTATAACAAATATAGGAAATTACAATTATTTTAGGCATTGAAAATCGTTCAGACCATTTGACAAGACCAACTTGCAGGATGATTTCCATTACAGCTTTACAAGTTGAGATAAATGCGAGAACGAATAAGAAATTTGGAAAGATATTTTCTGCAAATACACGATAATTCGTTTCAGTTTGGGCATAGAAAAAGCTAATCGGAAGAGTAGATATCATGAGTCCAAATATAGCATAATGCTTAAAAATAAACTGTGTACGTGTTGTTACTTGTGCTGATTTTTCATTAGTTTGAATGATTGGAGCTGTTTCTGGAAGTTGTGTCCAGACGAGAATGGCATACAGCAGGAGAGTTACAGCTTGAATGATAAATAAGTATTCAGGGTGACTATTGTAAAAAAAGGCACCGATGAATGGACCAATCACAGCACCGATAGCTCCTACTGTTTGAAGAACAGCGAATATTTCTGCTTGTTTTTCTTGCTTTGTTAAATCTGCAATTTGTGCACGTTGAGCAGGAATATATAAGGAGCGGCCAATACCATTCATTACATATAACAAAGCAAAGAATAGGACTGATTCAGCAAAAACAAATCCGCCTATTGCAATTGCCTGCACGAATAACCCGAGTAACATAATTTTCTTTCTACCGTAGCGATCTGTTACACCTCCAGCAATGATTGTGAACACAATATCAGAGAGTGGCTGCAATCCGAACAGTAGCATTGTAAGAGTTACATTACCTTCTAGCGCTTTATTGACATGGATAATAAAAAAAATTGCCAGCATGGCCTCAGTTGTTCTAGTCAATAACTCTCCTAATAATCGAATCCAGATTGGTTTATTGTAACGTTTTATAAGATGATTCATTCTTCATTTCCTCCTTTCTATATGGAAATCTTAAGATAGAAGCAAGAAATGAAAAAGGGTAGAATGAAAGAGTGGGATTTTTCACCTTTTAGGGGGATGGATATGGTTATTTTGGATCAGTATGTTCAGCTGTGGCTCCGGTATGGAAAAGGGAGAACAGAGGGAGAAAAAATAGAAATATCATTACAAAATATATCAGAAACAGTGTTTTGTACGGATCGTAATAGTAAATTTATTATAAAAAAATTAGAAGAGCTAACTTGGATTTGTTGGTTTCCAGGACGCGGGAGAGGGAATCTGTCAAAGTTATCGTTTCAAAAAGATCCTGCTTCCTTAATTTTAGAAAAGGGGAAAGAAATAACGAAACAGGGGGATGTAAAGGGTGGAAAAGCATTTGTTGAGCAATATAGCTCATATTTCTCCGTATTAGAAAAACAATTCCAAGCTTGGATAGATTCGATATTTGGTTATCAAATTGAAATGACTTCTCGAGGAAGACAAGATGTACTGCGTTTACAAGTTGAAATGAACCTGAAAATTTCTTTAGATCCTGTATATGCTACAATGCGTTCGGAGTGTCATATGGTAAAACATCTATATGACACGCTTATTTATGTTAATGAGAGCACAAATACAATAGAGCCGAGACTCGCCTTTCATTGGGAATATAATGACAATCTAAAACTATGGACTTTTTATTTACGAAAGGGGGTTCGATTTCATAATGGAAAACGATTTACAGCTCATGATGTTGTATATACATTTGGTAGGTTTATGAATAAAGAGGATAATCCGTATTCATGGATGCTTCAACATGTTGAAAGTGTTCGTATTGTAAATGAATATATTGTAGAAATGCACTTGCATACGGAAAATCAGTTATTGTTATATGCTTTAAGCTCAGAACAGTGTTCTATTGTAATAGAAGATGAGGAAGACAACCTAATTGGAACAGGACCGTTTAAACTGTGTGAAAATGATGAGTCTATTTTTGTATTAGAAGCGCATGATTTGTATTTTCGTGAACGGCCCTTTCTCGATCGGATTGAATTATGGAATGTGCCACAAAGTATAGATACATATGATGTGTTGGTGAAGGCGCAACATAAAGAATTAGAAAAGTGTCATAAGGAACTTTCTATATTGGAATCCAATGTAACATATATAACGTTAAACACTGAGAAACAAGGACCTATGCAAGATGTTACATTTCGAAAAGCATTGTATAAAATTATTCATAGTAACAAAATAATAGATGAGTTAGAGGGAGAGCGTGGCGAGGTAGCAGAGGAATTAGTATTAACGAATAGCTCTGTCCCGGGAATTGAGGAGGATATTCATACCCTTATTGGAAATAGCAAATACAATGATGAAACATTATATTTATATACATTTAAAGAACAAGATCATGTAGAAGATTCATATTGGATTCAAAAAGAATGTGCCAAATATGGAATTGTAATTGAAATAAAGTTTCTGGATGCAGAGGAATTATTACAGGTTAAAGCAATACAACAAGCAGATATGATTCATGACAGTGCTACCATTAGCGAACAAACAGAAAGCAGTTTTTTGTATATATTTCTTTCAAAAAATAGCTTTATTTATCAGCATAGCTCTCTGGATTTTAATGAGCAATTACATTCATATTTTATTGAACCTAATTTTGAAAAGCGAATTACACTGTTACGCGATATAGAGGACACATTGTTACGTAATATTCATATTGTTCCTTTATATCGTAATAAACAACACATACGTACACATGAAAAAGTGCAAAATATAATCATCAACGCTCAAGGGTGGATTGATTTTTATAATATATGGTTTAAACCTTAATATATAAGCATTTAATAAAGGTTCTTTTGAAAAATCAAAAGGGCCTTTTTGTATGGAAGTACATGTGGATTTTGAACATTGTTTCGCATATTGTTATAAACGCCCATTTACAACGTAACAGTGTTATGTTACGTTGTTGTTAGGAAGGAGTGTTATACAGTTGAGTACGGATTTAATTTCAAAAAAGGATTTATTGGAACTGACTGGTATTTCATACGGACAGCTATATAGGTGGAAAAGAAAGAATTTAATACCA
This sequence comes from Bacillus sp. IT-79MI2, assembly GCF_949768135.1. NCBI lineage: Bacteria > Bacillati > Bacillota > Bacilli > Caryophanales > Bacillaceae > Bacillus > Bacillus sp. IT-79MI2. Next base: position 6,373 of record NZ_CATKPV010000139.1, on the reverse strand, counting down.
GAAGATTGGTTTGTAAGAAAATCAACGTTTACAGGGCAAGAAACATTTTTTCCAAAAGAAAAGATATTAGAGCGTATTGATAAAATTCAAACAATGAAAGAGGATTTGTCTCTTGATGAATTAGCGAGTATGTTTTCGCCAAGTGTTACAGAGATTTGTTTAACAAAAGGTGATGTAATACGTAAAGGGATTGCTTCAGAACCAGTTATACAATTTTTCATAGAACAAACGAATAAACCAGCTGAATTTCAATTTGTAGATACTCTTTATGTGTATATTTTAGAAGAACTTCTCCAATCCGGAGAGATTAGTCTAGAAGAAGGAAAAATGGTTTTACAAGTCTTGCATGACAATTATGAAGCTATAAAGCATAAAAATTGTGACTTAGTTGTAATTCGGAAATTAGGTATTTCTACATGTTTCTTAGTGTCAAATGTGGAAGACTTACTTTTTGAAAAGGGAACAAAAGTTGTTATTCGCGCAACAATTATGAACTATACAGAAGCATTAAAAACAAAATTGTTATAGGGGAGGAGAAATAATGCGATCAGAAAATTTAATTATAAATGGTTATGGTTCTTCTAATGGGGGGGAGTTTCATAAAGTTCAATTAAACGGAAAAGGAACTGTTAACGGAAACGTAGAGTGTGACGACTTTGAATGTAACGGTTCTGGCAGTGTAAATGGTAATTTAAAAAGTGGAAACACAAGAATTAGCGGATCCGGTAAAGTTGACGGTACAGTAAGCACTGAAAACATGAGGATTGATGGAAAGGCAACAATTACAAAAGATGTTAAGGTCAACAATTTAAAGATTGCTGGAAAAGGTACAATTGGTGGTACTTTAACTGGAGAAGAATTAAAGATTCGCGGGCAAGCGATTATAGATGGTAACTGCGAAGTGGATGTCTTTTCATCAGAAGGGCAGTTTACAATCGGTGGCTTACTGAGCGCGGATGAAATTGACATCGATATTCATGGTACATGTAGAGCGAAAGAAATAGGTGGTCAAACAATTAAAGTAAGACACAGACCAACGGCATTTAGTAGGCTTTTTAAAACGGTGTTTGGATCACATTTAGAAGCTGAATTGTTAGAAGGTGACAATATTGATGTTGATTACGTGCAAATTAAAACAGTAAGAGGTAACAATGTTACAGTAGGTCCAAATTGTGAGATAGGACTTATTGAATATACAGGAGTTCTTAATGTTGATAAAAACGCGAAAGTAAAAGAAATTCAACAAGTTTAATTTTTTAGAAAGAGAGGAATAGATATGGAAAATCAGCATAGTCTCACCGTGAACGGATCGGGCAGTTCAGCAGGTGGAGCTTATAATAAAGTGAAAATTCGTGGCGAAGGAACAATTTCCAATCACGTTAGTTGTAATGAATTTAAAACGTACGGAACGAGCGATGTTCGTGGTGATATGACGACAAATTCATATATTGTGTATGGAGATAGTGAAGTACAAGGTGGTTTGCATGCTGAGTATGTGAAAGTGTATGGTAACACACAAGTGCAGAATGATTGTCACATTAACAAAATAAAAATTCGAGGAATGTTCGAAGTGAATGGAAAGTTATCCGGAAACTTTGTGGACATTAAAGGAGGACTGACTGTAAAAGAAGATATTGAAGTTGAAGAATTTTTATTAACGGGTGGTCTTGAAAGTGAAGGGCTTTTAAATGCTGAAAATATTAACATTATCTTGCGTTATGAAGGAAGTAAAGTAAGAGAAATTGGTGGAAAAAAGATTACAGTACGAAAAAAAGCTAGATTTATTCCTTTTACAAGCCATACTGGTAATCTTCAAACATCAATTATTGAAGGTGATGACATTTATTTAGAGCATACAATAGCTGAAGTAGTGAGGGGAAACAATGTTACAATTGGCCCTGGCTGTGAAATAAGTGTTGTTGAATATCATACTAGCTTTAATCAAAAAGGAAAATCAGTTGTAAAAGAACATAAACAAATATAGTTGTAAGAGGGAGAGCAAGATATATGGTTGCAAAGAATAGTAAACTTAGCTTGGTAGTTGCTGGTTTATTGTTAGGGATTTTAATGGCATCAATGGATAATACCATTGTTGTTACAGCGATGGGAACAATTGTTGGCGATTTAGGTGGATTAGAAAACTTTGTTTGGGTTGTATCGGCGTATATGGTAGTAGAAATGGCAGGAATGCCGATTTTCGGAAAACTATCAGATATGTATGGTAGAAAAAGATTCTTTATTTTCGGTTTAATTGTCTTTATGATTGGTTCGGCACTTTGTGGTACCGCAGAAAATATTACGCAGTTAGGTATTTATCGTGCGATCCAAGGTATTGGTGGCGGGGCACTTGTTCCAATTGCCTTTACCATTGTTTTTGATATTTTCCCGCCCGAAAAGCGCGGGAAAATGGGTGGATTATTTGGTGCGGTCTTTGGATTATCTAGTATTTTCGGTCCTTTACTTGGCGCATATATTACAGACTACATTAGCTGGCACTGGGTGTTTTATATTAACTTACCGCTTGGTATTCTATCACTTATTTTTATTGTCTTCTTTTATAAAGAATCGCGCGTTCATCAAAAACAAAAGATTGATTGGTTTGGTGCAATTACACTAGTCGGTGCAGTTGTTTGTTTAATGTTCGCATTAGAACTTGGTGGACAGAAGTATGATTGGGATTCTACTTTTATTTTAAGTTTATTTGCGGCATTTGCTATTTTAATTATTATGTTTATTTTTATTGAAAGAAAAGTGGCAGAACCTATAATATCGTTTGAAATGTTTAAACAGCGCTTATTCGGGATGAGTACAATTATCGCTTTATTTTACGGGGCAGCTTTTATGTCAGCAACTGTATATATTCCTTTGTTTATTCAAGGTGTATATGGCGGATCGGCAACGAATTCTGGCTTATTACTATTGCCAATGATGTTAGGATCAGTAGTTACAGCACAGTTAGGTGGATTTTTAACATCAAAGCTAAGTTACCGTAATATCATGATTATTTCAGCTGTGATTATGCTGGGTGGATTGTTCTTATTAAGTACATTAACACTAGAAACGAGCCGTGTATGGTTAACCATTTATATGATTATTATCGGTTTTGGCGTAGGTTTCTCATTCTCTGTATTAAGTATGGCTGCAATTCATAATTTCGGTATGAACCAGAGGGGATCAGCAACTTCAACGAGTAACTTTATCCGCTCATTAGGAATGACACTTGGGATTACAATATTTGGTATGATTCAAAGAACAGGTTTTCAAGATCAATTAGAAGAAGCATTTAAAGGAATGGACGGCGGAATAAATAGCGACGCTCTAGGGGATTCAAGAGCAATTCTTTCAGAAGGCGCAAGATCTCAAATTCCGCCACAAATATTAGATAAAATTATTGAAGCCCTTTCAAGTTCTATCGTTCATACTTTTATGTGGGCGTTAGTTCCAGCAGGTTTAGCATTCCTGTTCATCTTTTTCATGGGGAATGAGCGAATGGTATATAAGAAAGAACAAGGTAAGATAAAGGCTGAAACATCAAAAGCATAGAAGAAAAAAGCTCCTTTCTCAAATAGAAAGGAGCTTTTTTGTATGTAACTTTACAAATTAACCTTCGATTACTTCATATTCTTCGTCTGCTAATAATAAAATCTGTGTTTTTTTACCTTTGTTTTGTACTTCAATTACATCGTATGTACCTAGGTCTCTTAGTTTGTTTTGAGAAACGTTTACCATTACTTCAATAGAATCGATTAAAATATCTTCTTCTATATATGATTCAGGCAATGCCATATCCTCAGTATCTAATACACATGCGTATAGATTTTGTAAATCTGCAGTAGATGGGTTTTGTTCCTGGGCATCAATGATGTTTTTTACTGCATCCATATTTTCTTCTTTTACTTGATACACTTTAATTTTAGCCATTTTTTAATCTCCTTTATAACGTAATCGTAGAAGCTACAGTTTATTATAACGTTTTTTAGTGGAAAGATGAAATTGTTTCCTTATTATCATTCTCAATTATAATATTCGCATCCCAAAGTTCGGATAGGAGAAGTGCTATTCAGTGAAGGGAAAGGAAATCCTTGCTGATTCAAAATCAGTTCGAATTTATTACAAAAGTGTAAGGTTTTTGTAAGGAAAATAGATAAATAGATCATAAGGTTTCTGATAGTATACGAGGTGTCACAATTGCCACTTTATCTTTTTTTAAATCACTCGGTACAAATCCAACTGTTTTATATTGATGATTAATCCATTCTAAATCCTCTGATGAAACAAATTTTATTTTCATAAAAATACACTCCTTGAAAAATTCTGATATTTCTATTGTATAGGAAACAAAATGATTTGTAATGAAATAATAGTACTTGATTCAATTAGATATAACTCGTTTGAGAAATTGATTTAATCATGAAGTTAATTTCTCTACATTCCGTGCATAGAATGTAGAATAGTTTAATAATACTTTCTCTTTCTTCATTCCTGTTTTACGTATATAATTTAAAGGTAATTGTTCTTATTTTAGTATACTTATAACAGAATAGAGGTTTAAAAATGAGCGTTAAAATCATTACGGATAGTGCTGCTGATTTACCAAAAGAATTGCTGCAAGCTTATGATATAGATTTGATTCCACTCCGTGTATATGATGAGGCAGAAACAGAGTATTTAGATGGAGTAACATTAGATTCGGTTCAATTATTACAAAAGATGAGAGAAGGCGAGGTATTTAAGACATCGCTGCCATCATTAGAAACATTCCAAGAAAAGTTCGTTACATATGCAAAGCAAGGTACACCTTGTATATATGTAGCTTTCTCTTCTGAACTTTCGGGTACATATCAATCTTCAGTAGTGATTAAAGAAGAAGTACAAGAAACATATGCAGATTTCGATTTAGAAATTATTGATACAAAATGCGCTTCACTTGGTCAAGGTCTTGTTGTATTAGAAGCTGCGAAAATGGCTAAAGAAGGTGCATCAAAAGAAGAAATTTTGAAACGAATTGCTTTTCTAACAAAACATATGGAGCATATCTTTACTGTGGCTGATTTGCAGTATTTAGTAAGAGGTGGGCGTTTAAGTAAGGTTGCTGGATTTATTGGTGGTTTATTAAACATTAAGCCGATTTTAAATGTAGAAGAAGGTAAGCTTGTACCACTTGAAAAAATAAGAGGAAGAAAAAAAGTTCTAGGCCGAATGGTTGATATTATGGAAGAGCGTGGGAAGAACCTTAAAGGTCAAACGATTGGAATTACCCATGGTGATGATTTAGAAACTGCGAATGCATTAAAAGCATTAATTACTGAAAAATTTGGCTGTGAAGTATTTATTGTAAATACAATTGGTGCAGCAATCGGAGCGCATACAGGACCGGGCGTATTAACATTGTTCTTCTTAAATGAAGTAGAGTAAAGGATTGATCTTTTTGATCAATCTTTTTTGTTATACAATTATAAATAGGCATAACATGTTATCTTGCAAAAAAAAGCACCTGAGGTCAATTTAAAGTGAACCCTATTAATGGGGTTCACTTTAAATCCTCAAGTGCTTTTTTATTATTCATTGATTTGCTTTTTTACAGGCAAGAAGCTCGAAAGGAAAGTAGTGAGAACTAGTATTAAACCAATGTCCTCATTCGTATCAATCACTAAATTATTATTCCATTGATATATATAGGATGCTAGTATTAAAAGTAAAGCAAATCCTGCAACATATCTTACTGTTTTTCGCGCCTTTTTGTTATGTGTTCTCCAAATCATAATCATCCCTCTTTCTTATTTAATAAAATATTTTTGATTTCAATCATCGATAAACTGTAATAAAACAATTATTATTTTATCTATTACGTTTTCTGAATTTTATTATGAATAGGTAATAGACTGTCCATATGTAATAAGTTAGAGTGATAAATTGAATATCAATTTATTGCATGAAATTCATTCATCATATTTGTGTGAAAAATAAGTGCAAGCTGCTAGAGATAGGATAGAAATAACAATTGTTTATATTTGCTTCAAATTTTTTCTAGCAAGTTTATCGTACTTAAAATATACAATGTGGTTTATGTTAATAACAAGTAGTTGAATTTTATAAAAAAAAAGACGGAAAAATTGACTTTTTTACCAATTTTTTTAACAAGTGGATAGAAATTATAGAATTACAACAGTACAATTAAAATAGAAATTAGAATATAAATAGTTATTTCATTATTAGGAATGTTTGAATAGGGGATGGAAACATGCAAATCGGGGAACGAATACGACAAATTCGTATACATAAAGGATTGACGCAAGGGGAACTTGTATCAGGAATATGTTCTATAGCCTACTTAAGTAGAATAGAGAATTGACAAATTAAACCATCTTTTTCA
>NZ_CATKPV010000138.1:0-671 GCF_949768135.1 Bacillus sp. IT-79MI2 | reverse complement strand
GTTTCTTCCAAGTCTTGTCAAAGAGTCAAACACAATGGTATCTCCTGTACGAACAAGACGTTTTAGCATTTGATAATTCTCTCGCTCCATATTTTTTCCAGATTCTTTATCTATGAAAATATCTCGTTCTTCTATCCCTAAATCCTTCATATTCTGAATTTGCCGTTCTTCGTTTTGATCTTTACTCGAAACTCGTACATATCCAAATATTTTATATTTCATATGCTACACCTCATTGATAATTATAACAACTATGTCTGTAAAGGTATATAGAATAAACAGATATCTGTAAAGTTTAAAATAGACATTTATAGACGTGAGTTTTTATATGATTCTATGTATCTGTAAAGGTATACTTTTACAGACGAGTTAAAGGGCTCACTTAAGACTACATACAAGAAATCTAAAACGTACATTTTTAGGGAAGTTTCCAGCAAAAAAACAGCGAAAATTGATTAATATCCGATCATTCAGAAAATACTTATTTTTGAGAGGTGATAGCTACAATGATTATATAGAGAAGTATGATATATTTGAAAAAGCGCCCTGTTTACAGGGCGCTTCACTTTTACCTAATGACTAATATTAGCACTTGGGTATAATGTTGTTCCTCCAACTGAAACTTTAATTTCATTTGTTAATGGAACATTTTGTTCATTAATAATTGTTCT
>NZ_CATKPV010000137.1:0-727 GCF_949768135.1 Bacillus sp. IT-79MI2 | reverse complement strand
GTTAGAACTGTATGTTCGCGATACGGACTCAATTTCTATATTACTAAAGGTCTACGGTGTTCTCATATACTACCATGCTCGAAACTATAACTTAATATATGTAGCGTCACTTGTCGATCAAGCGTCACAAGTGATTCCGAATTCAGTAGCAACACAAAATATGGACGATTATACATATTATTTAATGGCTAGAGGGCTATATTTTTCTAATAAACAAGATTATGTTGTAGCATATGAAATTTACAAGAAGCTCGAAAGTATGCTTGGCCCTAAAGAAATAAAGCAACACGCTCATATATATTATAACTTAAGTCTAACGAGCCAAAGTTTATTTAAAGATACAAGCATAAGTCGTTTGTATGCAAAAAAATCCTATAAATTGTATAAGAAATTTAATGATGAACAACAAAAAATATATGTGTTAATCATTCTTGCGATGCAATATAACATGGATAAACTACCTGAGCAAGCACTTGAATCCTTAAAACAAGCTGAAATTGAAGCAAAGACTAGTAACAATCCTTTGAATTCATGTTTGATTACATATAATTATGGGAAAATCTATCAAGGTTTAAAAGACTATACCAAAGCGATTAAATATTATGAAAAAAATTTAGAGCTCGCCACTTTTCTCCCACAAAATGCCGATAGAATATACATATTACGAAATTTAATAGAGATTTATATAGAACTAAAAGACTGGACAACTGTTAATCGGCTTATGGAA
>NZ_CATKPV010000136.1:0-727 GCF_949768135.1 Bacillus sp. IT-79MI2 | reverse complement strand
ATCTATCAGTTTATTAACAGTATGCCAGTCCTTTCGCTCCATATGAATTTCTATTAAATTCCGGAGTATATACACCTTATCAGCTGTTCGCGGGAGATACTCACTCAGTTCTAAACTTTTTTCATAATATGGAATCGCATTCGCATAGTCTTTCAAGCCTTGATAGATTTTCCCGTAATTATACGCAATCAAACATACATTCAAAGGATTGTAATTCGTCTTCGCTTCATTTTCTGCTTGTTTCAAAGATTTCATGGCTTGTTCTGGTAGTTTCCCCCTGTTGTATTGCATCGCAAGACTGATTAACACATGTATTTTTTCTTGTTCTTTATTAAATTTCCCATACAGTTTATAGGCTTTTTTGGCATACATGCGACTAATACTTTGATCTTTATCAAGGCTCATACGTAGTTGACTTATGTTGTAATATATATGAGCATGTTGCACCGTTTCTTCAGGACCAAGCATATTTTCTATCTTCTTGTAAATTTCAAATGCAGTAACATAATCTTCTTTATTAAAAAAATAAAGTCCTTTAGCCATTAGATAATATATATAATCTTCCATATCTTGTGTTTCTATTTGATCCGGAATCACTTGTGACGCTTGATCGACAAGTGACGCTACATATATTAATTTATAGTTTCGAGCATGGTAGTATATGAGAACACCGTAGACCTTTAGTAATAAAGGCATTGAGTCCGTATCACGAACATACAGTTCTAAT
>NZ_CATKPV010000135.1:0-733 GCF_949768135.1 Bacillus sp. IT-79MI2 | reverse complement strand
CGCAAAATTTACCAGTCTAAGCACAGAAGAAATACAAAAAATACTATTATAATATGTATCATTATAAAAGCTTTGCGAAAGATCTCGCAAAGCTTTTGATTATTGCACTCACATTCTTGTACTCTGTATTGTCTGTGCTCTATTCTTCCATCCAATCGCTTTTCTTTAATTCAATTGGATGAGTATTAAAAACACCCGTTTTTCCATCAGCATGTTTTGTTTCCACTTTCAAACGATACATTCCAGGATGTACAATTTGTCCACCCCAACCGGTCCAAATGTAAAAATCTTCATATGTGTTGGCTGGTAATTCTGAATGATACCACTCTGCGTCCCAATATATGAATTCAAGCAAGAGAAAAGAAGAGGAGAAGAAGGAATAATATGATCATTTCAAACAAACCTTGTTATGAAAAGATGTTAGAACAGCTCCTCTCCTTGGCCCTCTCATCCATATTTTAAGTAGAAAAATAAGTCTTATACTCAAATTCAGGTGAAATAAAATACCATAAAAAGGAATTTATATTTTTCTATGTTTCGTAAAATATTAAAAACATAGTAGGTGATACAATATGGCAAACAATAAAAGTGGAAATCGTAATGAGTTATTAGTTCAAGGTGCTGAAAGTGCACTTGATCAAATGAAATATGAAATCGCACAAGAATTCGGCGTACAACTTGGTGCAGACGCAACAGCTCGTTCAAATGGTTCTGGTGCAAAAAATCTATAAAA
>NZ_CATKPV010000134.1:0-735 GCF_949768135.1 Bacillus sp. IT-79MI2 | reverse complement strand
CTTCATGAAGTTATAAAATTAGGACCGTACATATTAGACATATCTAAAATGTACGGTCCTTTTGTTTACTAGTGGTTCACTTATCTAACCTAAAGATAAGTATGTGGTCCTTTTACAATTTGAATTTCTTTTTAAGCTTCTTATATTTTCTATATGAACGTCTAACAATGTTTAACATGAAATACGGTATTTTAACAGGGAAAGGCAATTTATAAATGAAAGGCAAGTAAAATGTAAAATATGCCTTTTCTAGGTCTCTCCACTTACTATCTTCTTTTGTTTTTAAGAAATCAGATACATCGACTACATATCCCCTTCCGTTTTCCATCATCACATTTTTCCCGTGAACATCACAAGGAGTTAATCCTTGTTCCCTTGCATACTCTAAAGCTTCATTGATATCAAGGATTACCTGCTTAGGAATTTTAATCCCCTTATGAATAGCATCGTATAAGGTGATTTTTTTTAAACGTTTCAATACTATGAAATTTTCTCCTTTATATATAAGCTTCGAATAAGAAGGATGATTTCCGATTCTTCGGTATACTTCTGACTCTTTTTCAATTCCTTCTCCTTCTCGCGCGTAAACTTTCACTACCCAATCTTTGTATTCTTTGTGCATAAATACTGCGGCATAATTACCTGTCCCTAAACACTTCCAAAGTCTAGGAATATCTTTAACTACTACAGGCTCGAATTCATCCTCACTTCTTATGCTTACCTCTTTTAATAATT
>NZ_CATKPV010000133.1:0-769 GCF_949768135.1 Bacillus sp. IT-79MI2 | reverse complement strand
TGAAGTGACCCCATAAAGTTAGACAGATTATTTCATTAGGCAACCTTTTGGGCATGGGTCCGGTATTGTACCGGGCTCATGCCTTTTAGTTTTGCCTTAATTCTTTTATGATTATAGTACTCTATATATTTTGCTAGTTCTTGCTTAAAATGTTCTATACTCTTAAATTCTTTTCGATACAGAAATTCTGACTTCATGATGCCAAAGAAGTTTTCAATCACTGCGTTATCGTAACAGTTTCCTTTACGAGACATGCTTTGTGTAATGCCACGTTTAGTAAGAGAATGACGGTATTGCTTCATTTGATAGTGCCATCCTTGATCGGAATGAATCAGAAGTGTATCTTTGTCTATTAAACGTTCAAAAGATTGGTCTAACATTGTTGAAACAAGGGAGTAGGTTGGTCTTGAAGCAATTGTGTATGTGATAATTTCACCATTAAATAAATCCAACATCGGTGATAGATATAACTTCTCTCCAAACAATTTAAACTCCGTAATGTCCGTAACCCATTTTTCATTTGGTTTTTCCGCTTGGAAATTGCGATTTAAAATATTCGGTGCAATATTTCCAACTTTCCCTTTATAAGAACGATATTTTTTCATACGAACGAGACACTTCAAGCCTAATTCTTTCATAATTCGATACACTTTTTTATGATTTACTTTGTGTCCGCGGTTCGTCAGTTCATCACGAATACGACGATAACCATAAAGCCCCTCATGTTCGTCATAAATGGTTCGAATCAATCCTTTTAGTTCTACATCTG
>NZ_CATKPV010000132.1:0-801 GCF_949768135.1 Bacillus sp. IT-79MI2 | reverse complement strand
TAACTTCTGCTTTTGAGCAGTTGTTTTTTATTGGTTATTGTGATATAATGACTTTCGTCTCGAAAAAACATTATATTTTTTGATGGGCTATAGCCAAGCGGTAAGGCAACGGACTTTGACTCCGTCATGCGCTGGTTCGAATCCAGCTAGCCCAGCCATTTACGAGCCATTAGCTCAGTTGGTAGAGCATCTGACTTTTAATCAGAGGGTCGAAGGTTCGAGTCCTTCATGGCTCATTCTTTTTTATTTCTGCGGGTGTGGCGGAATTGGCAGACGCACCAGACTTAGGATCTGGCGCCTTTGGCGTGGGGGTTCGACTCCCTTCACCCGCATATGCGGTCGTGGCGGAATGGCAGACGCGCTAGGTTGAGGGCCTAGTGGGGGAAACCCCGTGGAGGTTCAAGTCCTCTCGGCCGCACCAAAGAAAAATAAAAAAGTGCTTGCATTTGAAAATGCAGTGTGATAAGATGATTGAGTCGCTGAAATACAACAACGACAAAACATCATGAATAAGCGCCCGTAGCTCAATTGGATAGAGCGTTTGACTACGGATCAAAAGGTTAGGGGTTCGAGTCCTCTCGGGCGCGCCATAACGGGAAGTGGCTCAGCTTGGTAGAGCACCTGGTTTGGGACCAGGGGGTCGCAGGTTCAAATCCTGTCTTCCCGACCACGCGGGTGTAGTTTAGTGGTAAAACAAGAGCCTTCCAAGCTCTGGTCGAGAGTTCGATTCTCTTCACCCGCTTTTAGTTCTTTGAAAACTGAACGAAACAAACAACGTGAAATGTCAATTTTTATTTTAGA
>NZ_CATKPV010000131.1:0-804 GCF_949768135.1 Bacillus sp. IT-79MI2 | reverse complement strand
AGGGGTGAAAATTCAGCTTGAATATGATTTATTAAGTGGACGGTTCCTGCATATTCATACCGGTCCGGGTAAACAACATGATCGAACCTACGGTTCTCTGTGTGTCCCAACTGTGACAGCGAATGATTTATGTATCCGAGATTTAGGATATTTTCATTTGAAAGATCTTCAACATATACAGGATAAAAAGGCTTACTATATCTCTCGTATCAAGTCGAATACACGTATTTATCAAAAAAATCCCGATCCTGATTATTTTCGAGATGGAAGAATCAAAAAAGGTACGGAGTATATACAGATAGATATGGAGGTCTTAATGAACTCTCTTCAGCCAGGACAAACATGTGAAATACCCGACGCTTATGTAGGAATGACCGATAAAGTACCTACTCGTGTGATTGTTCATCGACTAACAAAAGAACAACAAGAAAAACGATTACAAGATCAAACCGTAAGAGAAAAAAAGAAAGGAATGAAGTATTCTCCTCGTAGTAAACGACTCAGTGGTATCAATGTATATATGACAAACACTTCTACAGATGTTGTCCCAATGGGACAAGTACATGATTGGTATTCTTTACGTTGGCAAATCGAAATTTTATTTAAAACGTGGAAATCATTCTTTTGCATTCATCATTGTAAAAAGATAAAACAAGAACGATTGGAATGCCATTTGTATGGGCAACTGATTGCCATTCTACTCTGTTCCTCTATTATGTTTCAAATGCGGAAGTTACTTCTTATGAAGAAGAAACAAGAATTGAGTGAATATAAAGCTATTTATATGATTAAAGACTATTTTTT
>NZ_CATKPV010000130.1:0-828 GCF_949768135.1 Bacillus sp. IT-79MI2 | reverse complement strand
CGTTATCAGAAGTAAAATTTAACTCGAAAATAGCTAATTTTATCAGTTGTTGAATGTCTGAAAAAATCAAACCAATGATATTGTCGAGATCCTTTGGCAACTTCTTGTTGTGATGACTATCATAGTGACTTTTTCTCCAGCAACCACTATTAGTGGCTAATTACCATAAGGACTTATTTTTGAAATTTGCTATTTTTTAGAAAGTATGTTAATTTAAGAAAGACCTATTTTTGTTCGGTTTGAGATTAAGAATAAATTTTGTTTTTCGTCTAAGGTATTTGAGCAAGGGTAGTAACATATGTGTGGGTATCTACACTAGGAGGCAACAATTATGGAACAAGGTAAAGTAAAATGGTTTAATGCAGACAAAGGTTTTGGATTCATCGAGCGTGAAGGTGGAGAAGACGTATTCGTACATTTCTCAGCTATCCAAATCGACGGTTACAAATCTTTAGACGAAGGACAAAGTGTAACGTTTGAAGTGGAAAAAGGACAACGTGGCCCACAAGCTACTAATGTTCAAAAAGCTTAATATTAGTTCATGAAAGACCCTCTTGTAGGGTCTTTTTTTGATTTTGTTATAATATTCCGAATACAACTTTTTAAGGGGATTTGGGGTGTTTAACTTTTAATGAAAAAGAAGATCTTAGAAATCATAATTTTAGCATTATGGGCTTTTTCTTTTAGTTATCTTGCAATTATATTAGGAATACCAAAAAACGGATTATATATAGTCGTAGGATTTCCAATCTTATTTGTTGGTGGAATTTTGATTGTATATCTCATACACGTCTAGTTAACATAACGCATTATTATCGGTAGCAAGGA
>NZ_CATKPV010000129.1:0-962 GCF_949768135.1 Bacillus sp. IT-79MI2 | reverse complement strand
CATGCCCATCAAGCTAAGGTTGGGTATTCCATGAACTTCCGTTCTTGTTGCCTACATGCTTGATATTTTGTTTATTTGTTTTTAAAAATACGCATTCCAAATAAACCTTAATAAGGTGTATTTTTAAAGATTATGCAGTTTTCTTATTTAGATTGGATACAGTGCACTGATAAACAACGCCTAAAATATCAAAGACTGTCTTTTTCTCATATCGATGGGATTTCCGTCCGTTTTTCTGTAAGAGGTCAAACAGACGAAGAAAAATTTTTGATACTTCTTGGGTGTCTTGTTGTATAGCTTCATATACTAAGTACAGATGATCTTGAATCATATAAATTGCTTTATATTCACTTAATTCTTTTTGTTTTTTCTGTAGTAACAGCTGTCGCATTTTGAACATAGTGGAAGAACAAAGAAAAATAGCGATTAACTGTCCATACAGATGACATTCTAGACGCTCTCGCTTAATATTGTGACAATGATTGATACCAAAAAGAGATTTCCATGTTTTAAATACAATCTCTATTTGCCAACGTAGAGAGTAGATCTCGTGAACATGTTCCATCGGAACAATTTCCCATGGGATGTTGGTAATATAAACATTGATTTCTGTTAAACGTTTACTTTTTTCAGAGTATGTAACCCCTTTTTTCTTTTCAACATAAGTTTGCTGTTTCCTACGTTTATGAACTTGAGTTGATGTGAGTCTGTATATTACAACTCGTGAGGGTAATTTTTGTTGTCCAACATAGGCATTCAGAATTTCATAAGTATCTCCTGGTTTTATCTGATGCATGACATGTTCAAGATCAAGTAAAGCATATAAAGATTGCTTTTTTACTGTCCCATCCCGAAAGAATTCTGGCGATTCATTTTTCACATATACTCTATTATTTAATTTCAACCGAGAAACATAGAATACCCCTCGTTGATCCATCTGGTCTAAATCTTTTAGAGAAAAG
>NZ_CATKPV010000128.1:0-181607 GCF_949768135.1 Bacillus sp. IT-79MI2 | reverse complement strand
TTTCTGGCTCGGTAGCTCAGTCGGTAGAGCAGAGGACTGAAAATCCTCGTGTCGGCGGTTCGATTCCGTCCCGAGCCACCATTTTAACTAAATATGCCGGCTTAGCTCAATTGGTAGAGCAACTGACTTGTAATCAGTAGGTTGGGGGTTCAAGTCCTCTAGCCGGCACCATGTAAGTTTCGGAGGGGTAGCGAAGTGGCTAAACGCGGCGGACTGTAAATCCGCTCCTTCGGGTTCGGCAGTTCGAATCTGCCCCCCTCCACCATTTACATTTTATATAGGGGTATAGTTTAAAGGTAGAACAGAGGTCTCCAAAACCTCCAGTGTGGGTTCAATTCCTACTACCCCTGCCAAAACATAACATGGCGGTTGTGGCGAAGTGGTTAACGCACCGGATTGTGGCTCCGGCATTCGTGGGTTCGATTCCCATCAGTCGCCCCATTTTCATTTTTTAACATTTGTAAATAAAGTAGTTAATACTTGCATATAATGAATTAAAACTTCGGTGGGCTATAGCCAAGCGGTAAGGCAACGGACTTTGACTCCGTCATGCGCTGGTTCGAATCCAGCTAGCCCAGCCATTTTTGCGGAAGTAGTTCAGTGGTAGAATACAACCTTGCCAAGGTTGGGGTCGCGGGTTCGAATCCCGTCTTCCGCTCCAAATTAATTTAATATGGCGGCATAGCCAAGTGGTAAGGCAGAGGTCTGCAAAACCTTTACCACCGGTTCAAATCCGGTTGCCGCCTTTCTTATTATGCCGATGTGGCGGAATTGGCAGACGCGCACGACTCAAAATCGTGTTCCTTCGGGAGTGTCGGTTCGACCCCGACCATCGGTATCGTTAAATGTTTATCGGGAATTACAGAAGAATTAAGTAATAGCAACGTTTAAAACGTCTTTCTACAGTTTTGTAGGAAGGCGTTTTTTTTGTTTTCAGGGGTAATTTTGTTTGAAAAATCCACTTTTAAAATCGTATTCATTGGTCGTGTTCACAGGTAAAGAAAGGTGGTTAACTTTTGGCTAGAAGAAAAAATACTTTAGATGAAAGCGAATTAGCTGTTATTAAAAGACAAAGTAAATCTTATGTTGAAACGTTTGATGAAGCTATCACTTTGTTTGTGAAGGACTGTGAATTAAGAAATCTTAGACCGTTTACCATTAAATATTATTTAAATGAATTACAAGCTTTTCTTAATTTATTAACTGAACAAGAAATAGACGTTTCTATTCTAAAGCCTTACAACATGAAAGAAGAACATGTAAAAGAAAACGTAATACTTTACATGAAAAATTATAGGGGAATTAAAGTAGTTTCTATTAACACTCGTTTACGTGCATTACGTGCTTTCTACAACTTTCTATACAAACAGAAGCACATTCCTAGAAATCCAATGGAAAACATTAAGTTGTTGAAAGACAGAAAACGAATCATTCCCACCTTTTCAAAAGAACAGCTTAATAAATTGTTCCATCAGCCTAATTTAAGGACGTTTACTGGCGTTAGGGATTACACAATTATGATGTTAATGCTTGAAACGGGAATACGTGTAAATGAACTGGTAGGGCTATCAGTAAAGGATACTCGCTGGGAAGATAGTTTACTCGTAATTCGTAATGCTAAAAGCTATCGAGAACGGCAAGTGCCTATACAAAGGGATATGAAAAACCAGTTGAAAAAATATATTGCGATTCGAGGTTATGTTGAAAGTGATGCTTTATTCGTCACTGTTGATGGTACACGGCTTACTAGAAGAGGAATACAACAACGAATATCCATATATGGCAACATGGCACAAATAAAAGATGTGCGTTGTAGTCCACATACCTTTCGTCATACGTTTGCGAAATTAAGTGTTCAACAAGGGGCGAATATCTTTGAATTACAAGCTATATTAGGACACACGAACATGGAGATTGTTAAAACGTATGTAAATCTATTCGGTACTGATGTAAGAGAAAGACATAAAGAATTTTCACCGTTAAAAGTGCTTAATAAACGGTACGTATAAAAAGTTTAGACAAAGAAAAAAGTCACCTGTTACAGCAGGTGACCCAAAGTTTGAAAAATCGACTCAAAACTAAATAACGGACATTCCGTATACTCGTCACCCCCATTATAAATTTTTTGAAAATATAATGCAAAGGGTTTAGTTTTCTATTGTCTTTTTTAGATATTTAGAAGCGTTGGTGTGCGGTAATTCCGAACGTGGAATTGCCTGAAACCACGTTAAAATAGGTTATTCATTATGGTTTGTGTACATGTGAAAATTAAAATAATAAGTATTATGGAAGGTATCATCTCATAATTCCACTTCCTAAAAATTTGATTAGTAATGAGATAGGAAAACATAATTACACTACTTATGATTTGAAGGAAAATTAAGGTCTTAAAAACAATATTAAACTTCTTGTTTTTATGCAGAGAAAACAAAAACAGAAAATATAGTAAAAATAATAGAATCACATTAATAATTATAGTTCCTCTGATGTACCATACTCTTTCGCTTTTACTCCACATTTTGTTGAGGTCGTCGTAAAAACCAATATTGAAGACTACAGCAGCAAATAGATAGAAAATAGCACCTAAGAGTGTAGATAAAATCACATTCCAAAATTTTAATTTTACTTGTGTGGCTTTATTTAAATACAATTTATCAATTTCCTTAGTTGTTGCCGCTATTACAAGTTGATTAGCACTATATAGTACAGCCGTTATAAGTAGACCTATAAGGGTAGTTATAATCGCAGTGAACGCAGGTGGAAGCTTACTAATTGTATCAATTGTTAATCCATTGAACATTCTCTCTGTTCAGTCCTTTCATGGTTAAATTCCGATAAAAAAGAACGTCACCTTTAGAGAAGGACGTTCTTTTTATTAATTAAATTATTGTTTCACCATGCGTATTCGTAGGTGCAGGGGGTCTTCCATGGTCATAAGCAGGAGAACCAGTGTTACCATCAGCTACACCCCAAGGTTGTCCGTGTGTGTAAGCAGGTGCAGGCGTGTCATCTTCAGCTTTATTACTTGCAATACCAGTATCTCCATGTGCGTAAGATGGAGACCAAGTGTCACCTATATTTAATGCTAAATCAGGTCTTTGAGGTGACCAACCTTCTCCATGCGTTGATTGTAACTTATTAATGTTATCTGCCTGTGCAGTTTGTTGTGTTTCTGGATTGATACTTAATCCGAAAGACATAAGACCTGTAGTAGCTAAACTCATTACCATTAAACCAAGCTTTTTCATTATTTTAACGCCCCTTTAGCTAATAATTTTGTTCTTGCTTCAAGACCTAAACAGAAATAGTCACTAGATGTTTGGTAGTCACACACAGTATGTAATCTAGTTGCTAACAGTTCTGCATATTCTTCTACATAATCCCAAAGTGCTTCTCTTTTGAAATAGGAGATACCTGCAATAGTTACTCTTTTTAATTCTTCAATAGAAGCATTGTTATTTAGTGCTTTTAAAATGGTAAAGTGATGTGTGTATTCTTCATTCTCTAGGTTTAAACAAATTTTTAAACCTTTTTCAACAAAGTCAGAAGCAATATTTGTTTCACCTAACTTAGAATATTCTCTAGCTTGTAGAAAAATAGCTTTGAAATGATTAGGGATTTTCTCTGTTACTTCTGATAAGTGACGAATAGCTGATTCAGAAAGGTTTTGACTTGAATATAACCAACCCAAATTGTGACGGACTAATGAAATTAATGTTTCTTCGTTATTCTTATATAATAAGTTTAATGCAGAATTTAAATGTTCCTCGGCTTGTTCAAATTGTTTTAGAGATACACAACTCATTCCAATTGTATTTTCACAAGAAGCTGCATTACTTTCATAACCTTGGTATTTAGAGAAGATATCTTTTGAAGTAGTTGCATAACGAATAGCTAAAAGTGGTTCGTAGGTGTTATGGTAAAACAAGGCTAACTTAGATTGAAATTCAGCTTGTTCGATTTCATTGGAAACATATTTCAAAAGAGATTCAGCTTTTTCATAATGATTTTGTGCCTCGTTATAGTCAGTAAGTATCATGAAATGTACAGCTTTATAAAAATGATAATAATAAGCTAAGAAACCATCAGTCGGAGTTTCAAAAGAATCAATTTCATCAAAACTATTTTTTGTGATACTGAATCTATCGGTAAGTGTTTTGAAACGGAAATCTAGCAAAGAGTAGTATAATAATAAATTTCGGTTTTGTAGTTCTGTGTTTTCTTCAGTCTTTAAAATGTTAATATATTCATCAAGTTCTTGTTTTAAGTTTGTTACTTTTGAAAGTTGTTGTTGTAACATTGATTGATACCAGTCATTAAGTAACCTTGTAACCTTTTCATTCCCCTTCACTGGAACGTGCATATAATCCCTTCCTTTTCTGAATAGTCTTACATTAAATGATAACAAGAATAAGATTTAATAAAAATAAAATTTCTATATTTCTCAACATTTGTTTAACAATTTTATTTTCAAGTATATAACTAATCGCATTCGTTCTCCCTGTTAGTAATTTCAAATATTTGGAACAGTAGAATGATTTAACATGATATAATTTTCTTGATGAATATGGAACTAGAAAGGATTTAAGCGATGGGAAAATTTCAAAGTAATTTTCAAGTGGCACAACAAATCGCTACTCAAATGAGGAATGCTTCGGATACAATCCAAAGTGCAACAAGTCGTTCTATAATAAAGGCGACGCGTACAACACTATCTGTTAACTCCAAAGCACAAGAAGCGAATCAACAAGTTTTAGATTTAACAAAACAATTTTCTGCTGCTTTTCAACAAGCGGCTGATAATATTCATTCGGTAGCTAACGAGTTTGAGAGAATGGATAAAGAACTTCAAAATACTTTTCGCTAATGTAATAACCTATATAAAGTAAAACGATAGGAGGAAAAAGATGAGTCAAGATATTGAAAAACAAATTAATCAATTAAATCAAAAATTACGAAGTGTATTTGAAGAACAGAATCGAAATCAATCTGCGATTCAAACACAGGGACAAGCAGAAGAAGATTTTCATGTATGGAAAAATCAAAACCATCGTTTGTTTGACCGTATTTTAGGAACTTGGCATGGAGATAGAGAAATGTCACTGTTTTTTATGGATATGCGTCAAGATGCACAACAAATGGAACGAAAACTCACATTCGAATTGGAAAATCAAAAAGAAACGTTGCTTAAAGAGAAACGAGACCTTAGTGATTTAGAAAACGACCTTTCCTATCAGCAACAACAATTAGCAAGGGGGACCAATGCATGAGTTTAAATATGTATTTGGGAGAAGTACAGAACCAAACTCAAAGCATGAACGCTGTATGTACCGCTACCATTCAAGGCATGGAACAAGCCATTCAGTCGATTGACGCTTTTACAATTGATACTGTTCTACAAGGACAAACATATAGCAGTGCAAAATCATTTTTTGTACAAACCTTTCGTCCTTTAGCACAAGGAATCATTTACTTATGTGAAGAATTAATCCGTCAGAATGATGCCTTTCCAAGTCAATTTCAATCAAAGGTAGCTTCAACTGATGTCATTGAACAAGAAATATTAGAACAAATCCAAGGGATTGACCAAACAAAAGCAGGTATTGAAGGAATTAGTAATGTCCTTCCAGGTATGCAAGCAATGATGGGTATTTTTGATATGATGAAACGGAAACTGCAAGAAAAGTTAGAACATCTACATGAATTTAATTATACTTCTAGTAGTAACTATGATACAGCACTTCAACTAGCTGCTAGTATTGCGACGGGTTTAGCGGAAGTCCAAAACGGAAAAGGTTTTATTCCTGCAAGTGGTACATTTAGTACACAAGGGTTGAATATGGAATGGGCAACGTCTATTCAAGCGATAGAAGAAGAGAGGGCACGTAAAGCGGACAATTCAATTGAAGAAGGGGCAATGTGTGGCAAGCTTCTTCCGAAATCTGACCTCGAAAAAGCTTGGGATAAAGAAAAAAAGGATTTGAATGCCGCATGGACTGGTATTTCTACTGGTTTTGTAGATGGTGCTGAAGATGCATGGGAAGGGTTCGTAGCTTTAGGCGATAAAGAAACCTGGTTGAATATGCGAGATGCGATTATAAACTATGATGAAACTTTTCCTGCAATGTGGAATACTTTTTCAGATTCGTTTATAAATAATTTTTGGAATGGGGATTTGGAAAGCAGAGAACATTATGTAGCTTATGGTGTAGCATCGTTGGGGCTGGGGTTTCTGGGTGATAAAGGTCTTAGTAAAGCAGGACAAGTAGGGAGAATAGCAGCCGTTACAGGCTTTACAAAAGGAAAGTCGTTCATAACTAATTCTGCTACGTATAGAAATGCGTTAAATACATTAAATAATTTTAAGTTGAACACTGGAAACCGCTTTGCTTATGCTGGTGTTGGGGGAAATTCTTTAAAATCCAGCTTTGTTGATACTTATCAAACAGCTAAGGATAAACTATCGCCTTATCAATATACTAAAAGTACTACGGACGGAGACGTTTTTGTTGGCAAATTATACGGAAAAGATGTACCTCTTAAAGACGTCAGAGTTGATGACATTACGTATACTAAGAGACCTAGAGAAGAATTTGAACAACTTAGGAAAGCTTTTGATAGCAGGATAAGACAAGAGTTTCTTAAATCCTTGGTAAATGACCCTGTTAAGCTTACTGAACTTAAGAAAGCGGGAATAACAGATGGTAATATAGAATTAATGAAAAAAGGAAGACCTCCAGTAGGGTGGCAAGTACATCATAACCTTCCTTTAGACGACGGAGGAACAAACGCATTTGAAAATTTAACTTTAATACAAAATCACCCATATCATAAAGCTATAACTAATACACAACGTACATTAACTAGACACTTACAAGATGGCGATAGTACAGACATAAGTTGGCCTATACCAAAATATAACATCTATCCTAAGGGAGAATAAATAAACTTAGAAAGAGGTTTTTATATGTGGAAAAATCTAGTTTTAGAAATTGGAGATATACTGAAAAGTGTTAACTTTAATTTGAACACACCAGCAACAGATACTGAAGTTCATAGATTAAGAGAACACGTGAAAGAGAAATTTAATGTTGATTTATCGATTGAATTTGAGGAGTTTCTTAAAAACGTAAATGGTTTAGATTTTGGTGGACTAGTTATTTATGGAGTTGATCCTTCTTTACTAGAAACAGAAAGAAACGAACCAATTTGTGGATTTATAGATACGAATGAGATTTGGTATGAAAATGAATTTCAAAAAGAGTATCTTTTCTTTGGAGATTCAAGTATTGCGTGGTTTTGTAAAAACTTATCTGACGGTACTTACTTAGAACTTGATAAACCATCGGGAACAGTGATGAAAACATATAATAATTTCAATACAATGCTAGAAGAAGCATTGAAAACAGCCCTTCTTTAATAAGGAGGATTACATATGAACAATATTACATGGTTTGATGTAAGTGAAAAGAAAATTACGGATGAACAAATTCAGAAATTAGAACAGTATTTGGGTATTAAATTTCCTAACGACTTTATTGAATGTGTGAAACAATATGATGGAGGGTACCCGCATCCAAAAGTATTTGATATACAGGGACAAGATGGAGGTTCATTCAGTTACCTATTAACTTTAGATTCAGAAAGTAGGTACTCCATTCTTCGGGTGTATGAAGGCATAAAAGGCAGATTAGTAGATAAAGTATATCCGTTTGCCACAGACCCGTATGGAAACTTCTTATGCTTTGATTATCGAAATAATCCCGAAGCACCAACGGTTGTATTTTGGGAACATGAGGAAGAAGAAATGGAAAAAGCAGTTTATCCTGTTTGTTCGTCTTTTACAGAACTGCTTGATAGCTTATGCGATTATGACGATGAAGAGTAATTAATTATGAGTAACAAAAGTGAGACTTATGTGAATTACGCATAAGTCTTTTTAATATGTACCAACACAAGTTAAGAGGAAGTTTTTATTGCTTTTATAGTAATTCATATGTACTATATGAAATGTAAAGCACTATTAGTATGAGTGTTAAATGACAGAACAAGGGAAGGGAATTGCAGTTGGAATTATTTAAACAAACAAACTTAGATAAAACGGAACTATTGTTACTATACATTATGAAAGAATTAGAGGCAGATAAAGTACCAGTGAAATTATCATATAACCAGTTACAGGACTATTTAAGGGCTAACCGTAATACAACATCTAAGGCGATAAAAGGACTGAAAGAACATGGTTTACTGTCTGTTACAGTGGGGCAGGGAAAAGCTTCCAACACTTATCAACTTACATTAGAAACAGATGTATAAGGAGAAGGGTGATTATATAATAGTAGAAAAAATATATTGAAAATCTCGCCTGCTAGAATTATACTGTAAAGTATATAGTAGTCGTGTGAACAGGCTAACTGTAATACCCTGCAATTACTTGTAGAATTACTTAATATAACTGTAAAGAAATGATAATAAATAATGATATAACGGAAAAAACCGACTCAAAATCGTGTTCCTTCGGGAGTGTCGGTTCGACCCCGACCATCGGTATCAAAAAGACGAGTAATCGTCTTTTTTATTTGTCTTCGGATTGATTATATCGTACATATTAAGCGCTTCTTACTTCGGTAAGGAGTGCTTTTTTTGCGAATAAACGTAAAAATTCTTGTCCACAATAACTAAAGAAGATATCTTAAGCTATTCGTAGCAACCTCCAGCAAATGTTTTTTGTACGACCGTTCTTGTAAAAGAGGCGGTCTTATTTACGTATTGCTATAAATACAAAGAAAATCTCTTATAGTATCAGTCATTCCGTTATTGGTACTAACTGAACAAAAGTTAACACTACGAGCAGTTCTCACCGTTCGCACCACGCATTAAAACCGTGCATCGTAATCGGCAGTGAGTCCGAGAGTCCGATGAACCAAATCATGCGCATTATGAGGAAACGCACTTTGTATTAAATAAATTTGGAGATGAATTGCTAGATTATTAACGAAATCTGGAGACCTTTCAGAACCAAAATAATGGGTTGTAAAAGTAGGCTTCCATTTTAGGAGGCTTTTTTCATGTACATTGTCAAATCATGTTATTTGAGTGTTAAATTCGTAATGAATTATGAATTTAAGGTATAATATAATTTGGTGAATGAACAAAATTATATTGATTTATATTATGTCAGTAATGCGAATCAATAATGAACTTTTTGTATTTATTTTGAAAAAGTGTTGAATAAACATTGTATTTCATATTAATATTTTTATGTAGATTTAAACGTGAAAGAGAGTGGAACAGTATGGGCCGTAAATGGAATAATATTAAAGAAAAAAAAGCATCAAAAGATGCAAATACAAGCCGCGTATACGCTAAATTTGGACGTGAGATTTATGTAGCGGCAAAACAGGGTGAACCAGATCCAGAATCAAACCAAGCTTTAAAAGTGGTATTAGAGCGTGCAAAGACGTACAGTGTACCAAAAACAATTATTGACCGTGCAATTGAAAAAGCAAAAGGTGGTTCAGAAGAAAACTATGACGAACTTCGTTATGAAGGATTTGGACCAAACGGATCAATGGTAATTGTAGATACACTTACAAATAACGTGAATCGTACTGCAGCAGATGTACGCGCTGCATTTAGTAAAAATAGCGGTAACATGGGTGTGAATGGATCAGTAGCATATATGTTTGATGCGACTGCTGTTATTGGGCTTGAAGGAAAAACAGCAGATGAAGTGCTTGAAATATTAATGGAAGCAGATGTAGACGCGCGTGATATTCTAGAAGAAGAGGAAGCAGTTATCGTTTATGCTGAACCTGATCAGTTCCATTCGGTACAAGCAGCGCTTAAGGATGCTGGTATTACTGAATTTACAGTTGCTGAGCTAACAATGCTTGCACAAAATGATTTAACACTTCCAGAAGATGCACAAGTACAATTTGAAAAAATGATTGATGCATTGGAAGATTTAGAAGATGTTCAACAAGTGTACCACAATGTTGATTTAGGTGAATAATATATAAAAAAGAGACCTTTTGTTATTTATAACAGAAGGTCTCTTTTCTTATATTATGTAAGTAAAAGTGTCTAGTATGATGTGTAATCGGTGAAACTAGGTAAGGTAGTAGGATATATATAGTAAATACATATTGATTACAGGAACGTTTGTTTGGTAATATGTTTATATTGCTCAAATTGTATTATTGTATTAATTTCTTTAGAAATGCTGTAGAAAAATTTTAGGGGGGAACCAGCTAAATCTGAAAATATGCCAGGTGATATAATAGAAGAAGGATGGATATGTGATTTTTAAAGCGATTCATCTGAATATATATATCCATTTTGATTTCCAAATATATAAGTCGCGGCTATGCAAACAAACTCTCTTTGTTTGCACGTGACATGGGGATAAAAAAAGTACTGACCGCTTCTATACATGATCAGATTCTCTCTCCCAACTAAAAAGAAGAGGATTATGTCATTTTTTAAGTTGAATGTATATAGAAGTTTGCTACTTTTTCTGCTAGAATATGTATTTTATAGCTTACAACATTGTAAGGTAAGTGTAAGAGAAATCAATTGGGGATTGCTTTGAGAAACAGTATTCTTAATGTAAAGATTATATGGTTGTAAGGAAAAGAGGTGTGCATAATGAAAGAACGAGTACTATCTAAAGTTAACTATCATCAAAAAGTTTCATTCAATCCAATTACAAAGTTTCTTTATAAAGCTATTATTTTATTATTACTACTTAGTTGTACATTATTATTCATAGGAAATGTAATGATTGAAAGAAGTGATATTAGTAAGCTACATGTACCTGCTAAATTAGAGGTACCAGAATCTCTGGCTCACGCATTTATTGCGACAGAAGATAAAAGGTTTTATCACCATAACGGCTTAGACTATATAGCAATTGTTCGAGCTTCTATTGAAAATATAAAAGCTGGTGGTATTGTACAGGGCGGAAGTACAATTACACAGCAGCTTTCCAAAAATGCTTTTTTATCTAATGAACGTACATTTTCTCGTAAATGGAAAGAAGTTTTTTATACAAAAAAAATTGAGCGAACATTTACTAAAGGTGAGATTTTGAAATTATATGTAAGCAATATTTATTACGGAGAAGGTGCATGGGGGATTGAAAAAGCATCCAAGCTATACTTTGGCAAAACGGTAAATCAATTAACATTAAGTGAGAGTGCAATGATGGCTGCTGTTGTGAAAGCTCCTGCTTATTATTCTCCTGCTCAAAATTATGACAAAGCAGTAGAAAGACGAAATGTTGTTTTGAAATTAATGGAACGAGAAGGATATATTAGTCATGATGAATATGTGCAAGCAATTAGTGAAAAATTAGTAATTCGTCATGACATTTTAACTCAGCATTCATTGCAAAAAGTAGCTCGTGAAAAAGCGGTAAGTTAAAAGTGAAGTTCCATAGGGGAACTTCACTTTTTTTTGAATAAGACTGCCAAAGAAGAGACACAATATTGACACATTTGTTGTGTTTTCGGAAATTATGTGAGCGTGTTCATTGCATGATGTATAAAAGTATTGATATCATGTGTAATGTGTACAACAATGTATACAGAATATGAATTTAAAGAGGAATGTATATGAAATCATCAAATAAAATCATGGCTCTTGGTATTGTTTTTTCTATTGCAGTGTTAATTGTAATTGGAACAGTTGCGTACAGTATCATAAATGACAAAAAAGATAAAGGGAATGAAATGTTTGCTTATTCCACGCAGCAATCTTTAGGTAAGGAAGATGCACCCGTTAAGGTTGTTGAATTTGGGGATTTTAAATGTCCAGCTTGTCGAACTTGGGATACGACAGTATTACCTCGTTTAAAAGAGGAGTATATTAATAAAGGGAAAGTCCAGTTTTATTTCATTAATTTTCCGTTTGTTGGAAAAGATTCTAATTTAGGTGCAGCGGCTGGTGAAGCGATTTATAAACAAGACTCAGAATCTTTCTGGACATTTTATGATGAAATTTATCAAATTCAGAAGAAAGATACTGAAGAATGGATTACAGAAGAACTGCTTCTTAATATAGTGAAGGAAAAACTTCCGAAAGTTAATATAGAACAGTTTAAAAAAGATTTACATAGCAAAGAAACCCAAGACAAAGTACGTAAGGATTACGATCGTGCACAAAAATTAAAAGTACAAGGTGCTCCTTCAGTATATGTAAATGGGAATCTTTCAAATCCTGATTATGATAGTATGAAAAAGGCAATCGATAAAGAATTGAAAAAGTGATGATTATTCATCACTTTTCGACTTTTTTCGATAAAATTATTGCTTGGGCTTTTATTACATGCTATACTATTTTACATAAGTTATTTCAATATCTTATGTTTTTTCATATTTGCGGGTGTAGTTTAGTGGTAAAACAAGAGCCTTCCAAGCTCTGGTCGAGAGTTCGATTCTCTTCACCCGCTCCAGATATTATTTCATATTCTCATAATAAATTGTGATCAACGCAGTGTTTCGTTTCTAGGATAAACGAGGCATTGCGTTTTTTAATGTTTGGAAATGAAGATTTTATGCGAAAATAGAATTAAGGACTATGATTACGAAGTGGATTGCTAACCATCAGTAGGTGATTACTTGTTTGATGAGGATATGTATTCATCGTAGAAGGAGGCAAAGCATGAATTTTGAGCAATTAAAGCAAGATGTTATAGCGTATAGTAAAACAATTGGAATAGATAAAATAGGCTTTGCGAGTGCCTCACCATTTGAAGAATTAAAACAGCGTTTAATTCAGCAGCAACAATTAAATTATCAGTCTGGTTTTGAAGAACCTGATATTGAAAAAAGAACAAATCCACAGTTACTATTGCCGGGAGCAAAATCAATTATTGCAATTGCATTAGCGTATCCATCAAAGTTGAAAAATGCACCGTTAAGTAAACGAGGAGAAAGACGTGGTATTTTTTGCCGGGCATCTTGGGGACAAGATTATCATCTTGTTTTGCGGGATCGCTTGCAAAAATTAGAGGCGTATTTAATTGAGAAGCTTCCTGATATAGAAGTGAAATCAATGGTAGATACGGGAGAATTGAGTGATCGTGCTGTTTCAGAGCGTGCTGGTATTGGATGGAGTGGTAAAAACTGTTCCATTATTACGCCAGAATTTGGCTCTTATGTGTATTTAGGAGAAATGATTACGAATGTACCATTCCCACCGGATCAACCAATAGAAGACCAGTGCGGAAGCTGTACAAAGTGTATTGATATTTGTCCAACTGGTGCACTTGTACAAGGAGGACAATTAGATTCAAAAAAATGTATTGCTTTTTTAACACAAACAAAAGGATTTCTTCCAGAAGAATATCGGGATAAAATTGGAAACCGTATTTACGGATGTGATACGTGCCAAACAGTTTGTCCAAAGAACAGAGGGAAGGATTTTCATAATCATCCAGAAATGGAACCCGATCCAGAGCTTGTGAAACCACTGTTAACGCCATTATTAACGATAAGTAACCGAGATTTCAAAGAAAAATACGGTATTATGTCGGGGTCATGGCGCGGGAAAAAACCATTGCAACGAAATGCAATTTTAGCCCTTGCTCATTTCAAGGAAACCACAGCAACTCCGGATTTAATTAGTGTTATGAAAGATGATCCAAGACCCGTAATTCGTGGGACAGCAGCATGGGCTCTAGGGAAAATTGGTGGTGAAGGTGTAGGAGAAGCGATTGAAAAGGCGATGGAACGTGAAAAGGATGAAGAAGTTCTTCATGAAATGAATCGTGGTCTTGAAATGTTAGCTGAGAAAAAACAGTAGATAATACCTCTTTTTTTCATATTGTGTAATATGGGGGGGAGAGGCCTATGTTGGTAAAGAAACAGCTTGAACAACAGATGCAACAATTTTTAGCGTATATTACAAATAAACGTGTAGGTGTCGATAAGATTCCTGCTGATTTACTACAAGTATTACAGCGAAAAAGAAATTTGTTTCAAAAACGTGATGCTGAAATTGTAAAGGCAACAGCAGACGTATCTTTTATAAGACAATGGAATAGTAAGCAATATCAAGAAGTAGATTATCAAGTTCATTTGAAATATTTAGTTCATCATCATGAATTATTCTACATGGAAGAAGAACAATTAGAACGGCGTGTTTATCTGAAAGATGGGCGTATTGTAGAAGATAAAGATATTACAGTGAAAGAAGAAAAGGTCCAAGGGGAAATGTTAGAGCGTGAGATAACGAAAGGAAAGTATGATTCGTATCAATATAATCGCTTAGAAGCTGTCAAATATGCGGAGCGTTGGTGGGATGATCGAAACCCGGCGTATCGTAATTTTCCTGATAATTGTACGAATTTTATTTCACAGTGTCTGCATATTGGTGAAACACCAATGACTGGGTATCCTAACATTCGTAAAGGATGGTGGCAAAGGGAGAATCAGTGGAGCTGGAGCTGGGCAGTTGCTCATTCATTTTATTGGTATTTATCAGGGGCTACAACAGGACTTCGTGCTAAAGCGGTAGAAAATCCGGAAGACCTTCTACTTGGTGATGTAATTGTTTATGATTTTGAAGATGATGGTAGATGGAATCATACAACAATAGTTGTAGCCAAAGATGCGGACGGCATGCCGCTTGTAAATGCCCATTCTGCTAATAGCCGCAGGCGTTATTGGAATTATGAAGATTCCAGTAAATATACACCACAAATGAAATATAAATTTTTTCATATTATTAATGGGTAGAGATTTTTCACTCAAGTGGTATAATACGTAGTAGACAAAAGATTGAGGTGAATATAACGTGGGAGTACATGTTGTTTTATATCAACCAGAAATTCCAGCAAATACAGGGAACATTGCACGTACTTGTGCAGCCACTGGAACAGAATTACATTTAATTCGACCACTTGGATTTTCAACGGATGATAAAATGTTAAAACGTGCCGGTCTTGACTACTGGCAGCACGTAAAAATTACGTATTATGATTCGATTGAAGAGTTTTATGAAAAAAATAAAGACGGTGAATTCTTCTATTTAACAAAGTATGGTGAAAAAGCACATACAGCGTTTGATTATAGTAAGGTAGAGAAAGATTATTATTTTGTATTTGGAAGAGAAACAAACGGATTGCCAGCAAACGTAATTGAAGAAAACTTCGATCATTGTTTACGTATTCCAATGACTGACAAAGTACGTTCTTTAAATTTATCCAATACAGCAGCGCTTTTAATTTATGAGGCATTCCGCCAACAAAATTATCCAGGTTTAGATTTAGAGATTGTATATTAAAATTTAAATGTAATAGCAAACAAAAAGTGATGGGCTTAGGCCCATCACTTTTTGTTTGTACCTGGTTTATCATTATATCCTGAAGTGAAAATTGCAGTAAGAAATGTAAGTGAGACACCTAAAATTAATAATAATTTCATGTGGGACCTCCTTCTTCATATTTTATTTAAAATAATTTTGATCTGAAGTTTATGTAGATTCTATGGAAGTAAAGAAGATATATCCTGTAAGAATGGAGAACAAGTTCCCCGGTATTTTCATTATACCGAATTTTCTTTTAACTTTGGGATAAAATTTATAATGTTTGTAGAAGATTTCATTTTGATTTAAAGAATGTTTAAGGACATCCTCGCATACCTTTTATAATAATCCGATTGAACAAGGAGATGGGGGAGGAGCTATAATGGATATTCTAAAGAAAATTGAACAGCATCGAGAAGCAGAAGAACGTTTACAATGGGAAGGTACGTTTGCGGAATATTTGGAGCTTGTTAAAGAACGACCATGGGTGGCTCAAACTGCACACTCTCGCATTTACAATATGATTAAAGATGCTGGCATTGAAGAAGTAGAGGGGAGAAAAAAATATAATTTTTTTAGCAATCGGCTATTTGGATTAGAAGAAGCATTAGAGCGCCTTGTAGAAGAATATTTTCATCCGTCTGCGAAACGTTTAGATGTTAGAAAACGGATTTTATTATTAATGGGACCAGTGAGTGGTGGGAAATCAACGTTAGTCACTATGTTAAAACGGGGATTAGAGACATACTCGCGTACAGATCGAGGAGCTATTTTTGCGATAAAAGGTTGTCCGATGCATGAAGATCCTCTTCATTTAATACCACATCATTTACGTGATGACTTCTACGATGAATATAGCGTAAGAATTGAAGGGAATTTGTCACCATTAAATGTGATGCGTTTAGAAAAAGAATATGGTGGAAGAATTGAAGATGTAATTGTAGAACGTATTTTTTTCTCGGAAGATCGCCGGACAGGAATTGGTACATTTAGTCCTTCAGATCCAAAATCACAGGATATTGCAGATTTAACAGGGAGTATTGATTTTTCTACAATTGCAGAATATGGTTCAGAGTCAGATCCACGTGCATACCGTTTTGATGGAGAGTTAAATAAAGCAAACCGTGGTATGATGGAATTTCAAGAGATGTTAAAATGTGATGAGAAATTTTTATGGCATCTATTATCTCTTACACAAGAGGGGAATTTCAAAGCGGGGAGATTTGCACTTATTTCAGCAGATGAATTAATTGTAGCCCATACGAATGAAACAGAGTATCGCTCCTTTATTTCTAACAAGAAGAATGAGGCGTTACATTCAAGGATTATTGTAATGCCGGTTCCATATAATTTACGAGTGAGTGAAGAAGAACATATTTATGAAAAGATGATTCATGAAAGCGATGTTGCCAATGTACACATTGCACCGCACACACTTCGCGTCGCAGCAATGTTCACGATTTTAACACGCTTGAAGGATCCGAAGCGCCCGGATATTGATTTAATTAAAAAGATGCGTTTGTATGACGGAGAAATGGTAGAAGGTTACAATGCAATTGATGTAGAGGAATTGCAGCGTGAATATCAGGATGAAGGTATGAGTGGTATTGATCCGCGTTATGTCATTAACCGTATTTCTTCTACTATTATTAGAAAAGAAGTACCATCGATTAATGCGCTTGATGTGTTACGTTCATTAAAAGATGGGTTAGATCAACATCCATCTATTAGTAATGAAGATCGGGAGCGCTATATGAATTTCATTTCATTAGCACGGAAAGAGTACGATGAAATTGCCAAGAAAGAAGTACAAAAAGCATTCGTGTATTCGTATGAAGAATCAGCTAAGACGCTTATGGATAATTACTTAGATAACGTTGAGGCATATTGCAATAAATCAAAATTACGTGATCCATTAACAGGTGAAGAAATGAGTCCAGATGAAAAGCTGATGCGTTCTATTGAAGAGCAAATTGGTATTTCAGAAAATGCAAAGAAAGCGTTCCGAGAAGAAATTTTAATACGCATTTCTGCTTATGCTCGTAAAGGAAAACGTTTTGATTATAACTCACATGAACGCCTTCGCGAAGCAATCCAGAAAAAATTATTTGCTGATTTGAAAGATATTGTGAAAATTACAACATCCACGAAAACACCAGATGAAAATCAGCTGAAGAAAATTAATGATGTTGTAGCACGCTTAATCGATGAACATGGCTATAATTCTTCATCAGCAAATGAATTGCTTCGCTATGTAGGTAGCTTGTTGAATCGATAGCTTGATAATAAAACGCTGTCTCTAATGAAAGCAGAGGCAGCGTTTTTGTATCTATGTAAATTTAGGCTAAAAAAACGCCATAACCCCTATTCTTTTTAGTTGGGAGCGAGGATTCAGCCAAGCATAGAAGTGGTCAAATCCTTTGCCTGTCCCATGCCAAGTAAGAACAGAAAGAGAAAACGAGTGAATTCACCTTTTCTTCTTCGCGTGAGCGACTTATATGTCGAAATCCTAAAGTGAATTTATATATCTAATTGAAGTAATGGGATTTTACTAGTGAACGCCTCGTTTTATGTATGGACTTGTCCAAACATAATAAATTAAGGTGCAATTTCATGAATTTATTGTCAATTATTTTTACAATACGCATATGATAGAGTAACCAACCATTCATATAGAAAAAGCCAACACAATACAATATGTTGCAGAGTGGAAAAGTGTGCAACAATGAATTGTGTTTCTTTCTTATCAGCTAAAGAAATTTCAATTTAAAGTGAATGTCAAAGTTTTTGTTAAGGAAGTTCGGAGCAATACGTAAAAAAGCTATGGGTGCCTTATGATTATGGAAAAAGTAAGTTCTAATGAACAGATACTTTTTAACGATTCTTGTTGCTACATCATAACCTCAAATTCGTATATTACTGTTTATTAGAGAAAATAAGGAAAATTACAGTAAGGAGGGAAAAAGATGGGCGAAGAAAATCAACCAAATTATACAATTTCACAGGAAAACTGGTCCCTCCATCGCAAAGGACATGACGATCAAAAACGCCATCAAGAAAAGGTGCAAGAGGCAATTAAGAATAACTTACCAGACCTTGTGACAGAAGAAAATATCGTGATGTCTAATGGTAGGGACGTTGTAAAAATACCAATTCGGTCTTTAGATGAATATAAAATTAGATATAACTACGATAAGAATAAACATGTTGGGCAAGGAACTGGTGATAGTAAAGTTGGCGATGTGGTTGCAAGAGATGGGTCAGGTGGTCAAAAGCAAAAAGGACCAGGAAAAGGGCAAGGTGCAGGGGATACAGCTGGAGAAGATTATTATGAAGCAGAAGTATCAATTTTAGAATTAGAGCAAGTATTTTTTAAAGAGCTAGAGCTACCTAATTTAAAGCGGAAAGAAATGGATGAAAATCGTATTGAACATATTGAATTTAATGACATTAGAAAAACAGGATTATGGGGAAATATTGATAAAAAACGGACGATGATATCAGCTTATAAACGAAATGCGATGAATGGAAAGCCCGCTTTTCATCCAATTCGTCAAGAAGATTTGAAGTTCCGAACATGGAATGAAGTGTTGAAGCCAGATTCCAAAGCTGTCGTATTAGCAATGATGGATACGAGTGGATCTATGGGGATTTGGGAGAAGTATATGGCGCGTAGTTTCTTCTTTTGGATGACAAGATTCTTACGTACAAAGTACGAAACGGTAGATATAGAGTTTATTGCGCATCACACAGAAGCGAAGGTCGTGACAGAAGAAGAGTTTTTCTCAAAAGGAGAAAGTGGTGGAACAATCTGTTCCTCTGTTTATAGAAAAGCACTTGAGCTTATAGATGGCAAGTATTCACCGGAACGCTATAATATTTATCCATTTCATTTTTCAGATGGAGATAACTTAACATCAGATAATGCTCGGTGTGTGAAGCTTGTGCAAGAATTGATGAAGGTATGTAATATGTTTGGGTATGGGGAAGTAAATCAGTACAATCGTTCATCATCTACCCTTTTTTCGGTTTATAAAAACATTGAGGATGAGAAGTTTAGGTATTATATATTGAAGAATAAGAAGGCTGTTTTTGACTGCCTGAAAACATTTTTCTCAAAAGAAAATTAAAAAGTAAATCTCTTAGAAATAGAGAAGCGATAAAGTGAAACTTTTATCAGTGTGGGGCTTGCTGCCCATTAATAGGGAATGAAACTAAGATAAACAGGTTTATTAAGGACGGAGAACCGTTCTTTTTTTATTTTTATATATGCCATGCGACTTATCCGGACAAGATATTAGTACCATACAACTTTTCGATATTTTGTAAGTGTTGTTTTTAAATAAAGCCACGAAGTTTATAAAAAGTTGCGGTGTTTTTCCTCTTTGGATCTGTTTATCTAAAGGGGTGTTATTATAGTGAAATTCAAAAAAAGACCTAAACACTTGTATTCACATAGTGTTTAGGTTTATTTATTGTTTTTTATTATTTTTACGATTCCTTGTCAAATATTGATAAGTTATTTCTATATTCTTTTGTGAAAAGGATTTCCTATGTGTAAGTTTGTTCGTCTTTTTCTCAACTTACTAGAATTGTTGACGGAGTATTTTCAGAGTGATACGATTTAATCGCAATGGTAATTAAGTAATTCTAAAGAAATACTTTTTTCGAAGAGGGCGGGATATGAAACTTGAAGATATCGTAACGGTTAGAATAGGAAGAAACCTTTCTAGAGGAAACGAGAAAAATGATCTGACTTTAGTTGCTTATTCGTACGAGGATTTAATGAATGATTTAGAGGGATCATTTCTAGACTCACAAGCTAGTTCTTATAGTGGAAATTCAAATCATAAAGACAGCTATTTGAGCAGTGCCGGAGATGTTGTTTTCAGCTTTGTTAGTTCCAAAGCTGGGATAGTCAGTGACTTAAATCAAGGGAAGATCATAAACCAAAACTTTGCGAAACTCATTATTGAACATGATCATTTGGATAGTAGCTATTTATGTTATGCGTTGAATGAATCATACTCAATGAAAAAGCAAATGGCAATTTCTATGCAAGGAAGTACTGTACCAAAATTAACTCCAGCGATTTTAAAAGAGTTGGAAATCAAGTTACCAAGTATTGAGAAACAACGGACGATTGGAAAAGCTTATTTCTTTTTGAGGAAGCGTCAAGCTTTGGCAAAGAAACAAGCAGAACTTGAAGAGCAACTTTATTTAAAAGCATTGAAGCAATTAGACCAATAATAGAAAAAGTGAGGAACGCAACATGGCTGAATTAAACTCAAAATTATTTAGTGCCGCAGACAACTTGCGAAGCAAGATGGATGCATCAGAATATAAAAACTATTTATTAGGATTGATCTTTTACAAGTACTTATCTGATAAGTTATTAGAAAAAGTAGTTGAAATAGCAGATGAATCACTAGAAGAATACAATACACAAGAAAAACAAACTCAATTGTATAGAGAATCATTAGCAGATGAAGATATAAAAAATGACTTGATTGAAACGTTAGTGGATACATTGGGCTATGATATTGAACCAGAGTATTTATTCAATGTATTAACCAATCAAGCTAAACAAAACACGTTTCAGTTGAGTGACTTGATTAAAGCCTTTATTAACTTGTCTACGAAATATAATCAATTTAATGGATTGTTTGATGATGTGGATTTGAAATCAAAAAAGCTGGGATCAGATGATCCACAACGAAACATTACCATTACAGAAGTCTTGAAGAAACTAAATGACGTCGATGTGCTGGGACATAATGGCGATGTCATTGGGGATGCCTATGAGTTTTTGATTGGTCAATTTGCCTCAGAAGCTGGTAAGAAAGCTGGAGAATTCTATACACCTCATGAAGTATCTGACATGATGGCTCGTATTGCCGCAATTGGTCAAGAAGACAAAAAATTGTTTAGTGTATTTGACCCAACCATGGGATCTGGTTCCTTGATGCTGAATATTCGAAACTATATTAACCATCCAGACAATGTAAAATATCATGGGCAAGAACTAAATACAACGACCTATAATCTAGCGAAGATGAACTTGATCTTGCATGGTGTTGATAAAGAAGATATGCGTTTACGCAATGGGGATACATTGAATAAAGATTGGCCGACAGATGAGCCTTATACCTTTGATTCTGTCCTAATGAATCCACCTTACTCAGCTAATTGGTCTTCAGATGATACGTTCTTAGATGATTCTCGTTTCAACCGTTACGGGAAGTTAGCGCCAAAATCAAAAGCGGACTTTGCTTTTCTCTTACATGGATTCTATCATTTGAAAGATTCGGGAACAATGGCAATCGTCTTACCGCATGGGGTACTATTCCGTGGAGCTGCGGAAGGTGTGATTCGTAAGAAATTATTAGAAGATGGCAGTATTGATGCTGTTATTGGTATGCCAGCAAACTTATTCTTTGGGACATCAATTCCAACAACAGTCATCATCTTGAAGAAAAACCGCACCACTCGTGACGTGTTATTTATTGATGCAAGTAATGAGTTTACGAAAGGAAAGAATCAAAATAAACTTTCCAAAGAAAATATTGATAAAATCGTCGAAGCGTATAAGAAGCGAGAAGATGTGGAGAAGTATGCCCACGTTGCTACCTTTGATGAAATCAAAGAGAATGATTTCAATTTGAACATCCCTCGATACGTAGATACCTTTGAAGAAGAAGCGCCTGTTGATATGGCATCAGTGGGCTCAACTATCAAAAACATTCGTAAAGAAAAAGCTGAATTAGAATCTAGCCTACATGACATGATTTCTTCACTACAATTTGATGAAGAAAACGCAGAATGGATCAAGGGTGCATTAGAGGTGTTTAATCGTGAAAAATAACCATACACCAAAAATTCGTTTTTCAGGGTTTACTGGAGATTGGGAACAGCGTAAGTTAGGCGAGATTTCAGAAAAAGTAACTGAGAAGAATAAAAATAATATCTATTCTGAAACTCTGACGAATTCAGCAGAGTTTGGAATCATCAATCAACGTGATTTTTTTGATAAGGATATTTCAAACGAAAAGAATTTAGATGGTTATTATGTCGTTCGTCCAGATGATTTTGTTTACAATCCAAGGATTTCTAATCTCGCTCCAGTAGGTCCAATTAAGCGAAATAAGTTAGGCAGAACTGGCGTAATGTCGCCTCTTTATTATGTTTTCCGTACACGTGACATTGATAAAACATATTTAGAAAAATATTTCTCATCTAATAGTTGGCATATATTCATGAAATTGAATGGAGATTCCGGTGCACGATCAGACAGGTTTGCTATCAAGGATTCTTTATTTCGTGAAATGCCTATTCCGATTCCTTCAATTGAAGAACAAGAGAAAATCGGTAACTTTTTCAAACAACTAGACGACACGATCACTCTTCATCAACAAGAACTAACCACCCTCAAACAAACAAAACAGGGATTCTTGCAAAAAATGTTTCCCAAAGAAGGGGAGTCCGTGCCTGAGATTCGGTTCCCAGGATTTACTGGAGATTGGGAACAGCGTAAGTTTCAAGACTTTATCGCTAAGGCTGGTAAGAAAAATACAATGGGTGAAAATTATCCGGCATATTCTGTAAGTAACAAGTTGGGATTAGTTAGCCAAACAGAACAATTTGATGGAAGTCGATTAGATGATCTTGATAAAACATCTTATAAATTAGTTAATCCGAATGAATTTGCATATAATCCAGCTAGAATTAACGTTGGCTCTATAGCATTTAACAACCTCAATAAAACAGTAATTGTGAGCTCACTTTATGTAGTATTAAAAATGAATGAAGAGCTAGATAATGAGTTTATTCTACAATTTATTAAATCGCAATTTTTTATTGATGAGGTAAGAAGAAATACTGAAGGGAGTGTAAGGGAGTATTTATTTTTCGAAAACTTCAAAAATATCAAGTTCCCTTACACTTCTAGTAAGGATGAGCAAATCAAAATCGGCAACTTTTTCAAACAACTAGACGACACGATTGCTCTTCATCAACGCGAATTAGATGCCTTAAAAGAAACAAAAAAAGCATTCTTACAAAAAATGTTTGTCTAAGCAATATAGGGAGAGGGAGAAATATGACAAAGATACCACATAACGCTGAAGCTGAAGTGGAACGTCGCCTGATTGAAGTATTAGGGGAAGGACATAATCAGTGGAATTATCGCCCAGATTTAAAATCAGAAGAAGACTTGTGGAATAATTTACGTCAAAAGATCACTCAAAATAACTTATCAGAAATTGGGGAACACCCCATTTCTGATAAAGAATTTGACAGCATTAAAACAGAATTATTATTGAAAACACAAACACCATTTGATGCTGCGAAATGGCTCAAAGGAGAGAATGGAATTTCTCGTATCACGATTGAACGTGAGGATATTTCCATGGGTTCAATGTCCTTAGTTCTATATTCAAACCAGGACATAGGTGGTGGTATTTCTACATACGAAGTCGTTCATCAGATTGCAAAACAAAAGGCAAACGTTGATGGTCGTGATCGTCGATTTGACGTGACACTTTTAATCAATGGGTTGCCAATTGTTCAAATTGAATTGAAACAGGTAAGTGCCAAAGACGGCGTATTCCAAGCCTATAATCAAATCAAGAAATACGCAGAAGAAGGGATGTTTAGAAATAATATTTTTTCTACCCTTCAGTTATTTGTCATTTCCAACGAACAAACGACTCGCTATTTTGCCAATGCGATGCCAAAAGACATGCATAAGAAATTTGTCTTTAGCTGGCGGACCACAGACAATCGAAAAGTAGAAAATCTCTATGAATTTGTGAAACAAGCCTTAAATATTCCAGATGCACATCGCTTGATTGCCAATTATACAATTGTGAGTGAGGATCAAGACAACAAAGCCTTAATGGTCCTACACCCTTATCAAATTCATGCGATTGAAGCTTTGTTTACATCTGCCATGAAACATGAATCAGGATATGTTTGGCACGCGACTGGTTCAGGAAAAACGTTGACAAGTTTTGTTTCTACGAAGTTATTAGCTCGCAAACCAGGTATAGATCGTACCATTATGCTCATTGACCGAAAAGACTTGGACAATCAAACTACGACTGAATTCACTAAATTTGCTTCCGAGTTTAATACCGGTATTTCTTCTGGTAATGCCAAGTCTAATAGTTTAATTGTTGGAACTAGAAGTGCGAAAGAGCTAAGTAATACTCTACTATCTGATGCAAATTCCAATATAGTGATTATTACCACACGTCAAAAATTAGAAGCTGCCTTGCGCTATGCCCAAAAACAAGAGGAACAAAAAGGTACACAGCGTTTTAAGAAACTGCTGGGACAACATATTGTCTTTGTCGTGGATGAATGCCATCGTGCTTTAAGCGCAGAAGGGATGGAAGCGATTAAGGGCTTTTTCCCAAATTCTACATGGTTTGGATTTACAGGTACGCCAATATTTGATGAAAACAAGAAACAAGCTAAAGGTCGATTAGCTCGCACCACTCATGATCAATATGGAGAAGTTTTGCACACCTATACTATTAAGAATGCGTTAGATGATGGGGCTGTCTTAGGATTTCAAGTAGAGCACGAAGATACGATTAAACAAACATCCTTTAATAATTATATTTTTGATCGACTGCGCCAAAATGAAAAATACGCTCATTTTAGTGATGATGAAATTAACGATATTATCGATCAAATGGATGGAATGGAAAAGGAAGCATACCTTGAACCATCCTCTTTCGAAGATGATACTCATATTCAAAAAGTCATTCGTAAGATTTTCCGACCAGATAATGCCTATACAAAATTTGATTTCCAAAACGGTCGTCCTCAAAAGTCTGCCATTTTAACAACAAATTCTATTGATATGGCGAAAC
This sequence comes from Bacillus sp. IT-79MI2, assembly GCF_949768135.1. Lineage (NCBI taxonomy): Bacteria > Bacillati > Bacillota > Bacilli > Caryophanales > Bacillaceae > Bacillus > Bacillus sp. IT-79MI2. Next base: position 156,414 of record NZ_CATKPV010000128.1, on the reverse strand, counting down.
GCTACTATCAGGCGATTAAGGAAATGACTAAAGATCCAGAATGGTTGATGAAAGAATTTGCTGGATATCCGATTCGAAAAGGGCGTACGATTGAAGATCCAGATTTCCCGCGGATTGCTATCACCTATTCGATACAAGAAAACGAGGATAATTCCAAACAAATTCAAGATGAAATGAAAGACATTATTAAGGACTATAACGGTTATTATCGCACTGCTTGGTCGATAGAAGATATTGAACGATATAATGGCGATATCAACAATCGCTTAGCTCGTAAGAAAGCAGAGTTCAAAGAATTTGGAAAACAAATTGACTTAGTCATTGTTGTAGACCGCTTATTGACTGGATTTGATGCACCAACGATTCAAACGTTATTTGTGGATCGAAATTTAAGTTATGCCAATTTGATTCAAGCCTTTTCTCGAACCAATCGTACCTATCCAGGAAAGACAAAAGGATTGATTGTGACATTCCGGAAACCTGCGACAATGGAACAAAACGTAAAAGAAGCTACGAGGGTATATTCTGAAGCAAAAGAGGAGTCTAATCTTGTTTATCCAACTTACGATGAATCGAAGAAGCGTTTTAAAAAGGCTCACAAGTCGTTAACAACGTTAGTTCCAAATCCAACCGATATTAACGAGCACTCACCTTTTGAAACCCGGATTGAATTTGTGAAAGCTTTCCAGGAGTTAAACAATGCCTATGAAGCTTTAGTTACATATGATGATTACAACGATGATATGGAAAAATCAACAGCACTTCAAGAACAGGTGAATACCTTAGAAGAATATATTGGTGTATACAACACGGTTAAGGGTTCACTAGTAGATGAAGGGGGCCAGGATGGACCGGGTCCAGATTTCTCAGACATTGAATTCTATGGAGAAAATGCAATTAAAATCTATGATATTGACTCAACCTATATTGACCGACTATTAGGAACGTACTCAGCCAATAATCAGAATATCCGTGATGATATCGAAAAAGCACTTCAAAAACTGAAGAAATCAGAAATTGTTAAAGGCGTGTACCATGCAATTTTAAATGCTATTGATACCAAAGAAATAGATTCAGAGGAAGATATTCTTGGAGTGAAACGACGCTTTTTCACTAATACACGTAAGAAGGCGATTGAAGAATTTGCGAGTACTTGGTTTGTGAAAGAAGATGAGCTACATACATCTGCGATTCAATATGTGATAGGAACGGATCCTATTCCGAATATTGGGGGAATCATCAACAGCAAGCAATTTGATAAGTATAAAGCCGTACATCCAGATGCAAAACCATTGAAATACGGACCAGAAATGAAGCGTCAGTGGAGAAAGACATTAGATGAAGTCATTGTACCTTTGGATAACGAGTTGAGATAAAATCGTTTTGAAATAAAGAAAGAAAATCTATATAGTTATAGGCCAACTACGAAGCTGTAGTTGGCCTATACGGTTCTGGTGCAAAAAGATTAAATGGATTGCAAGTAATCTCTAAATCTTGGGCATATTGATCCTATTACTCTAAAAAAGGGGTATGATCAGTATGTAAAACCCATACTTGTTCAAATGGAAACATTATTAACCTGACATTATCTTGTTAACAGTGAGATGGTATCTGCGGTACAACCTAAGTTTTCGTGAGTTGGTGGAAATGATGAATAGGTAAAAAAAACGAAATCAATATAAATAGAGAAAGAAGCTAACTATATGTAGTAGGTAGTTATCTTCTTTCTCTATTAATGGGCATTTTGGATGAATACTGTTATATGGAGTTGATTTTTATGCTTATATTTTAGTATATAATTCCACTACAAATTCATCTTTTCTTTGCCAGCTTTTTTTTCTCAAATATGTTGCCTTTTCAAGTACTGACTTAAGAAGGCGGTTTTTTTTTTCTATATCTTCAGTCGCATGGTATGCTTCTAATACATTTTTAATTTTGGGAACAAACTCATGTATATGTCTTTCTTTTTCTAAAACATGCTTAAATTCATGTTCAAGTTGTTCAATTTCTTCTTGGGTAGTTTTTAAACGTATTACAATGGATTTTTGTCGTTCTAAAAAAGTCTCAATATCGTATACACCCTTTTCTAACAAATCATGAAGGTTACTTTTTTGCTTTTGTAAATCGTTAACTTGTTGTTCTTTCTTTTCCAAAGTTTTTTGCTGCAACTGAATATTATTTTCTTTTTTCTTTTTTTGTACCATATTTTCTTGTATCTCAAAGCTCTCGATAATTTGTTTTAAGCCATCAAGTATGCGCTGTTCAACAAGTACTAAAGAGGCACCTTTTTGAATTCCTTTACAAGATGGTTGTACACAACGCACTTGAGGATTGGGACGATCTTTCCGTGGTTGATAAAGCATGGAATGACCGCACAGTTCACATAATAAGATGCCTGCCAATGGATTAGAAAGTTTTTTTGTTTTGGTTGTTGGTGGTCTCCAGCGTTTACTATGTGCCATGTTGGCTTTTTGAAATAGTTCTTCCGATACAAGCGAAGGGTGAGCATGATTGTGTCGTTGCCATCTTTCTTTTGATACCTTTTTACGAATATATTTTCCATTTTGTTTAATATAACGTATTTTCCCCCAAATAATGTGACCAAGATATACTTCATTTTTGATAATAGATGAGATAGTTGAAGGATTCCAATACTCACCTTCAGGTGGGGAAATTCCTAGTCTATCTAGTTTTTGTGCAATTGCCTGTCTTCCCATTCCATCAGCCATATATTCAAAAATTTTAGGTATCACCCAGCTTCTTTCAGGATCAGGATAAAGTTTTAAATTATCATCTCGTAAGTACCCATAAGGAGGAACACGAGAGATGGATTTTCCTTCTTTTGCAGAAGCCCTTCTACCACGCTGCATACGCTTAACAATTGTTTTCAATTCTTCTCGAGCAATTAAAGATTTTATACTGAAGGTTAACTCTTGATTTTCATCATTGGGGTTAATGACTTCTGTTGGTGTAATAATGAATGTTTCTGAATAGCGAAATACACGATAAATGGTTCCTTGGTCTACCATATCACCACGACCAAGGCGGTCCAAATCCATCACCAATACTGCATCAGCAATCCCAGTTTCCACTTCACGAAGAAGTTTTTGCATCATAGGTCTTTCAGATATATATTCACCTGAAACAACTTCTTCGAAAATATCGATAATATTGTGATGCTCTTTATGAGCGAGTTCTAATAACTGAGTTCGATGACGCTCAAGCGTATCGTAATGTTGTCCGTGTTCCATCGCCTTTTTTTCTTCTTCCATGTCTTTTCGGCTTTTACGTAAATAGATGAAGACGTCGAGTTCTTGTGGACGGTACATTCGTTTCACCTACCAGCTTGTCTAGTATTATTGTTATGAATATGTATGGATAGCTTGTCTTATGAAAATGATAGTTCGTCTTTTTCCTTGCATTGCATACATATAGTGCAAGGGGGGATATGATGAAAGAATTCCAGTTTGGTAATACAAAAGTTATTATCCATTCACCACTTGCATCGATGGAAAAAGAGGAACAAAAAAAATGGTTTCAACAAGAATGGGAAAAGAGAAATCCAGTGTTAAAGTCGATAGTTGAAGCCGCAGTAAGTTGTCAAGAAGATGAAAAGTAAAAAGAGCATTCTCTTTCATTAAGAGATATGCTCTTCTTTTTTTGCTGAAATTATTCATTAAAATAAATAACCGTTTTTAATGATGAATAACCTTTTTAGTTTTGCAAATAATAATCTTGATCATTGTTATGGAAAGAAGGTGAAACTTGAGATAAATCAATACCTTTCTCTAAAGTTTCTAATAAGTAATATCCAAATGCTTTATCCTGTTGTATCAAGTTATGTAATAGGGTGCTTGCGCGAGCAATTCTATATTTTGTTTCATCTAGGGCTAAGGATGAATTATCTATTGTAATGAGGTGAAGCTCATCTTGTAGCTTTTGTAATAAGGAAAGTTGAATGGTATCCGTCTTTCCTGTCTCAAGATTACTTAAATAAGCTGGTGATACACCAAGTTGTTTTGCAAAGGTGTTTAGTCCAATGCCTTTTTGAGTACGTAGTGTACGAATGTGTTTACCAATTTCATTTATCATAAGATTAACCTCCACGGATTTATTGAAAGGAATACATAAAATGAATAAGCGAAAGAAAATTACAATTACATCAGTAAGTTATGTTCATGATCCAGAATCAGCTCAAAAATGGTTTGAAGCGTATATCAAGATTGTTGAAAAAGAATTAGTTAAAGCAATTAATAAGGACTAGCCGCTATTTTTGATACATACAGTGTAAATAGAACATCATGAGAGGAGGTCCTGAATTGAAGACCGTTGCATATTATAGAAGCTCAATTGATTCTCAGGAAAACTCAATCGAAATGCAACAAAATTCAGTTCTTACTCGCTCCATTGATATGGCATTGATTATTGATGAAGAATATATTGATGAAGCGGTATCAGCCAGAAAAGTCAGTTTGAAAAAGCGTCCAGCCCTACAAAAATTAATACAAGATATCAATAATAACGATGTTGGAACTTTATTCTTATTTAAGCGAGATCGCCTGGCAAGAAATGTAATGGAGTATTATGAAATTTATCAAATATTAAGAAGCAAGAAGATAAATGTTATTTTAACTGCACCGAATGAGCCGCCAGTGTACTACACACCAATTGGTGAATATCTTGAATTAATTATGGCCGGTATGGCTCAACGTGAAGGTGAACAAATTATTGAGCGTTTAAAGCAAACATTAAAAGCGAATTTCCAAAATGGAAAGAATCCCGGACGTCTTCCGTATGGCTTCAAATGGAATAAAGAAACGAAAGAAATTGAATTGGTTGATGAACAAGTACAAATCGTTAAAAGAATTTATCAAGAACTTGTATCGGATAAATACGAATCCTTGAAAGAGCTTTGTAGTATATTGAGTTTGAAGGAGAACGGTAAGTCTTGGACTCCAGCTGATATAAGAAAAATTGCATTAAACCCGACATATGTTGGATTACGAACCATGAATATTTTTGGTGAAGATGTTACTAGTAAATATGAAAGACTTTCTATTATTGATAAGAATACCTGGGAAAAAGCATGTAGTATTGTCACCGTTTTATCTCCCAAAAAGACTCATCAAGATTATGTATTCGAACAAGTGTTATTTCCATTGCAAGACTTACTAATTTGTTCGAAATGTAATGAATCATTACAAAAAGTAAAGGCTAGAAAAAAAGAAAATTTAAAGTATAAATGTTTAAATCATTCTGCGGTTTATGTTCTGAAGAGTACAATTGAACCATTAATCTTCGAACGCTGTAAGGAATATTTTGATAGCTTACTTACTTCCCATTTTCATGAACTATTCGATCGATATGAACAAAATGCTAAAAAACAAATAAAACAGAAAATACAAACCATTGAAGAGAAAATCCAGCTTATGAATGAAAAGTTAATTACAAAAGTAGATGCGTGGTATCACGAAACTGATGCACCTTATAAGGAACAGAAAGAAATCGAAATTATGGCGCTGTATGATGAGCTGGCAAAATATAAAAAACAAAAAGAACAGGTAATACAGGAATTAAGTGGTGTAAAACAATTACGTGAAAAGATAAGCAATTATCAATCCTCTATGTCGTTTTCCTATGACGAGATAAAGGAGAATCGACAGTTAGGTTCCTTTTTTCAAGATTTAATACAACAAGTTAAAACCGACGGAGAGAACTGTGAAATTGTTTTTAAACACCCATTCTTACGTACTCAAGAGGTGTTAACATCATGAAGCTTTCTCATATATTACAACCAAATATGAAGGCTGCTTTTTATGGTCGTCATTCTACGGATAAACAAGATATGGATATGCAATTGAATTCCGTTATGGAAGTGATTCGCAAATATGATTGCATTCATACGCATTCTTTTCTCGATAAGGCTGTTTCCGCTCGTAAAAATAAAATTACAGATAGGAAAGAACTTGAAAATATGTTTGAAGCGTCCAAAAGAAAAGAATTTGATTTTGTCATTGTTTATAAAAGTGATCGTTTGGCCAGAGATCCTCTTGAGCATCAAACGATACGTATTGTCATGAAGACACTAGATATTCCCATCATTATTAGTTCAACCGAAAGTGTGTACAATACTGATACTGACTTGATTGTGCAACTTATGGAAGATGGTTTTACTAAATATGAAGTTGACACCATTATTGCCAGAACACGATCAGGTCTAGAAAACAAAGCAAAACAAGGAAAATGGCTTGGTGGTAAGCCGCCATTTGGTTACACATATGATAAGAATAGTGAGCAATTTATTGAACACCTTGATGAGCTTTGCTATGTAAAAGAAATCTTCAATTTATATGTAAATGGTCATGGGTTTCAGTATATTGCTAATACACTCCCTAACGGTTCCCGTCGCGGAAAAGATTGGGGGAGAGAGAATGTAAAGGCGATTGTGCTTAATCCTTTTTATTGTGGTTTATTATCATGGCGAAGGCAAACAGATGGAAAGAAAAATGCAAGGGATATTTGGATTGAAGCACCAAACCATTATGTGAAGCCAATTATTTCACGAACGACATGGGAATCATGTTGGCGTATTTATTCAGAAAAACGTAATGGCAACATGGTGCCTAAGCATTATAAGACAAGTTTTCTGCTACAAGGGCTGCTTTCTTGTGAAAAGTGCCAAGAACTAATGAAAACAAAGAATCAACAAACAGTAAGTTCTACAAATAAAAAGTATGGAGGGAAAATTTATTTCTGCCCTAACTGTAAATTAAGAATAGAGGCAGACCTCCTTCATGATAAAGTAGTGAATCAAACACTTACTGATGTGAAAATAAGTGGATTTCACAATGTATATCATGCGATAGAACAAAAAATTCAGTATGAGATACAAGAATTGAATAGCAATATTCAAAAGCATCAGCGTCTCTTCGAAAACTACACCATCAAACTTCACAATATTACAGAAGAGCTCAAACAACGTATGAAAAATAACGATGATAAACGTTTTTTGAAGTCCTTAGCGATTTATCGCTCGGATGTACAGCGAAAACTAGATGGAATCATACAACAAATGAACGACTTTAAACAGCAAATCACCCTCAAAGAAAAAATTGAAAAAAGTAAAGAAACATGGTTACATACTTTGAATGAAGTATTTCAAGATGATGTCAAACTTCAAGAAATAAGCGATATGGATAAAAGACGATTTTTATTACCTCTCATTCAATCTGTATCCATTAAAGAAAATAAAAAGCGTAAGGAATATGATATTTCATTACAGTTACGAACCGATTTTTCAAAGCGTGATGTAAAAAATCAAATCAGCTTGATTTTGTAAAACAGCTATCATATTGGTGGCTGTTTTTTCGTTATTGATGTATCGGTATTTGGGTTGAACTGTAGATGGAAATTCTTTTGCTACTCGGTGATTAGGATGGAGTGGTATACCACTCCATCCTAATTGCCGAGTTTGATACTCTTGAGAAAGAGTTTGTATCTTAAGGATAAAGGGTTTGTCCTTGTTTATTATTATGGACAGTGATTTGGAGAAATAAACGTGTTCGGTGATTGGGGGATAGGTAACTATTTAAAACATGTGAGAGCTCGGTAATTGGGTAAATAAAAAATGCCTTATCATTCTCCTTGTAAGGAGACATGAGGGGGTCACCATACATACCCATCAACTTAAGAAAAATAAAGGCCTATGATATGAACCATAAGTTTGCCGGAACGGCAAGCTTATGGTTCTTTTTGTTTGCGGACAACTTATGCTTCCAGGATTTGAGGAATATTTTTAATGTCGCGTTGGATCTGTTTATCTAAAGGGATGTTTTTATAGTGAAAAGAAGATCTGAACTGAAAGGCGGATTAAGGAACTGTTGAGTAGCAATAAAGTTACTCCACTAAAGGGCCAGATTGTTGAATAAATAATTATTGGTTCTACATTAATAGTGACAAAATAAGTAGATTGAAATAGTTGTAAATAATAAAGTTTTGGAGGATCTATAAGAGAACTCATTAGGAAGAAAATGTTATAATATAGGTAGATTACAAAAACAGACTTCATAAAATTTTAGGGTCTGTTTTTAAAAATAAACTGTATAAAAAAGAAATCTTGGAGGGGAATAATGGCGAATATTCAAAAGCAATTTGAAGAGTTTCATGAGGCAATTAAACTAAAACGTTTTAAGGAAAATAAGGAGTTACGGGGAAAAAGAGATATCATCACAGGGAAAATAAAGACAGGTGTTAAGAGTAAGTTTGAAGAAATGGAAAAGGATGTGCCTAGTCTAGAATTCATTGACCAAGGTAGTTATGCCGTGGATCTTGGTATCGTACCTGAAGATAAAGACTATGATATAGACGAAGGTGTAATTTTTAACCTATACAAAGAAGATTATACGGATAGCATTGAACTAAAAAAAAAAATTAGAGATATACTTAAAAACCATACTAAGACATTACCTAAGATAAAAAATCCCTGTGTAACGATAACTTATTCATTAGATGGTGAACCAGCATATCATGTCGATTTACCAGTGTACATAAAATCAAAGTATGATAACAATCTGTATCTTGCTTGGGGGAAGGAGTTTGCTAAAGAGGAGGATAAATATTGGAATCCTGCTGATCCAGAAGGATTAAATAATCATATCAAAAATTCATTTACGGATGATGCGAAAAAGCAATTTAAGAGAATTGTTAGATATATGAAGAAATGGAAGGATATTCGCTTCGACTCTTCAGGAAATTCACAACCTCCTAGTGTTGGTATAACCCTTGCAGCAGTTGATTTGTTTTCATATAAGCAATCATATGACTCCTTATCAGGTAAATTTACGGATGATGATTTATGCGCATTAAAAGATTTTGTAAGTAATTTAAAGAATCGATTTATCCTAAAGTGGGATTCTGAACTGGAGAAAACTTTTTATACTATTGAATATAATTTGCCGGTACAACCAAATACTAATGTCTTCTCCAAGATGTCAAATAAGCAAATGGATTCTTTTTATCAAAAACTAAATGATCTAGAGAATGCACTGACGGAAGCAGAAGGTAAAAGTGATCCACACGAAGCATGTAAAATTCTTAGTCCTAAATACTTTGGCGATAAATTCCCGATACCAGAATCAAAAGAGGCTAGATATAAACAAGTAGCTTTGTCTAGTGCGCCTTCTTCCAGTTCTGCTAAGGGAGTCTGATTATAAACATGGATTTTCAAGAATTACTACAGGAGAAAGAATATTTAGATAAGATTATAGCAATTGAACTGTATCATTATGAATTATTTTTTAAATTAAGAAATGGTTATCAAATACCAATAACTATAACTTTCAATTCATTGTTTCCAACCCAATTACCAATTGTTCATATTAATAAAAAATACCATCACATACCTGATATCCCACATGTTATGAGTAGTGGACTTATTTGTTTTTTGGATAAAGAGGGCGTAATTTGGAGTGATGTTCCTGAAAGAACACTAGATTTTGTTTTTGAAAGAGTTGAACAGGTATTAATATCGAATTCTCCGCAAATAGAATACCATCGTGAATTTAGTTATTATTTTGGAACATTAGATAACATAGAATCAGTTTTTTCAATATACACACCTGACGATGAAATAAAGGAGATTTCTGTATTAGCAGGTAGGCGTAAACCGTTTGCTTTTTTAACGGATGATATTGAGTCTAGAAATTTATTAAGTAAATTATTAGGTCCAAACATCAAATCCCGTAATTTAGAAAAAGCGTTGTATATCCCTTTAGATCATACCTATGAGGGAAAGGTTCCTCAACTAGACCAATTTTGGAGTAATAGGGAAATCACAAAAATTGTTAGGGATAATGTAACAGAAGAAACATTATCGAGGATAATGAATTTTTCAATGAATAAAAAAAGGTACTTTTATTTGCTAAGAATACCACTATTGACAGGTGACCAAACAATTATTGGATTATGGTACGAAAAAGTTAACCATTCCCTTTCAAAAAGGGTTATTCCACTTATAGATGAAGGCATTGCTAATGATTTCAAGGTTACTCCTTTGTTTGTCATTCAAAATGATGACACAACATTAATTGAGAGGGGGAGTGGGGTACAAAAGCCACTCAATATTTTATTAGTAGGCTGTGGCTCTATTGGAAGTGATTTATTATTTATATTGGCGAGATCTGGGATAAAACATTTTACACTAGTAGACAATGATAAATTAAATATTGAAAATTCATACCGTCATTTTTTGGGGATGAATAAATCTATTGAAGGTGAAACAAAAGTTAAACTCCTGAAAGAAGAATTTGAAAGTAGATATCCCAATATAAAGATTCGAACCATTGAAAATGAAGTATTATCTGCAATAGAAAATGGAGAAATAGATTTAGATAATTTTGATTTGATCTTAGTAGCGATTGGTGATCCTAATATAGAAAGAAAACTTAATGAACTTATTTTAAAATCCTCTACTACAGCTATTTTTACTTGGGTAGAAGCCTATGGAATAGGTGGACATGCACTTGTAGTTAATAATGGGGGAAATGGTTGTTATGAATGCTTAATAGATAATGAATTAAGAATGTATTCTTCTTTTGCAGGTAAGAGTGACGTACCATTTATTAGGAACATAAATGGTTGTGCTGGATCTTTTACACCTTACGGAAGTATGGATGCCATGGAAACAGCACTACTTGCCTCAAGGTTAGTTTTAAGGTATCTAGATGCTAATCTTAAAGGAAACCCTCTAGTTTCATGGAAGGGATCTTCTAAAATATTTGAAGAGAATGGTTTTTCTACCTCTGATCGATATAAAAATTCAGTGGATATTTTGAATCAGGATCATTATGGATACATTGATGAGGGTTGTAAAATTTGCTCTAATGTTAAGGGTGAGGTTTAGTTAAATGATTAGGGTTAAATATAAAGATAATTCAATAGAAATAGAAAAAAATGTAATTAAATTAATTGAAACTATGCGGCAAGAGTGTCCTACTGATAAAGAATCAGGAGGGATGCTAATAGGCTCAATTTTAACAGGCAGTAATGACCTTGTAATTAAGGATTATACATTACCACTAAAAGGCGATTATCAGTCAAGATGTAGGTTTGTACGGAAGAAACAAAGTCATAATGTTTTATTGCAAGAAAAGTGGCAGAAAAGTAATAAAACTGTTATGTACTTGGGTGAGTGGCATACTCATCCTGAAATTGAACCGAGCTACTCACAACAAGATATCAGGAATTGGAAAAAGTTATTGCAGAAATCAAAAACTTTTTCTGATTATTTGGTGTTTATCATTGGGGGAATAAGCTTTTATAAGGTATGGATAGGCTGCCGGAAAACAGAAGATATAGTTTTAATATATAAAGGAGCATATAATGAAAATATTCAAATCAGCTACTGAGTTATTTCATTTAATACAAAGTGACCCACTTACTGCAATAATAATGCTATTAATATTAATTTTTACTAGTATTATTTTATATAAAAAGTGGGGATGGCTGCAAATTGCATATAATTGGATTGTCAATCATGTACTTATATTTATGAAGAGGGACTTCATTATGTTAGCTACTTTTTCGAAGACAGAAGCTAATTTTAATAAGGTTAAGAATGAATATCAAGAGCGAGGATGCCTATATATAACTCACAATTTTTTTGGGGAATTTAATAATGATGGAAGCATCGATGTTGGAAATCTCAAAGGTATTCTTGATAAACAAAAGGCTAAAATGAAAACAGCTATAAAGCGGAGTATGAATTCTAATTCCCTAATATATATAGGGTTTCCACATGTACCACTTGCATTTATAGATGGATATTATTTCAAAAGTACGGATGACCCAATTCTTTATGAATATCAAGGAGAAGACTCCGAATGTTTAGGAAAAGGTTTTTATGAATTAAAAAGAAAGTATAATACGGAAATGAAAATTGTTACTGATTATAATGCGGAAATAAAGTATGATAATGAGATTGCGTTAAAAATTGAACAATCATTTCCAATAATGAATGAGGAGATAAAAGAAGTATCAGGTGTCTCTCAAGTTGTATCTTTAGGTTTAGAAATTCCAAACCGTTGGAGTATTACTAATTATGCTCAAATTGATATGTATCAAACAAGATTTTTGGAATTAATATCGAAGTTAAAGGAGAATGGTGTTAATAAAATCCATTTATTTGCGACTACACCTGTATCATTAAGCTTTAGTTTAGGGCGAAAAATAGAGCATTATCATCCTGAAATAATAGTCTATAATTACAATAATAATGCTTATGATTGGGCAATTAACCTAAGAACTGAAGAAATTTTAACGTTTAATGATAAGTAAATTGTACTTTTTATAACAAATAATAACTTATTTAGATCTAAGTTAATTATTATAGAAAAGTAGCCTTCCATATTATAGAGGGTTACTTTTTTTGAATCAAAATCTACTATTTCCCTAATATCCTCGATATCAAAAACTTCTGCAATCTTTGCTATATGTCTAAAGTTAATATTTTGTCTTTTTTGATTAGCTAATTCACTTAAGGCCGCGTGACGGATATCGTTAATCTTGATAGTTCTTTAAGGATATTCCTTTTTCTTTAAATAGGGTTATTCAACAATCGGGCGCGATTGTTGAGCAAACACAGGTAGAAAAATGATCAAACTTTATTTTAAAGTAATAGTTGTTAAAATAAATTAGATAAAAACAAGTATCCCTGGCGTGGATGCTTGTTTTTAAATCTTGTTTGTAATACAGATAATAGAAGAATAATTTCTAGACCATGATGTTTATTTTGTGAAGTACAGGGTACATCCCTGCCAACTCAACCAGTATAATCGTCACAGTACGCTTATGTCAGCCTATAAAAATATTAAAGATGAGAATTTTAGATATTATATCTTAAAGCAAAAGGCTGATGTATTCCACGCAATGAAGAGCTTCTTTAAAGAAGAATCGGGTGAGAGAATGGCGTGACCCCTTTTTTAAGGGGTTTTTTATTAATAGAATATTCATTCATGTGTAATAAAAGGGAAAAAATTGAAGTAGAAATATTTATATAACTTTACTTTTTATGTAAAATAGTATATTATATAAATATACAATATAACGGTTATTTTCTAGGAGGAGCCTGTCACCATAGGCTCCTCCTGTTCTTTTTTAAGCAGCCTGTCGTACAGGTTTTTCTTTAAAGATTAAATAACTGAAAATTAGGAAAAATAATTCGAAAGAGGTGAGGCATACATATAACAAAGAGAGAGGTAATGATGAAAGGGGGATAAGGCATGACATTGTTGAGTTATCCGCTTGAGACAATTTATTTATATGGATTTATTATTGCTACCGTACTTACTGTTATTTACATCTTTTTTGGAGATATATTTGAATCCATATTTAGCTTCGGAGGTGGATCTACATCTATTGTAACGTTGCTGCTCAGTTTCTTTGCCATGCTCTGTGGTTTTAGTTATATAGGAGAGTATTTATTTACTTGGAATAGTATTGTTATTTTTAGTCTTTCTTTCGGCATATCTTTTATTGGAGTTTTTCTAATGAAAATATTGATTTTAAAACCAATTGCAGAAGCTGAACAAAATACAGTGCAACGTATGGATGAATTTGTTGGATGCAAAGGAGAAGTGATTATTACCATCCCGAAAGAAGGATTTGGAGAAGTATTAGTTTCTTCACAATTTGGAAGTAATGCGATACCAGCTAAGACAATTGGAAAGAAAGATATTTTACAAGGAACCGAGGTCATGATTGAGGAAGTTCAAGATGGTGTTTTGCTTGTACAGAACATCGCTTATTCTTTAAAAAAACCAAAGTTATAAGGGGGAATTTGAATGATTCCATTAATTATCGGTGGTATATTACTTGCAATCTTACTTTTACTTATTTTGGTGTTTATCACAAAATATCGTACAGTTGGTCCTGATGAGGCGCTGATTGTAACAGGGAACTGGCTTGGTGACGGGAAAAACGTTGTCACAACAGATGATGGTAAAAAAATTAAAATTATTCGTGGTGGCGGTACGTTTGTTGTACCAATTATGCAACGAGCAGAACTTCTTAGTTTATTAAACTATAAATTAGAAGTTGGAACACGTGATACGTATACAAAGCAAGGGGTGCCAGTTACGGTAAATGGTGTTTCTATTATTAAAGTAGGTTCAACAATTGAAGAAGTATCTACAGCAGCTGAACAATATTTAGGGAAAGAAACGGAAGAGTTAAAAGTTGAAGCGAAAGAAGTATTAGAAGGCCATTTACGTGCTATCTTATCTTCAATGACAGTGGAGGATGCTTATAGTAATAGAGAGCAATTTGCACAAAAAGTACATGAAGTTGCTTCGACAGATTTGAAGAAAATGGGGCTTCGTATTGTCTCCTTTACGATTAAAGAAATCATGGATAAAAATGGTTATTTAGATGCTTTAGGTCAACCGCAAATCGCAACAGTGAAACGTGATGCAACAATTGCGAATGCAGAGCGTGAAAAAGAAGCACGTATTGAAAAAGCTCGTGCGGAGAAAGAAGCAAAAGAAGCTGAATATCAACGTGATGCACAAATTGCTGAGGCTGAAAAGCATAAAGAATTAAAAGTACAATCATATAAGAGAGAGCAAGAGCAAGCACGTGCCGATGCGGACCTTTCTTATGAATTACAACAAGCAAAAGCACAACAAGGTGTTACAGAAGAGCAAATGCGCGTTAAAATCATTGAGCGTGAAAAGCAAATTGAATTAGAAGAAAAAGAAATTGCGCGTCGTGAAAAACAATACGACGCGGAAGTAAAGAAGAAAGCAGATGCAGATCGTTATGCAGTTGAACAATCAGCGGAAGCGGAAAAAGTAAAACAAATAAAAAAAGCAGATGCAGATCAATATAAGATTGAAGCAGAGGCAAGAGCACGTGCGGAAGAGGTGCGTGTAGAAGGTTTAGCAAAAGCCGAAATTGAAAAGGCACAAGGGCAAGCAAAAGCAGAAGTTCAAAAAGCGCAAGGTACAGCGGAAGCGGATGTTATTAGGTTAAAAGGTTTAGCAGAAGCGGAAGCGAAGCAAAAAATTGCGGAAGCGTTCGAATTATATGGGCAAGCGGCAATTATGGATATGGTTCTTAAAATGCTTCCAAGCTACGCAAAAGAAATTGCAAGCCCACTTAGTAACATTGATAAGATTACTGTTGTGGATACAGGCGGCGGTGGCAAAAACAGCGGAGCTGGAAAAGTGGCAGGATATGCGACTGATCTAATGGCAACGATGCAAGAAACATTAAAAGCTTCTTCTGGTATTGATTTAAAAGAACTATTAGAAAGTTTTGCTGGAAAAGGTGCTGTGCAGCAGGCGGTGAGTGAGAAGCCTGTTGTGCAAGTAGTGGAAGAAAACGAGAAAAGTGAAAAATAACGAAGGAAGGCCTCTAGTATTAGGGGCCTTTTTAGGCTCTAATGCAAAGCGAAAATAGCGCATATATTTCTAGCGGAATTATATTTGATGATATAAGTGCAAACAATTGATGGATGAATTCTTTCTAGTTTGGACAGGTTGATTCTGTAAATCAATTTTTCTTTTTCATACTGATCATGTCCTTTTTTAGATTGATAGTATCAGTATGTCAAGGCTTTATAAATTTCTCGCACCAGAATCTCGCTAGCATCATACATGCCGCACTCATGCCACCTAATGCTTTGGAAAGAAATAATCCCCATATATGATTGGTAAATTCAAATAAAGATTCAGATGAAGAACAAAGAGATAACCCCAGTATAATCAATTTTTGATTGAATCTATCTGCCTATCTGTATATATATTCCGGTGATAGGAGGTGTTAGTAATTGAGTAAATGTAAATGTATCAATATTTCATTATATCAGTAATTAATTGTAACGTATTCATATAAAAAGACATTATAGGAACAACAAGATCGATTCCTAAAAATAAAGAAATTGAATAATATCAAGGCTAAAGATATCTTTTCTGTTGCATACAATTATGTTATTTCTTTCAATGTGTTAAATTTAATTGAAATAAAGTAAATTTAGATTAATGGAGAAATGATTGTGTGTTAAACTACATTAAAATGTGTTTAATTATAATTCGTTACACAACTTGCTACAGGAACATTAGGAGGATTAGAAAGATGAGGAAATTGAAAGCAAAGATATACAAGTATGGAAAGATTAATATTTTACTAAACAAGCTCATTTCAATGGAGGAAGTATTTTGAATTAATCCTGATATCGAACAATTTCAAAAAGGATTGAAAATAGCGTTAGAGAAACGGAATTAATTTAATATGGGAATTTGAACTTCATATAGCGTTTGAAAAAGCTACTTCTATTCAAGTGAGATTACAAATAGGATGGACTGTTGTGTATAGCGTAACTCAGATGATTTTTATAGTTATATAAACAGAATTGTTAATGTGATATAAAAATTATGTGCAACTCCATTTTTATTTTTAACATTCTTTAAAGATGGTAAGAAGCGAGAAATATCTTAGGAAGGCTATTTATATCAGCATTATTTCGTAAAAGTATAATAAAAATCATGTATTTTTATCCCGCATTAACGGGCAGTAAGATCCCCCACTGATTAAAGTTTCACTTTATTTAGTGTGCTGTTATCGCAGTTTTTATAAGGAACAGAGGAGAGTTAATGTATGAAAAAAAGAATTGTAATCATAGAAGATGAAGATAATATCCGAGAAATATGTAAACGGTACTTGGAAAGAGAAGGATATGAAGTATACACCGCTGTAAACGGAACAGAAGGTTGGAATGCATTTCAGCAATATCAACCAGATTTAATTATTTTAGATTTGATGATGCCGAAAAAGGATGGCTGGGAATTATGTGAGGAAATTCGCCAATACTCTAATGTCCCTATTATTATGTTAACCGCTAGAGGAGAAGAAAGAGATCGGATTTTAGGATTAACAATGGGCGCGGATGATTATGTGACAAAGCCGTTTTCACCTCGTGAATTAGTATTAAGGGTGCAAATTATATTAAGAAGAGGAAATCAAGCAACGATACAAGAGAAAGAACCTGTATCAGAAATGATAGAGTTCCTAGATTTGAAGATTGATCCAACGAAAAGACGTGTATTTGTTTGTGGACATGAAATTGAGTTAACAGTGAAAGAATTTGAGGTGCTTTATCTAATGGCAAAACATCCAAAACAAGTATTTTCACGATCTCAACTTTTGGAACAGATATGGAATTTTGAGTATGAAGGGTGCACAAATGCAGTAACTGTATTAATGAGTCGTCTACGTGAAAAATTGGAGAAGCATACAACAAAGAACCGTTGGATTCATACAGTTTGGGGTATTGGTTATCGTTTTGAGCCAGAGGAAGGAAGTCAAGCATGAAATTACGTAATCAATTGTTATTGATGAATCTATTAAGTACAAGTATCATGTTAATTTTTATTTGGTACAGTGAAAGGCGAATGTTACTTAGACCGGAACAAACAAAATTATTAATAGGAATTGTGATGGTAGCAATGATTCTTTCAACGATTATTTACTGGTTAATGACACGTCCTATTATGAGATCTATTCAAAATTTAATTGCATTAACGAAACAATTTAGTGATAGACACTTTGAAACGATGTATATAATCGGGAAAGAACCAGAAGAGTTTAAAGAATTAGCGACAGCTTTTCAACAAATGGCTAAAAAATTAGAAGAAAGCTTTACTAAGTTAGAACAAGGAGAAAAAGCACGTACAGAACTAATTGCGAATATTTCCCATGACTTACGAACCCCTATGGCTAGCATACAATTGATGATAGAGGCGTTACAAGATGGTTTAATTGAAGATCCTAATATGAAAATGCAGTATCTAACGACAATCCTAAACGAAATTCAAAGATTAAGTGGATTAATTAATAATTTGTTTGAGCTTTCTAAGTTAGAACTTGGACAAGGAGCCTTTCACCCCAGTTTAACACATGTGGACAGCATTCTATTAGAAGTACTAGATTCCCATGCGATCTTATTGAAGGACAAAAGTATCGATTTGCAATTGCACGTTTCGGATACATTGCCACGACTTTGGATTATGCCATGTAAAATAGTGCGGGTTATTAGTAATTTGTTACATAATGCGATTCGGCATTCCCCTACATTTGGAACAATCGAGTTAATTGTAGAGGGAAATAAACAGAAACAGCAAGTTACATTCACCTTGCGTGATGAAGGGGAAGGGATTTCTTACGATGATCAATTACGTATATTTGAACGTTTTTTCAGAACAGACCCATCAAGAAGTTCACAATCTGGAGGGTCTGGACTTGGACTCGCCATTGCGAAATCACTAGTTGAAATACACAAAGGAGAAATTGGTGTTCAAGATCGTTCAGATGGGAAACAGGGATGTGAATTTTGGTTTACTCTTCCCATTGCATCAGAAAAGAAATAATACGGTTGAAAGACTTTTGTAACATTTATGAGAGAAAAATGAAAGATTTGTTAGCTATGATGAAGTTAATCTTACTAGTAGATGTTCTAACTCATCTAGAAAACTTAGCGACCTATGCATATTTGAAAGCTACGTGCGGTAACAATTAATAAAAGTTAAGTGTATCTCTTTATTTACGCGGACAGTAATACTCCTGCCTAAAAATAAAGAGTGGGGTATTACTGCCTGTGAAATTCTGGTTGGTGAGGACTGATAATCAGTGGGGATGAAGAGTTTGCCACTGATTATCAGTCCTCACCCATGTAATCTTACAAAACTGTCATCTTTATGTAAGGTTATTAGATAGTCCATTTATTATTTCAATGTGATAATAAAGGTATAAGAAATACTAGTAAATTTTTAGATATTATAGGAGAGTGTCAGTGATGATTATAACAACAACTTCAACTATTCAAGGAAAAGAAATTATTGAGTATATCGATATTGTAAACGGTGAAGCAATTATGGGGGCAAATATCGTACGTGATCTATTTGCTTCTGTTCGTGACGTTGTTGGTGGCCGTGCTGGTGCATATGAAAGTAAATTGAAAGAAGCACGTGATATTGCAATGGAAGAAATGAAACAACTTGCGAAGCAAAAAGGTGCAAATGCAATTGTTGGTATTGATGTAGACTACGAGGTCGTTCGTGATGGAATGTTAATGGTTGCTGTAAGTGGTACAGCTGTACGTGTATAAAAAAGTGAAACTTTAATCAGTGGGGGGTCTTCATCCCCTCACTGATTATCATCCCTCACCAATCGGATTTTTACGGGCAGTTCAGCTCTCACCTAACTTCTTTGCTTTTTCCGAAGGGTCTTACTGCCCGTTAATGCGGGATAAAAAGTATAATTGCTAAAGCACCTTGTTAAGAGTGAGGTGCTTTTTCTTTTTTATAAAATTAGAAAGGTGAAACATCTGAAAGGAAATAATATCTTATTTTCTTTCAGTTACTTTAGTGTTTTTTATACCGTTAATATTTCCAATTATAGTATATTCCCTTTTATTTTATCTTTGCACCAGCCAACCTTTTTAGACACTATTTAGAAATGTATTTCATTCCTTCTAGTCTATCTAGTACCCTTCTTTTCTTATAAAGCATCTTACCTACTTCAGCAATTTCCTCAATCGTTTTTCGATTTAAATAAGCACCAAAAACCATACCAGCAATGGGAATCATCTGAAATAGCTTCTTCCAACCGTAATTGTCACGATATACAGTAAACACTTCGCGCCATGATTTAATTTGGGACATACTATTGTCGTGATTGACACGAGCATCAAAATGTTTTAATTCATGAAGAATGGTTTGTTTCCCTACAATATCAGACGAGGAAAATTGTAAGCATTTTACGATAAATAATCTCTCTTGAATATCTTCAGGATTATAACCGTAGCAAATTGCAATTTCTTGCAAAATGTTTAGTGACATGCTTAAAACAGCTGGAATATCAATTGCGAGGGTGAAAATGCCACCAAAACCAGTTGTGGCCCCTTGTGCAGTTGCGACAGATTTTCTATTTTCGATAATTTTATCAACGATTGTATCCATCTCACTTAAAAGGGATTTTTGAACATCTGCTAAAGAAGCTGCGTTTTCAAATTTCTTTATTGTTGTTTGTGGATGAATCAAATATTTACTTCCAGAATTGAGATATTGAATGAGCTCATCTAGTAAAATATTAATTTTTTTATGGATAAACTTTGGAGTTAACTTATCAAGAATAGTAAATGGGATTTTCCCCCACTTTTCAAAGAACCAAAGATCTTCCTGTTCTTTCTCCCATTTTTCAATGATTGCGATTTCCTGTAATAAAAGTTCTTTTGACTCCATTTTTCGCCCTACTTTCTTATAACCGTGTCTTTCTATTTTACTTGGTATTTTATAATAAATAAAATTTAGCGTTTGTATTTATATGGGATGCTGTAAATAAGAAAAAGAGATAAGAGAACCGGCTTGAAGGAAGTATAGAATTAGATAACGTAATACAGCATTTCAGTTGGGATTTCTTGTGTAGGAAGTAGATATACGAGTACAATAAATATGTTAGTTTTACTTAGCTTTTAACATTTGAATAAGCTTAATTGATCTTTGTGAGGTATCCTTTTTTACTGATAAAGAGCTTAATCTATTTGTAGATATCAGTATTTTCTGTAAAAAAGGTTATTTGTAAGGAGAACCTGCTGAAGTAAATGCTTATTTGACTCAATTAAATACGCCGGAATTGTTACATGCTTTTGTATTACATTTTAATTGGGATGATGATTTACAGCCGATGAAAATGGTATTGCAACATGCTAATTGTCAGGAAATAACTGCTATTGAAATGTTTGATTTAGTGGATGGGGATTATTGGCTGAATCAGGGAGATAGTAGTGATGAAGAAAGGGAGTATGTATGGTAAATAATTAGGAAAATAACGTTATTAAACGCATAATCGTTATTTTGTTCATTTTATTCATGAGTTTTATTTTGAATTTTTAAAAATATAATGCGTTTATTGCAGGAGTGATAGAATAGATGAGAAAATAGAGAAGCGTGAAGTAGGGAGTAGATTTTGAATGAAAGCAATGATTGAAGAGATTTATAGTTCATATAAAGGAAGAGTTGAAGAGATTTTCGTTGATGAATCCTCTTACGTATATGAATGGGAAAAATTAATGACGATTCGAAAAAATGACGGAACACTGGAGAAAGTAGCAGTGGGAATTAGTGGTCATATACGATCTGTAAATATAGAGGTTGGTCAGGAAATTGATATGGATACATTGTTACTTAAGTTAGAAGATGATTTATTGATTACTGGCTGCGAATGATAGAAGATGTGTAGAAATTGCTGCACATCTTTTTTTATTAGTGGAAATTCCATTTATTACAAAAGATGCATTGTTTTTTCACAAATCTCACACAAATTTCACACAAATCTTTGGTATTCTCCTAAATGAGTAAGTGAATAGAATTTGATAGAGAAAGGAATTACATATGAAAATGATTCGATTTTCTTTTCTCTTATTTTTTGTATTACTTTGTATCCCATTTCGTATTCATGCTGAAGCAACAATTCAATCACAAATTGATGATACTCCTGCGTACGGAACTGTAAAGCTAAAAAATGGTATGTATAATGAAACGATTGAAATATCAAAACCTATTACGTTGGAAGGAGAGAAAAATACGAAGATTCGTTTTTGTGGTAATAAACCTGTTATTAAGGTGAATGGGGAAAATGTTACTGTTAAACGACTAAAAATAGAGCAGTGTAAGAAAAGAGAGGGAACAGCCGCTGTATATGTTGCAGGAACCGGGCATAATTTCACTGATTTAGAAATTCGTACACAGCAAATTGGGATGAAGTTGGAAGGTACTCAAAATACGAAAATCCAGAATAGCAGTATTCTAGGAGAAGCTAACGGTAATGGAATTGATTTATGGAAGTCCCATTGGAATCAAATTGAAAATGTTCGAATGAAAAATGTAAGGGATGGGATTTATTTAGAGCAAAGTGATAATAATCAAATATTAAGAAATTCCATTAGGCAATCTCGTTATGGTATTCACCTTATGTATTCTGATGGTACGAATGTGAGCAATAATATATCACAATATAATATAACTGGTGCGATGATTATGGGTACGAAAAGAACGACTGTAAAGGGAAATCAATTTATCAATAATAGAAGAAATGTTCATGCGCAAGGATTACTTTTGTACGATTCGATAGAAACGGAAGTTATGCAGAATCAAGTTACTAACAATAGAGTGGGAATGTATGTTGAAAAGGCGAAAGATAATCGAATTATAAAAAACATCGTTACAAATAACTTTATTGGAGTGCAATTAAAAAATGCAAATGAAAATGAAATAGCTGAGAATACCTTTTTAAGTAATATCAATGGATCACAAGCTACGAAAAGCACGAATAATGTAATTCATCGTAATTATTGGGATGGTGCTTTAAAAGTAGATTTAAATCATACAGGTATTAGTGCATTACCTTATAAGGCTGATTCTTTTTTTTTAGTTTTAACGCAGGATATTCCTGAATACCAGTTGTTTTTTCATTCGCCTGGGATGCTTGTTTTACAAAATTTAATCAAAATTCCAGATGAATCGATGTTAATTGATTATAAACCAAGTATGAGTATGCAGTTTTCGAAGATAGAAAGAGGTACAGAAAGTCAATTTGAAGCTTGGATTATTAGTGTAAGTATGTTGCTTATGGGGAGTATATTATTCTTTTTAGGGAGGAAATATTGATGAAAATAAAACATGTTGTATTTGTTATGTGTATGTGCCTAGTATTTGCAGTGGTAGGGTGTGGAAAGAAGGGCGCAGAGCCAGTCGCGGTCGATGAAAAAAATGATAAGTGTGATGTTTGTAATATGGCAGTAATGGATAATCAATTCGCAACGGAAGTTATTTTAGAAAATGGTAAAGCGCTAAAATTTGATGACATTGGTTGTATGTATAAATGGATGGACGAACATAAAAATGAAAAAACACAAGAAAAATTTGTTCGAGATTATCATACAAAGGATTGGATTTCATTAGATAAAGCTACTTATGTGTATGATAAAACAATTAAAACGCCAATGGCATACAATGTAATTTCTTTTAAAGAGAAAAAAGATGCTGAAAACTTTGTATCTAAACATGCTGGAAAAGTCTTTTCATATAAAGAGTTAACGGATCATAAATGGGAAATGAATAAAGAAATGATGGGGAAAATGAAGAAGGAACATGGGAAAGAGAATAACTCAGGGCACTCCCATTAATATAAAATAAAATGGAAAGAGGCTTTATAGCCTACAAATAGCTGGATAAAAGACAACCTTAGGCGGTTGTCTTTTTCTATAAAAAGGGTGATGATATGTGGAATATATGCTATTCAGAGTGGCGTAGAACAGTAAGAGAAAAGTCTTCGTATACATTTTTATTACTTTGGATTGTAATACTTTCTTTATTATTTTTGATGGAACGGAATGTACCATCCTTAGCGGGATATACGAACACAATGGGAACAATTTTAAACTTAATTTTATACATTATCCCTTTATTTATGTTAATCGCAGGATCATTTTCAATTGCAAATGAGATGGAAAATGGACAATGGCGGCTTCTGTGTACATATCCTTTAACTACATCCTCATATGTAATAGGAAAGATTGCTGGTCAATTTATAGCGCAAATTATTCTTTTTACACTTAGCTTTGGAAGTAGTGTAATGATTGGATTATTAAGTGGAAGTATGTTTAAAAGTAGCTGGATACTAGCAATTTACTTATTTTCTATTATTCTCATATTCTTTTTTATAGTTTTAGGTATAACAATTGGTGCATTTTCTTTGACAAGGTGGCAAGCGTTAGCAATTTCAATTGCAGTTTGGTTTTTACTCATTATGATGTGGCCTACGGCAGTAATTAGTATTCTTAATCTTGTTCCATATACGATGATAGCGTCGCTTATAAAAGTTTTTGTGTTTTGTAATCCGGCTGAACTGCTAAGAATCATATTTGTTATTCAATTAGGGGGAGGGGCAGTATTTGGACAATCCTATGATCAGCTTGTGATGTTTTTTCAGAGTGGGACAGTAGTTATCATTCTTTTTATGTATAGTGTGATCTATACAGTAATCTTCTTATTATTAGCTGTTTGGCGACTAGAAAGGAGAAGAAACCAATGACGGTATTGCAAATTGATGGAATTTGTAAGCAGTATAAAAAGAAAACGGCATTATTTCCTACTTCGCTATACGGTAGAGATGGAGAATGTATTGTACTATGCGGTGGAAACGGAGCGGGGAAAAGTACGATCCTTAATATATTAGCAGGAATCTCTTCACCTACATCTGGAACAGTAAGGTTACAGGACATAGAATTGCATAAAAATAGAAGGCGATATGTAGCTGAAATTGGTTATATGCCAGATGATTTTCATGCGCAACAATCTATGACTGTACAAGAGTTTCTATCATTCTATGCAGCTTTTCGAAAGGTTGGAAAAGAGAGAGTTCAGGAAGTAATTGCATTACTTGGATTAGAAGAGAAGCAAAGCGAGTGTTTACACAGACTATCAAAAGGAATGAGACAAAGGCTTTTATTTGGACAAGCGTGGCTCGCCAAGCCTAAATTACTACTATTAGATGAACCAACAAATGGTTTAGATCCATATTGGGTAAATGAATTTGTTACATTATTAAAAGATATAAAGAGAAGTGGTACAATCATTGTTTTTTCTACACATATGATGGATGTAGCAGCAGATATTGGAGATGTGATTCTCTTTATGGAAGATGGAAAGGTTACACAAGAAATAAGAGATGATGGAAATACGGAAAACTTGATATTACAATTATTGCAGCTTCATCGTAAGTAATAAAATAGATTTTTTTCATATAATCCAAACAGCTGTTGAAAATGATTCAACAGCTGTTTGGATTATATACCTGTTCTTACTTTTGATAATATAGGCATAGAATATAGTAGGAAAGAAGAGCGATTGCAACGATTATCATTCCTGAAAAAGAATGAGAGGCGAATAGAAATGGGGAAAGAACTGTTTGTGACAATTGAAAGTACTTTTACACTTCAAGGAACATTAACAATTCCTACATATTATTCAGAAACATATCCAGTTATTATGTTGATTGGTGGTACTGGGAAGGAAAATCGTGATGGAAATACAGGTCGTTTACAGTTAAACTTATATAAGGAATTAGCTGATTATTTTACCTCTTTAGGATTTGC
This sequence comes from Bacillus sp. IT-79MI2, assembly GCF_949768135.1. NCBI lineage: Bacteria > Bacillati > Bacillota > Bacilli > Caryophanales > Bacillaceae > Bacillus > Bacillus sp. IT-79MI2. The sequence continues at coordinate 131,207 of NZ_CATKPV010000128.1, read as the reverse complement.
AGTGCTTCGTTATGATAAACGTGGTACTCATAAAAGTAAGGGGAATTACTATAAAGCAGGGGTAACAGATTTTATTGATGATGCTGCTTTATGGATTAGATTTTTAAAGGATCATCCGCAAATAGATCCGAAACGCGTTATTATCGCGGGGCATAGTGAGGGAGCTTTGCTTGCACCAGCTGTCTACGTAAGAGAATCAGTTGCGGGATTAATATTACTTGCTGGTGCAGCAGAACCATCTAAATCGCTCTTAGAAAGACAAATAGATAAAGTTGCTAACGAGTTAGAAATAGCGTCAGGATTCAGAGGATGTTTATCTAAAATGTTGAAAATCCCGCGGCGTATGAGAAAGCAAAATGAAGTACTGGTGAAAAAGGTACAACATTCAACAAAAGCTGTTATATGGATAAAAGGTACGAAAGTGAATGCAAAATGGCTAAGAGAACAGTTACAATATAATGTAGTTACATATTTAGAGCAAGTATCATGTCCTGTTTTAGCAATTACGGGAGACAGTGATATACAAGTGCCACCCGAGCATGCTAAACTGATTGCTTCATATGTTAATGGTGAAGCAGAGTGGCATATCATTCCGAACATGAACCATATTTTAAGAAATTATGAACATAAGCATACAATGATTCGATTAATGAAGGAATATAAGGGGCTTATGGATAAATCTATTGAAGAAGAGTTGTTACATGTGATGAAGGGATGGTTAAAAAAACATTATCTTTCATAGGAGCTGTAGTTGTGAGGAAACAAAATTTTTTATTATTTATGTTATTAGGGCTTTTCATTATGATAGTAGCTTGTGAGAAGCAAGAAGAGGTTGAATCTAAACCGGTTCAAGTGAAAAATGAAAAAAAACAAGAGAAGACGCATAAAGAGGAAGAAGAGAACAAAGAGAAAAAGAATATGAATTTAATGGATAAGCAATTATTACTTTCTGCAACACTAGGCGATACAGAAACAGTTATGAAATTAATAAAAGATGGAGCTAACATAAATGTATCAGGGGATAAAGGAGAAACACCTGTAATGGCAGCGACATATCATAATCATGTTGAGACAGTGAAAGCATTGATCGATGCAGGTGCAGACATTGAATTTCCAGATGAAAATAAAGAAAATCCATTCCTTTATGCGAGCAAAGAGGGCTATGTTGATATTGTAAAACTAACAATTGATGCAGGCACGAATATTAGAGAAACGAATCGTCATGGTGGAACAGCACTCATTCCAGCGGCTGAAAGAGGGCATGTGGAAGTTGTAAAAGAGCTAGTAGGTCGCACGGATATCGATGTGAATTATAGGAATGATCTTGGTTGGACGGCATTACTAGAAGCAATTGTTCTTGGAAATGGCAGTGAAAATCATAAACAAATTGTTCAGTTACTCATTGATCATGGGGCAGATGTAAATATGGCAGATCGAAACGGCGTTACGCCACTAGAGCATGCGGAAAATCGAGGTTTTAAAGAAATCGCAAATATGCTAAGGGTAGCAGGAGCAAATGAAATTATCAAGCAACCTACAGAATAATATATATAAATACAAATTGAAAAACCGACATAAAACCCTTCTTTTTAGGTGGGAGAGAGCATCCAGCCATGCATAGAAGCGGTCAGGTCCTTTTCCTGCCCCATGCCAAGTAAAAACAAAGAGAGAAAACAAGTAGCGGTCATCTTTTGTTTTTCGTCGCCGTGACTTATATGTTGAAAAATCAAAATGGATTTATATAGATTGTGAAAAAAGAGATAAGGAGGAAATCTTATCTCTTTTTTGTGTTTAAAACTGATGTTTTTTTGCCATCGGTTCTATACATGTATTTAATATCCAACTTAAGATTCTCCAGACTTTTTGTTGTTTATGTGGCAAATGGTCATTATATATATAGCTGTATTCAATCTGCTGTTTTGCACCACGATTTCGTTTGAACTCTCCAGCCCCAGCGCTACAATGACAAATTAAATTTTTTTCGATAGAATCCATTGTAATAAGGAGGGAAAGAATACGATATAAGCCTTGTTGCTGACCAGAGTTTGTATCATAGCCAAGTATAGGAGTTGTCATAACTCCATCTCTAATAAAGTAAGCAATGACACCATCAATTATCCCCTCTTTTTTTATAACTTTTATCTCAAATAAATGATGCTGAAGTGCATTCCATAAATAAGCTGGTGTAAACATTGGATTATGATCGGAATATTTCTCGATATATAGTTGATTGTATAACTCGGAAATCTGTAAAATATCCTCTTTTGTTAACTCCTCATTCGTAATTATTTCATAATTACTTTTCTTTAATAAACTTTTATCATTTAATAAGTCTTTTCGTGCTTTTCGGTTCATTTTTTTATAGTCTTTTGGATTAAATAAATATATAGAACGAGACATAATTTTATTGTAACCTACAGTAGACAATGCTTGTGTAATTGTAGGGTATAATTCGCTATTTAAAGAACGGAATAAAATTGTATGCTCTGGAAATTTCTCAATAAGTAAATTCGTAATCTGTTCGATTTGTTGTTTATTGATAGAATGGTAAAGATTTGTTGATAGCATCCAATTATTTACTATAATTACTTTATTAATATTCGTTCGTCGTAGCCAGCTTCCGATAAGATGAATTGGGTAGGTTAGTAACTTCTCTAACCACGGTTTTTTTAATTCCCATAACTCTTCTAGCGCATAGGATATGTAATGTGTATAAGGAGAACATACATATGAATTATCAAACTCCTCATGATTAACAGTAACTGGTAATACAAGATCATCAATTTCTAATAGAAAAAGTTGAGTATTAACATTTTCAATAAATGCTGTAATGCCATTTTGTAAGAGTGGTAGGAAGCTGTCTCTTACATATGCTCCATCTCGTTTTGTGGTCCAGTCAATGCTGTGTAGAGAATGAATATCATGTAGCTTAATCATATATTCTCACCATGCTTTATAAGGTTTTCTATTCTTTTTAATTTTTTATCATATAACTGAATATCATAATGTGAAAAGAAAAAGTGTGGTACAACACATTTTTTAGTGTCCCATAGTGTATGTAGCTCCTGTATTACGATAGATTTACATGATTTGAAATGTTCAGGTGGTACTTTAAGTTTAATCTCAATTTTGTCTGTGCTGTGCTGAATCACTTTAAATTCTTGAATTTCATTAGATGCAAACATAATTGCTCTTCGGATGAAATCAGGAAAAATAGATATCTCACTCTTATCCAATTCACTTATCCCAATAAATATATCATCACATCGACCATCAATTCGTTCTAAGGCTAAGAAGGGAGAGCCGCAGGCGCATGTTGTTTTTTTCTCAATTAATATGTCATTGAGACGGTAGCGGATTATAGGCTGTGTTTTCCTCATGAAATCAGTAATAATAGGAACGAATATCCCTCTTTCCTGATCTAGGTATTCTTTTTCAATATGAACGAGGTCTTCATTGATATGTAATGTACCATGTTTACATGTTGTAGCAAGAAAGCCTTCTGTACATTGGTAAATTTGGTGTACTGTTTGTTGAAAAATTGTACTGATAAACTCTCCATCAATATCTTCAAGTACTTCTGCTACAGAGATAATTTTTTTGGGACAAATCATAATAAGTCCTTCTTGTTGCCAATGAGCGATTTTTCGCAACATAGAAGGAGGTGCAATTAAAATAGATGGATTTACTTCATTTAGTCGAGCGATATGTTGCTGAAACGAATCTAGTAAATCAAAAAAATGAAATGAGATTCGCTTATTTTTTGTCGCTTCATATAAATTGCTGTTCGCTCGTAGGAAAAAAGCGATAGTGTGTTTATGTAGAATGCTAGAAGGAAGTACTTTACCGATAATAGAACCAGCCCACATCGTTTGTTCTTCCTCAGAAACGAGAAAAACTCCGCGATTTCCACTAGTGCCTGATGATAGCCCAACAGTTATATTGCGAATAGTCGGAGAAAAATTCCGGGTCTTTTCAGCCTCAAATGCCACATGAAAGGCTTCTTTCTTTGAAATAGAAACTGTATTTAATGTATCAAAATTTTCCATCATTACCTCTTTATTAATGAGAGGGAGTGCAGCCAAGTTCCCTTTTTCGATTTCTTTTGAAAAAGGTGTATATAACTGGCGATAGAAAGGAGACATCTCTAGAGTGAACAAAAGTTGTTTTTTTATTTGTTGTTTATGAAATTGTTCCAATTGTTCGCGATTTGAAAATCGTAAGCGATATTTTGTTTTCAAATATTGCTGGAGAATTCGTAATTTATTCATAGTACACCCCTGCTTTAATTTGATTCCATGTGCGTTCGCAATGAGTTGGAAGAATTTCAATTTCAGGTGATATTTGCGATAAATGATGTAATTTTTCAATGTTGAGACGATAAGATTTTGCATCCCCAGTTAAAAGATTGGCGATCTTACTTGGAAATACAAGGTTTTCATACGTTTTACTTAGCCACACTGCATCTGCACAAAGAAAAACAATTTTATTACTATGTAAATGGACGAATACACCAAATTGTCCAATTGCATGTCCCGTTAAATCAACAGCGAGCAATGAACCATCACCAAACACGTCATAAGCCTCTTCAAATTTTCCATATGTAGGAGGTAAGCTTGATGGCGGGATTTGATCAATGAATGTCAGCCGTTGTTCTAAATCAATTGGTAATGTGTCTTTTAAGCAACCTTTTAATAGAGCACCAAATTTACTTCTCTTTTTTATATCTTCATAAGCTTTCGCGAAGGTTAGTATTTTTGCTTTCGGAAAGTCAGGTAGCCCTGCTGTATGGTCACCGTGAAAGTGAGAAAGAATAATATATTTAATTTCTTCTGGCTGGATGCCATCAAGAAGTAGTTGCTGTTTAATAGATTGCTCCTCTGTAAAATGAACAGGGGTAAGTTTAGCGTATACAGAGTAAGGAAATTTTCTTGTTGCTTCTTTAAAGTGCCGAGCATATCCGGTATCAAACAAGATATAACCTAAGCTTGGATGTTGAAGTAACCCCACTGTAGCTGGAAAGCGAATTTGTCTCCAACTTCCCTTGGAATATGCAACTTTTTCAGGGTGTGTACAATATCCTGTATCGTATAGCTTTAAAGATTTGATTTTCATTGTGTTTTCCACCATTCTACAAATTTTGTGATTCCTTCTTCTATGCTGATATTCGGAGCATAGCCTAGTTCTTTTTGAGCTTTATCAATGCTTAAAGTCTGACTTTTTGAAAGTACACTAACCGTATATTTTGTGAGAATAGGTTCTTTTCCAAGTAAAATGGTTTTTGAAATACCTTCTAGTATAGCGGCAATTGTAAAAGCGGTTTTGTAGGAAATCTTTTTATATTGAACCTCTTTACCAAGGCGTTTCATCACATTCTCAATTACTTCATATAAATTTACACGTTCACCATTTGTTATATTATATTTTTGACCTAATGTATGTTTAGGTGAATGCATACAAAGAAGTAAGGCATCTACAACATTATCGATATAGGTAATATCGACGAGTACATCTTCTGTACCGATTCTTGGTAGAGCGCCTTTTTCACATACTTTAATAAGGCGCGGGAGAATGGCGTTATCTCCTGGACCAAATAAAGCACGTGGGCGTATCGTGATAACAGGTAAACCATGATTGAATGCTTGATCAATAGATTGCTCAGCTAAGTACTTTGTTTTCGCATAATGGTTTACAAATGTATCAGGAAGTTTCGCATTTTCTACTACATCTTGTCGTTCATCATAATAGAAATAAATACTCGGTGTTGATACATGGATGAGGCGTTTTATACCAGATTTTTGACTTCCTTCAATAATATGCTTTGTTCCTAATACATTCGCATTGTAAAAATCTTTATATTTGCCCCAAGGAGAAGAAAGGGCACCGCTATGAAAGATATAGTCTTTATCTTTACAAACTTGTAGAACACTATGCCTGTCTTCAAGAGGGCAATAGACAAACTCAATTCCATTTCGCTCTAATAATTTTCCGATTGTCTTATTTCTCCCGGTTGCTGTTACTTCATAACCCATACTCGCTAATCGAAAAGCAAGTTTTTGTCCCAGAAAACCAGTTCCTCCAGTTACTAGCGTTTTCATAAATTTTCACCGTCCCATGATATGTCATATGTTGTTTGCTCCAAAATAGTCCGTCCATGTTTATAGCTTTCATGCCATAATTTATACATGCTATAAAACTGATAAAAAAATGTTTTTCTATCAGAGCGACTATAAATAATATCTGGATAGGAACATAGGACTTTCCACCATCGTTTACGTGTTTGTTTGCTTTTTAAGTAAGGAATTCCGTATAAAAGCATTGCTAATCGAATTGCACATTGGGAGTTGTGCTTAGGAATGCGCATATTGTTCACCTTTTTAGCAAAAAAAGCGGATACTACTTCTTCGTCGAATAAATGTAATCCACTTGTGGTACGTGGATTACATTCAATCGGAATAGCGTCTCCATCTTCTGGAATGATAAAATCAAAGGCGATTTGCCCAGAGAAATTTAGCTCCTTTACGATATGTTCAACAAATTGGTCAATTTTTGGATGGTTAATATGCTCGAAAGCAATAGTAGCACCTAAGCCCGCCGTGAATTCCGTTTTGTAAACAGAGTGAGCTAATACCTTCCCAGATTGTACAATACTGTAGGAGCAATGCTGCGTTCCTTTTATAAACTCTTGAATGATATAATTTTGCTTGTCCATCGTGATGCCTTTTTCAATATCTTCTTTTGTAATAAACGCTACTTTGTCAGAAAAACGAGAGAAAATAGGCTTTAACACAAAAGGAGTGGCGGGTGATGTTTGTTGAATCATTTCCTGTATGATTTGTTCGTTATTTGTTCTATATGTTGCAGGAACTGGCCAACCTAATTTCGTTACGAACTGAATAAATTCCCACTTATTATGAAGTAATGCAAGTTTTTGAAATTCGTCTACAAATATATGACAAAATCGGCTTAATTTCTCTTTATGTTTGGATATATAAAATATTTCTTCACAAGTAGGAATAAGTAAATCTACATCATGACTTTGAATAATTAATTGTAGTGCAGAGATACATTCATCTGTTTTCCATTTTGGAGAAGGAATTTCATAAAAATGATCAGTGCTCGTTGAAACTTTGCTTAATGGATAAGGAATACTATCTGCAATAATGACGGTATGTCCGTTTTTCTTAAGCAGCCTGCATAAATGCAATGCTGCTGGTGCGCGTGCGCCAGTAATTAATACTGTTTTCTTAGTACTCAAGGAGAATGCCTCCGATAGAAAGCCCAGCAGAAGTACCTAGTAATAATATTTTATCTCCGCGTTGCACTTTCTTTTGTTTAATTGCTTCGAAAAGAGCGATCGGAATGGATGCAGAAATCATATTCCCATAGTCTTCAAAAATAGTCATAAAGCGATCCTCATCGACACCTAGCTTTTTACGAATTAGTTTCATAGCTGGTCCACTTGCTTGGTGTGGAACAATTAAATTGATATCATTTAACGAATAACCTGTATGCATAAGTAGTTTTTCGATAAAATCTAACATATATTTAGAGGACAATTTGAAAATAGCTCTGCCATTCATATCGAATAAAAAATCCTCTTTTCGTTCTTCGCTATATTCTCTAGGATGAATCATCGTTCCCCCGCCGCGAATTTCCGATAGATGTGCGCCAGAGCTATACGTTTCCATATGAGAAGCTATAATGGAAGAAGTGTGATCACTTTTGGTTACAACAACGGCCGCTGCGCCATCGCCGAATAAAATGCTACTTTCATTTTGTCCCCAATTTAATCCTACAGAAGAAATTTCAGAAGAAATGATAACCACATTTTTGTATCTCCCGCATTCAATTGCGTAAGAAATTGTATCAAGTGCTGTTACGAAACTTAAGCATGTTGAGTTAATATCAAAACATGGAATACCAGAATGCTGTAGCCCAAGTTGTTCTTGAATAAGTGATGCAGTAGAAGGAATTGCCTGCTGGATTGTTCCGCTTCCACAGATGATACAATCGATATCTTTCCATGTTAAATTCGCATCTGCTACAGCTTTTTTTGCAGCTTCAGCTCCCATATAAGAAGAAGTTTCCTCATCGACAAAGTATCTCGTTTTCACTCCAGCTTTTTTTAAAGTCCAGCCTTCAGAGACTCCTAACATACGATCTATTTCAAAAGAATCTACTTTTCGTTTTGGAACATATACACCAATACCTTTTATTTTAATATACCTTTTCATCCCATATCGCCTCTTAATCTTTTCATAAATTTATAAAATTCTATCATATTATATATTATTATAGAAAAAATATGGAAAAAAGTATTTTTGGGAAATTTAGTATTTTTATAAATTATTTCTATTTAATTTGTGTCGCTGTAAGAAAAGAAATAACTAACTTTATAGTGAGAAATAAATAATTAATGTGGTGAAAATTGTAAAAAAAAACAAAAAAATATTAACATGTGATTAACATCTTGTTAACAAATCATCAAAACTAACTTAATAAATAAGTAATATAGTAAAGGTAACAACGTAACTAGGGTAGAGAACATTTGAGAACACCTGCTTACATATAACAATCTATTTATATTTCTTACATTTACTCTAGTTTATAGGGGTTAAGCGAGAAGAAGGTTGTTCTATGTAGATTGGTGTTTTAAATTTGCCTGCATGCATATTAGAAATACGTAAAAAGCTGAGGGAAATCAATATTTCAGGAACCCTTCCTTTATAAAATAACTAGTAGAGAAGGTGGCTTTTCCTATTATTGCAGGAAGCTTCATTCAAACGTAAGAAGAGGCGGAGATTGCAGGTAAAGCAGGTTAATAAGCCGTTGTGAAGTATGGTTACAAGAACAAAAAAGGAGCGCAAACTGATGATTGAACTAAGAGATGTGTCAAAAGTTTATAAGAATTCAAAGGAAATAGCAGTTGAAAATGTGTCGGTGCAGATTCAAAAAGGTGAATTTTTTGTTCTAGTTGGTCCTTCTGGGTGTGGGAAAAGTACATTATTGCGAATGATTGCAGGTTTAGAAGAAATTACTTCTGGGGCGTTACTTATTAACGAAAATGTTGCAAATGATTTAGAACCGAAAAATCGAAATCTATCAATGGTATTCCAAAATTACGCTTTATATCCACATTTGACGGTGGAAGAAAATATTTTATTTGGATTAAAAATACGGAAAATTCCAAAAGAGGAACGACAAAAACGATTGATAGAAGCAGTAGAAATGGTAGGGCTTACGGAATATACAAAGTCGAAACCAGGTCAATTATCAGGTGGACAAAGACAACGTGTTGCACTGGCGCGAGCAATTGTAAGTCAAGCGCCAATTTGTTTAATGGATGAACCCCTTTCTAACTTGGATGCAAAGTTGCGTGCACAAATGCGCATTGAAATTAGAGAGATCCAGCAGCGACTAGGTATTACGATGATTTATGTGACCCATGATCAAATTGAGGCAATGACAATGGGGGATCGCATTATGGTGTTAAACAAAGGGAGTATACAACAGGTAGGCACACCGCTCGATATATATAACTATCCTGCAAATGAATTTGTTGCAGGCTTTATCGGTTCACCATCCATGAATATTGGTAATGGAATCGTAGATAAAGGTATGGGGGGATTACATGTTGATGGATTACAAATCCCGTTGTCTTCGGGGCATTTACAACAGTTTTCAGAACAAAAGGTGCGCTTAGGAATTCGTCCAGAACACATCGTATTAGCTGAAGATGGCCAAGAAGTTACACTGCAATCTGTAGAAGTATTAGGAAATGAAACAATTTTAAATTTTATAGTAAATGAAAAAACATGGAGTGCAAAAGTAATCGGACAACTTATTTTGAAAAAAGGTGATAAAGCTAAATTGCAATTTCCAGTACAGAAACTATGTTTCTTTCATAACGATACAAATGAAAGGATTCGATTCGTTGCCGAAGAAGAGTTGAAGGCGGTGGCGAAATAATGATTGAGGTAGAAAATTTACCTGTTCAAACAGAAGTTTCAAGAAAAAAGGCATTATGGGGCCGTACGAAAGATTTGCGCACAGGCTTGTTATTCTTGGCGCCTTCCATCATATTATTTACAATTTTTTTGTTTTATCCATTATTTCGTACTATCTATTATAGTTTTTATTTAACAGATGTTCATGGTGAGGCAAATCTTTTCGTAGGACTGGAAAACTATCAATATTTATTGTCTGATCCAACTTTTTATAAAAGTATAAAATCTACTTTACTCTTTGTATTATATACAGTTCCAACTAGTATTTTGTTTGCACTGTTTCTTGCTTTAATTGCAAACGAAAAAATAAAAGGAATAGGCTTGTTTCGAGTTTTATTCTCCTCAACAATGGGAATTTCAGTAGCAGCTAGCGCAGTAATCTGGTTATTTTTATTCCATCCGAGTGTCGGTTTATTCAATAATATACTTGGTTCGATGAATCTTCCTGCAATTGCATGGCTAACAAGTCCAGATTGGGCATTATTTTCTGTATCAGTTACAACAGTTTGGGTAAATACCGGGTTTGCATTTTTAGTTATATTAGGTGGTTTGCAAAATATTGATACGACTCTATACGAGAGTGCATCTATTGATGGTGCTAGCTATTTACATAAACTTCGGCGCGTTACATTACCGATGCTATCTCCTACATTATTTTTTATTATAACAGTTACTTTAATTAGTGCATTTCAAAGCTTTGGACAGATTGATATTTTAACGCACGGTGGACCGAACGATGCAACAAACTTAATTGTGTACTCTATTTATAAAGAAGCTTTTGCGAATCATCAATTTGGTACAGCGAGTGCACAGGCAATGGTATTATTTATTTTCATTTTTCTTGCCACATTACTTCAATTTAAGTTTGCAGAGAGAAAGGTGCATTATAAATGATTACGAATAAGTGGAAACAACATATTCTTTTATACATACTGCTTACCATAAGCGCAGTGATGGTCTTTTTTCCAGTTCTATACGCATTTTTGCTAGGGTTCATGACGCCAGAAGACATTCAAATGAGAAGGGTGTTCCCGACACAATTTACATTCGATAATTTTGTACATATTTTTCAGAAAGTACCGCTGTTTTCTTATTTATACAATAGTCTGATAGTTTCAACAGCAGTGATGATTGGGCAGCTTGTTGTATCAAGTTTAGCTGCTTATGCATTTGTATTTTTAAATTTTAAAGGACGAAATTTTATTTTCTTTCTGTTTATTTCAACGATGCTTATCCCATGGGAAGCAACGATGGTACCGAACTTTTTAACGGTACAACAATTTGGATGGATTAACACATTTACTGGAATGACGGTTCCGTTCTTTGCAACTGCTTTTGGAATCTTTTTATTACGTCAGCATTTTATGACGCTTCCAAATGAGTTAAAAGAAGCTGCCTTTATCGAGGGGATTGGCCATGTGAAGTTTTTATTCCGTGTTGTCATTCCTTATTGTAAAACAAGTTTTATAACACTAGGTGTATATAGCTTTTTAACAACATGGAATATGTATTTATGGCCCCTCCTAGTTACGAATGATGAGAAAATTAGAACCGTACAAATTGGGGTGAAACAACTTCAATCTCAGGAAGTTGCAACAGATTGGGGCAGTGTGATGGCAGGAGTTACAGTTATTGTGATTCCGACTTTAATTTTATTATTTTTAGGTCAGAGGCAGTTGCAACAAGGTTTAACAAAAGGGGCAATTAAATAAATATACATATGAAAAGGTGGGATTGAGATGAGATTTTGGAAAAAAGGTGCTGTTATTATAATGGCAGCAACGATGGCTTTATCAGCTGCAGCTTGTTCAAGTAGTAAAACAGAGGGGAAATCTGAAGCAAAGGAAAAAGTAGCTCCCGCAGAAAAGAATGGAGATAAAACAGTTATTCGCTTTTGGCATGCAATGGGTGGAAAAACGCAAGGTGTGTTGGATGGAATTGTTGCAGATTATAATAAGTCACAAAATAAATATGAGGTGAAAGCTGAATTTCAAGGTTCCTATGAAGAATCTTTAACGAAGTTTAAAAATATAACAGCTTCAAAAGAATCACCAGCTCTCGTTCAATCTAGCGAAATTACAACGAAATATATGATTGATAGTAAAAAGATTACGCCGATTGATAGCTGGATTAAAAAGGATAAATATGATATATCGAAATTAGAAAAAGCGATTACGAATTACTATTCAGTTGATGGGAAAATGTATTCCATGCCATTTAATTCATCTACACCAGTATTAATTTATAATAAAGATGCCTTTACAAAAGCGGGGCTCGATCCGGAAAAAGCACCGAAAACATACGCTGAATTAAAAGAAGCAGCAAAAAAATTAACTGTTAAAGAAGGCGAAAGCGTAAAACAGTACGGTTTTTCAATGTTAAATTACGGATGGTTCTTTGAAGAGCTTTTGGCAACACAAGGTGGGTTATATGTTGATAAAGAAAATGGGCGTAAAGGTGCAGCGAAAAAAGCTGTATTTAACGGAAAAGAAGGACAAAAAGTATTTGGTTTATTAGATGAACTGAATAAAGCTGGTACATTAGGAAAGTATGGGGCGAGTTGGGATGATGTTCGTGCCGCATTCCAATCTGGACAAGTTGCGATGTATTTAGATTCTTCAGCAGGTGTTCGTAATGTGATTGATTCGTCTAAATTTAATGTAGGAGTAGCATATATCCCATATCCAGAAGATGTGAAACAAAACGGAGTTGTTATTGGCGGTGCATCACTATGGATGACGAATATGGTCGCAGAAGAAACACAAAAAGGTGCTTGGGACTTTATGAAATACTTAACAAAAGCAGATGTACAAGCAAAATGGCATACGGAAACAGGTTATTTCTCTATTAACCCAGATGCATATAATGAGCCTTTAGTAAAACAACAATATGAAAAATATCCACAGTTAAAAGTAACGGTAGAACAGTTACAAGCAACAAAACCATCTGTTGCAACACAAGGTGCACTTATTAGTGTATTTCCTGAATCCCGCGATGCAGTTGTAAAAGCGCTAGAAGCAATGTATGATGGAAAAAATAGTAAAGAAGCATTAGATGAAGCAGCAAAAACAACAGATCGGGCAATTAGTATTTCGAACCGTACAAATCAAAAATAAAAGAAAGCCGTATCTGTAAAAAAGATACGGCTTTCCTATCTTTCCTTTGCTTGTTGTCTCATTTCTTACTTTAAGTATAGCGGGTAGCAAGTCTTGTAACTATCGAATTAGGTGACATGAGGATTACGGTGTTGTAAGGGTACAAATTCTCCTTTTTGAAACTTCTTTTGTTAAGGGAAAGTTAAGGAATAGCTTTCATAATAAAGTACATATATAAACGGATGGTAAATGAGCAAGAAAATGATTCATGTTATGACAGGTCTACATAGACAATGATATATAATTATTATAAGTACGTAGGATTTAGAGGGAGCAAGGCAAGGTGAAGTATTCGGATACAAGACTGGAAATCGTTTGGAAGTAAGGATAAGTATGTTGTGCTGCTCTCTTTTGTTATTATGAAAAATGGTAACAGTAATTATTTATCCCGCTATTCGCGGGCTACTAATAATCAGTGATGGATGAAGAAAATCACTACCGATTAAAGTTTCACTTTATATTTGATGAAAGGTGAGAAAGTGGGATGCGCTTATTAGTTGTAGAAGATCATGCACCTTTATTGGAATCAATTACACAAATTTTATGTGATGAGTTTGAAGTTGATACAGCAATGAATGGAGAAGACGGTTTGTTTTTGGCGTTACAAAATATTTATGATGTAATACTTCTTGATGTAATGTTACCGGTGATAGATGGTTTTGAAGTAATTCAAAGAATACGGAATGACAAAATTGAAACACCTGTCTTATTTTTGACTGCTAAAGATTCTTTGGAAGACCGTGTGAAAGGATTAGATTTTGGAGGGGATGATTATTTAATAAAGCCATTTCAAGCTCCCGAGCTGAAAGCGAGAATTCGAGCTTTATTACGAAGAAGTGGTAATTTAACAACAAAGCAAACCATTAACTACCGTGGAATCGAGTTGTTCGGAAAGGACAAGGATATTCAAGTGGATGGAGAAGCAATTAAATTAACATTAAAGCAATATGAACTTTTAGAGTACCTCATTCAAAATAGTGGAAAGATTTTAATGCGTGAACAAATCTTTGATCGCGTTTGGGGATTCGATTCAGATACAACGGTAGCCATTGTTGAAGTGTATGTTCATCATTTACGAAAAAAGTTGGAGCCATTTGGTTATCAAAAAGATATTCAAACCGTTCGCGGGATTGGATATATGTTAAAAGAACAATGAAAAATAAGAGTATGTTTCAAAGAACCCGCATTCGCCTTACAATTTTAAATTCATTAGTGTTTATTATATTAATTGGAGTTCTAGGGAGTATTATCTATGGCTATACATATAATCGTATTTATAGTGGAGTAGATAATTCGCTAGAAATGTTTAAAGCAAAAGAGAAGAAACATTCTAAGTCTAATCCAAAAGGGTCCGTTAAGGATATTCGTATTGGAGATCCGAGGATTACTGTACTGTTATGGCATGGAAAAAAAGTAGCCCTAATAGATAAGAATCCTAAATTTGTTGATCCTGTTTTTGAAGAAAATGCTTTAGCGTTTTTCCCAGAACAATTAGAGGGTTTTCAGGATATTGAAATCAATGGGAAGAGTTTTCGAGCGTTGGCTTTTCAGCGTAATACTGAATTTGGACAAATGACGGTTCAATTTGTACGCGATACAACAGCAGAAAGGGATATGTTGCATACGTTATTACTAATTCTTATAGCGGGATGCAGTATAGGAAGTTTATGCGCAATTGGGATGGGATTTTTCTTAGCTGGAAAAGCTCTTGTACCAATTCGTAATTCTTGGGAAAAGCAACAACAGTTTGTTTCTGATGCATCTCATGAATTAAGAACGCCACTAGCGGTCATTCAATCTAAAACGGATGTACTATTTCAGTCTCCTTCCGCTACGATAGAGGAAAAGGCAATTGATATTTCTACAATTTCAAAGGAGTGTAGAAGGTTATCGAAGCTCGTTGCCAATTTATTATTATTAGCTCGTTCGGATTCAAATCAAATTGAAATGGATAAAAAGAAATTTGCATTAGATGAATTATTAACAGAAGTAGTAGAGCCTTATGCAGAGATTGCTGCGTATCAAGAGAAAAAGATGACATTGGAAATCGAATCTAAAGTATCTTTTATTGGTGATAGAGAACGAATTCATCAAATGGTGGTAATTTTATTAGACAATGCGATGAAATATACTGATGTGGGTGGAACGATTCAAGTAGCATGCATGCAAACCAATAGTTCAATTACGATTCAGGTAAAAGACAATGGAATTGGAATAAAAGAAGAAGAGATTCCAAAGTTATTTGATCGTTTTTATCAAGGAGATAAGGCAAGAACGAAAGCAGAAGGTGCTGGCTTAGGCCTTTCAATTGCCAGCTGGATTGTAGAAAAACATCATGGGAAAATAAAAGTAGAGAGTAAAATGAATGAAGGTACTTGTTTTGAAGTAATTTTACCTAAAAATCAAAGAATATAAAGAAATTAGAGACGATCTTGTTTTTACAAGGTCGTCTTTTTGTTAAGGGAAAGTTAAGAAATATTTTTCATAATAGAGTTTACACAGAATGAGAAGGACAAAAGAGAGAAAAAGTAATCACTTTGTATTCTTTTTGCGGATAGATAGTTATATTCATGAGTGATTTTAATACGAGCCGAATTGAGCGTATCTTTTACGATAATATGGAAAAAATGGAAGGCAGATCGTACGAAAAACATAAAGGAGGAGAAGGAATTTGGAAAAGAAAAAGATAGTGTCATTATTTGTTATTGGCATGATGAGTTTAAGCGTAATGGGAGGGGCGTCTGCTTCTACAACGTCAAAAGGTAAAACTAACTTTTCGCAGTGCAGTAATGAACAACTGAATAACGGAGAAACGCATGTGGCCTATACAGAGGAGAAAGCGCAAAAACTAGGAATTGAAACGGATGGAAAAGAGCAGCTTACGTTAGAAAAGGAGATTCATGAAACAGAAGTTGATCAAGAAGCGACACAGTTAGGAATCTCTACTGAGGGAAAAGATGTAGGAGCTCTTTCAGAAGAAATCTATGAAACAAAAATAAAACAAGAAGCAAAAAAATTAGGAATACCGATCGAAAATACATCCATTGTCGATTTAGTCAATCAAATTAATACAATCAAAATAAATGATGAAGCAGATAAACTCGGTGTTTCAAAAGAAGGAAAAAAAATAGATGAAGTTGCTGAAGAGGTTTATGGAACAAAGGTAAAAGAAGAAGCGGAAAAGCTTGGAATTTCTCAAAAAGGAAAAGGTATAGAAGATTTGGCACAAGAAGTATACGAGGGGAAAATTCAGGCCGAAGCAAAAGAACTTCATATTGATTTATATGGTAAAGATATTTACCAAGTGCTAAGAGAAATAAATGAGCAGAAAGTAATACAAATTGCAGACGATCTTGGCATAGATAGTACAAATACAAATATCGAGCAGTTAACAGAGAAAATAAAAAAGGAACAACCTGAAAAGGGAAAGGAACTTGTCTTTTTACCTATGGTTCAAACAGATGCGGATGCATTTTATTCGTATTTAACGAATTAAAAAGGACGTGAAGATAGAAGAATGATACGAAAGTGGAAGGTGTATATATGTTTGATTGTATTAGGGATATTTATCAGTAGTGTATATATGAAAAGGAGCGGCATAATGCCTGTTACTAAACGTGTAGAAAATGTAAAGAGAATCGTCTCAAACAAATTTGTCCAAAAGGAAAGCGGTAAGAATCAGCTTGTCATTCCAGTTGCGCAAGAAAAAAAGAAAAAGACGCTGGGGAATGCAGATGAAGAAAAAGTATTATTGCAAAATGTACCTTTTATCCAGCAGTTACCAGAGTTAGATAGAGGCTGCGAAGTAACTAGCTTAGCCATGATGTTACAGTACGCAGGTGTTTCTGTAGGTAAGATGACGCTGGCAGATGAAATACAGAAAGTTGCCTTTTCAAATGATGGTGTACGCGGTAATCCACATGAAGGGTTTGTAGGGAATATTTATACTTTTTCTGAATCAGGATATGGTGTGTATCATGAACCGCTTTTTCAGTTAGCAAATAAATACTTGCCAAATCAAGTTGTTGATTTAACAGGTGAAAATATAAATGAAATTTATAAAACTGTAAAAGAGGGCAAGCCAGTTGTTATGATTACAAATGCAACATATGCTCCTTTGGATGAAAATGAATTTGATACATGGGAAACAGATGCAGGTAATGTCTCTATTACGTACAATGAACATTGTATTCTTCTTATTGGTTATGATAAGGAGTTAGTTTATATTCATGATCCGCTTAGTGATACTGCAAGTGTAAGTGTTCCACGCGAAAGCTTTGAACAGGCATGGGTACAGATGGGAAGTCAAGCTATTAGTTATGTGCAAAATTCAAAGTGAATGGGACAGAAATGGGGTTAAGAAGAGAAAGTGATGATTATATTTAACAAAAACAAGAGGAACTCAGCATAATTTCTTATACTGAATTTCTCTTGTTTTTGTTTCGTTATACATCGGGAGATAGGAGAGAAAAACAATGATGAATATTTCTCGTTTTATTATTAATTTATTTAACTATTTGCGAACAGTAATATTCTCATCTCAAGATTCAGTAAAAATAAAGAAAAATAGGTGGGAGATAAAATCCTCGTAAAATTCCGTTTGCTGAGGCATGATTAAAGTTCAGTGTTGTATTCATAAAAAAGAATAAGTAAGATAGATTTCGCGTGTAGTAAAGAGGAAATAAGGGAGACAATAAAGGGATGAGAAAAAGAAAAAAATTGTTAAGTTTATGGAAAACGATTACGTTGCTGGTGTGTACTGTTATTTTACTTTCTTTACTTGTAACAGATATATTAATTAGTCATAATGTCGAACGTACGACGGAAGAAAGTCAAGCTGAAAAAGCAAAAACAATCGCGCGTATTGTAGCAAATTCACCACTTGTAATAGATGCTTTAGCAGGAAGAAAAGATATATCTGAAATTCAAACGTATACAAATCGGTTGTTAAAAAATACAGATGTTCAATTTATCGTGGTCATGGATATGAATGGCATTCGCAAATCTCACCCAAATCCTCAAAAAATCGGCCATCACTTTGTAGGGGGAGATGAAGGGATAGCCTTAAAAGGAAAAGAACATGTATCAATGGCAGAAGGAACATTGGGAATCTCTATGCGAGTGTTTGTACCTGTTTTTTCTGAAACGAGAGAACAAATGGGGGTTGTTGCTGTCGGAATTTCAGCTGATAATGTGCATGAGAGGATAAAAGAGAGTAGATACATTATTTATATCGGTATCGGTGTTGGAATCTTAGTTGGAATTATAGGTGCTATTTTATTAGCTAGACATATTAAGAAAATTTTATTTGATCTTGAACCTAGCGAAATCGCAAAAATTTTAGAAGAACGGAATACGATGTTACAATCTGTTAAAGAAGGAATTATTGCTGTCGATAAAGATGCGAGAGTTACTTTAATTAATAACGAAGCGAAACGGTTATTTAAGAAAAGTGGTCTCGAAGAAGATTTTATTGGTAAAGATGTTGAGAAGTATATGCCCAACTCATGTATAAAAGAAGTGTTACAAACGGGGAAAGCACAATTGTATGAGGAACAAAATCTTTATGGAATTACCATTGTTACAAACAGAGTTCCTTTATATGTTAAAGGAGAAATTGTTGGTGCTATTGCAACATTTCGTGATAAAACAGAGATTAGGCAATTAGCAGAACAATTAACGGATATTCAACTTTATGCAGAAGCGCTCAGGGCACAATCTCATGAGTTTATGAATAAGATGCATGTTGTATTAGGGCTTACACATATGAAGCATTATGAACAATTAGAGACCTATATTAGTAACATGGTCTCGGAGCATCAATATGAAATTGGTGGTGTGATGCGAAAAATAAAAAATCCTGTATTTGCAGGATTTATGCTTGGTAAACTTAGTTACGCAAGGGAAAAGAGTATACAACTCATTGTAAGCGAAAATTCTTACTTACCAGAGCCATATGATGAAAGTATTATTCATGAACTCATTACAATTGTAGGAAATTTAATTGATAATGCATTAGATGCGGTGATAAATTGTCAATATAAGCGAGTAGATATTTCTATTCAATATCAGGATAAGATGATTATCACAGTCAAAGATACAGGAGTTGGAATCCGGCAAGAAGAAATTGACAAATTATTTGTCAAAGGGTATTCCTCAAAAGGAGAAAATCGAGGATATGGTTTATATCTTGTAAAGGATAGTTTAAAGCGAATAAATGGGGATATACAGGTAGAGTCTTTGTTAGGGAAGGGAACGACTATAACCATTGAAATACCATACAAAAGTAGGGATGAGATAGGGACATGATCAAAGTTTTGATTGTAGAAGATGATCCAATGGTAGCGATGTTAAATAAGCATTATTTAGAGCAAGTAGGAGGGTTTGAACTTGTTCATATAGCTAATTCTGTGAAAGAAGCAGTAGAGATATTAAAGGAATCGTCTATAGATTTCATATTGCTTGATATTTTTATGCCTGTAGATACAGGATTTGAATTGCTACTGCATATTCGGAATCAAGAAAAAGAAATTGATGTTATCATGATTTCAGCTGTGCATGATATGGGAAGTATTAAAAAAGCACTTCAATATGGGGTTGTTGATTATTTGATTAAACCATTTACATTTGAAAGGTTTAAGGAAGCATTAACCGCATATCGAGAAAAATTTATCTTTATGAAAGAACAGCAAAAAATTAGCCAGTCTGAATTAGATACGTTGATTTTACAAAAAGAAAAAGTAGAAACTCATGTGAATAAAGAGCTGCCAAAAGGGCTAACAAGACAAACATTACAGTTAATTTGGAAGCAAATAGAATCACTTCATGGACAAGCATTTACAACAGATGAAATGGCTCAATTAGTTGGAATTTCAAGGGTGTCTATTCGAAAGTATGTAATGTTTTTAACTGAAATTGGAGTTTTAGAAAATAAAATGGTTTATCAACATGTGGGAAGACCAGTAAGTAAATTAAAGTGCATCGATGAAAACAAAATACGTTTGTATGTATAAGCGGCTTATATAAGCTGCTTATACTTTTTTTAATTACAAAACTACTTACAAAACTTACAAAAACTATTTTTACTATTGAAAGCGTTTTAATATTGTAGATAAGAATATAAGGGGGTGCCTATATGGGGATTCAAAAAAAGGTGGAAGCGGTATCATCCGTGGAAGCAGCAGAGGTGGAACAAAAATCTTTTGTTTCAAAAATCATGAATATTAAAATTGGTGTTATACCTTTACCGTTATATATCGTATTAGCAGCTATTATTTATGGAGCATCTGTATATAACAAGTTACCTGCTGATATGATTGGTGGATTTGCAGTCATTATGATCATGGGGATTTTCTTAGGTGATATTGGGATGAGGATTCCGATTTTAAAAAATATTGGTGGACCAGCAATTCTTTCATTATTTATTCCATCTTTACTAGTGTTTTTTAATTGGATGAATCCAGCTTCAATGGAAGCAGCGACGATGCTAATGAAAAAATCGAACTTTTTATATTTATATATTTCTTGTTTAGTAGTCGGAAGTGTTTTAGGAATGAACCGTAAAGTGTTAGTACAAGGGTTTGTTCGCATGTTTATTCCATTAGTTGTAGGAACACTCGCTTCTATTGCAGTTGGATTATTAGTTGGATCATTATTTGGATTTGAAATGAAGCGAACGTTCTTCTTTATCATTGTACCAATTGTAAGCGGTGGTATCGGAGAAGGTATTTTACCACTTTCCTTAGCTTACAGTGACATTTTAAATCAATCATCAGCAACATTTGTATCTCAGCTTGTTCCAGCAGCGGTTATCGGAAATATGTTTGCGATTGTAAGCGCTGGATACATGAAGCGCTTAGGTGAGAAAAAACCAGAGCTTAGCGGTAATGGTGCATTGGTAAAAACAGGTGATCAAGATGAATTATTAAAAGAACAAAATACAGAAAAACCAATTGACTTCTCATTAATGGGAGCAGGTTTATTAATTGCATGTACGTTCTTTATTTTCGGTGGATTTGCTTCTAAATTTATTGGTATTCCAGGGGCAATCATTATGATCTTTTCAGCAGCACTTGTAAAATACTTTAAATTAATGCCAGCAAAAATGGAGCAAGGTGCATATCACTTATATAAATTTATTTCGACAAGCTTAACGTGGCCATTAATGGTTGGTTTAGGATTGTTATATATTCCATTAAAAGATGTAGCAGCTGTTCTTTCAGTTGGATATGTTGTGGTGTGTGCATCAGTAGTATTAACAATGATCACGACTGGTTTCCTTGTTGGGAAAGTCATGAAAATGTACCCAGTTGAATCTGCGATTGTAACAGGATGCCATAGCGGATTAGGAGGAACTGGAGACGTTGCGATTTTATCAGCTTCAAATCGTATGGAATTAATGCCATTTGCGCAAATTTCAACGCGTTTGGGCGGTGCTGCAATGGTCGTAACAGCAACAATTTTATTAAAAATGTTTTCGTAAATTATTATCATACAAGCTAGCTATGTAAAAACGTAGCTAGCTTGTCAAATTAGGAGGAGCTTATTTATATGTTAGAAAGTCAAATTAATGAACGTTCATTATTACTTCATAAAGAATTGGTAGGGAAAATTGAAATTACAAGTAAAGTAGAAGTGAATTCAGCAGATGATTTAAGTTTGACATATACACCAGGAGTGGCTGAGTCTTGTAAAGCGATCGCTGCAGATGAAGAAACAGCTTATGACTATACAGCGCGCGGTAATATGGTTGCAGTTGTTTCAGATGGAACAGCAGTACTTGGATTAGGTGATATTGGCCCGAAAGCAGCTATGCCTGTTATGGAAGGAAAAAGTATTTTATTTAAAAAGTTTGCGAATGTAGATGCATTTCCGCTTTGTCTTGGAACGACTGATGTAGATGAAATCGTAACCATTGTTAAAAATTTAGAACCTACATTTGCAGGTATTAATTTAGAAGATATTGCAGCGCCGCGCTGTTTTGAAATTGAAAAGCGCTTAAAAGAAGAAACAAATATTCCGGTGTTCCATGATGACCAACACGGAACAGCAATTGTTGTTTTAGCTGCGATTATTAATGCGTTAAAAGTTGTAAATAAACAGATGGATGCAGTGAAAATTGTCATTAATGGTGCTGGTTCGGCAGGGATAGCAATTGCTAAATTACTGTTACAAGCTGGAGCGCAGCATATTACATTAGTAAGTTTAGAAGGAATTGTTTGTGAGGATGAATCATGGATGAATCCGGCACAAATAGAGATTGCAAAGAAAACAAATCGCGAATATGTACGTGGAACATTAAAAGAAGCGATTCATGAAGCAGACATTTTTATCGGTGTATCTGCTCCTAATGTGTTAACAACAGAACTTGTACAGACAATGAGTGAAAAACCAATTGTGTTTGCAATGGCGAATCCAATCCCAGAAATATACCCAGAGGATGCACTAAAGGCTGGTGCTGCTGTAGTTGGAACAGGGCGTTCTGATTATCCAAACCAAGTAAATAATGTGCTAGCATTTCCTGGTATATTCCGTGGGGCATTAGATGTACGTGCAACAGATGTTACAGAGGAAATGAAATTAGCTGCAGCATATGGGATCGCTAACATCATTACTGATGAAGAACGTAATGAAAACTATGTAATTCCGAATCCGCTAGATAAAAGAGTTGTCCCAAGTGTTGCAGCTGCAGTAGCAAAAGCAGCAATTGAATCAGGAGTAGCGCAAATTACAAAAATGCCAAGTTATTCGAAATAATAATAAAAAAGCAGTGCCATCTTCTTAGAAGGGCGCTGCTTTTTTAGTGAGATAAGAGATCTAAACAATAAAGAAATCGTACTCCCGCTTATTGTTTTATATTATTAGTAATAAATATTTCGCTCTGCATTATTTATTCAACTCCATTGCAACTTGCTTTCCATTTACGAAAACCTCTACCATTGCCACTACAACATCCATCACTTTTTTCATCTCTCATCTCTCCTTGTTTGTTGTTGCATTTCTTATTTTTAGTATAAGAGAGAGAGGGAGATACAACTATCGAAGTAGATGACATAAGAATTACATTGTTGTAAGGAAGAAATTAAGCTTTGTCACTTTCTTCTACATGAATAACGATTTGTTCATAATATTTCTCGTCAATATACGCATTTAATACCCATAATCCAGGAGAAGGCAGTGACATAAGAAGAGGTAATTCTTTTATACTTGAATGAATGGGAGTAGGAGTGGTCCAAGTTTGTTCGGAAGTTTCATCTTGAAAGAGTACGGGAGTGGGTGCTGTAGATCCTTGTTTTAAAGCAATAATAGATAATTTTCCAGATGGCATTTGCGGATCGAGGAAGAACCACATCTGTTTATTTTTCTCATTGGCAATGAAAGGACTATCCGCAACTGCAATCTTTCCTTCAATGCCTTTTAACGGCATCTTTCCTTCTACAAAGGATGGACTTTCTTGCCAGTAAACATCTTTTAAGACGCTAAGGTGAAAAAAGGTAGGTGCATTATTTTGAGGTTTAGAGATTTCGGTTATTTCTTTTATCGGTTCCTTGGAATTTTGCCCTAGTGAGGTACAGCCAGTGATGATACAGGAGAAAAGTAGCACGGTTCCAATTTTTTTCATCTTGCCACACTCCTATTTTTCATAGTTAGTGTAATTGTATTTGCTAGAAGACAGGACAATTCCTTTTAATTCATAAAAAGAGGTCATAAGTTTAGTATGACCTCTTTTGACATTTTGTACTATAAGAAATCATTAGAAGGTTTTTAAACGAAGGACATTGGGAAAAGCATATTCATAAGATGCGAGTTGTTTATCGAAAAAAGAGGGATGCTCTTGTCTCAGCGATAGAAAGGTACTTTTCTAATAAGGTGGAAGTGATAGGAGAAGATTCTGGCCTACATATCTTATTAAAGGTTCGAAATGGAATGTTCGAAGAAGAATTAATAAAGAGGGCATCTGATAAGGATATAAAAATATATCCGGTTTCTACGTACTATGAAGAAGGAAGCGCCCCAAAAAATACAGTTTTACTTGGGGGTGCTATTTTATCAGAGGCAGAGATTGAAGAGGCAATTCAATTGTTATATAAAGCATGGTTTTTATCGTAAAAAATAATAAAAAAATCCTCATATACGTGAGGATTTTTTATTATTTTTCTTCATCTAAGAATAAAACCATATGCTCTTCATCCCAGTACTGACCGTTATATTTTAAAGAACGCTCTTGTACACCGAAGGTTTTAAATCCTAATGATTCGTAAAGCTTTTTGGCACCATCGTTTCCGACAACAACATCAAGCATAATTTGTTCTATTTCTAGTGTTTTGGCAAGTTCAATACACTCTTTAATAAGTGCTTTTCCAGCTCCAAGTCCGCGCGCTTTTGGAGATACATATACGGAACCAATTTTCGCTTTGTGCTCTTGTTTTACGTATGGTTTCGTTTCCAGGGTTGCAACTCCGATTAATTTTCCGTCTTTAAATGCACCTAGTGTATAGTTTTCATCCTGTGCTAATTTTTGTGCTTTATACTCAATCGGACATTCTTTATTAATAATATCTTCATAAGAAGAACTAAAAGCCTCAGGATTTTGTTTTAATCCTTCTACACGAAGTTCTAAGTAAATTTCTGCCTCTTGCTTTGTTAATACATGGATTTCCAATTATATCACCCTCCGAATCTTTCACAGTTGTATTTCCATTTTATATTGAAATAAGAATAATTTCAAAAGGTCAGCTTGTACCATTAGCATTTTAATGGGTTTACTAATAATTTGCGAATACATATTAGCTATTAACATAATATCACCAGCAGTTTTGAAGTAAGAATACTACTGGTGATTTAACGTATAGATTATTCAATTGGTAATTTAATAATAAATTCGGTGCCCATTCCTAATTCACTTTTTACTTGAATGGAGCCGCTGTGTAACTCAACAATTTCTTTTGCAACAGCTAGGCCGATTCCTTTACCACCCGTAGCTCGAGTTCTTGATTTATCAACTCGATAAAAACGATCAAAAATATGCGGAATATCTTCTCGTGGAATACCTTCTCCTTCATCTTGCACACTTATAGAAAAAGTATTCCCATTTTGCGATGCTTGTACAGTAATAACTGACTGTTCATAAGAATGCTGATAGGCGTTGTGTAATAAATTTAGCATCACTTGTTCCATTCGGCGTTCATCCATACAGACATTAGGGTTATCTGTGCAGTGAAATTTAATTTTTATTTGCTTTTTAGCAAGTGCTGGTTTGGTTTTTTCAATCATGCGTTCTAGAAAAGGCTGTAAAGGAATCTTTTGTTTTTTTATAATAAATTGATGTTGTTCTAGCTGAACAAGATCGAATAAATCTTGAACGAGTTCTGTTACACTATCTGTCTCATCTTCAATAATTTGTAAATATTCTTCACGCTCTTCTTTAGAGAGAGAATCTCTTTTAGCCACTTTTGCATAACCTTTCATATACGTGAGAGGTGTGAGCAGTTCGTGGGCTACACTTGCAAGAAATTCATTTCGTTCTTTTTTCATGTAGGCTAATTCACTAGATAATTCTTCAATGGTTTTGGCCAAACTACCGAGTTCATCATTGCGTTTAATTCCTAATTTAATCGGTTTATTTAGCTTTGACATTTTTTCTGTTGCACGTTTCATTTTTATAAGAGGATCGGTAATGACACGAGAAAAGATAAATACAGAAATTGTTGTTAAAACAAGAGTTAATATACCGATAATAATAAATTGATGTGCTAAGCGAAGAATCATTTTTTCTAAAAATGCGGTATCTAAAAACATATGTACATATCCAGTAATTTGTTTATGAATGATAATTGGCGTTGCTGTTGAAATAAATTTCGATGTTTTCCAATTTTTCTCAACCAAAGTTCCATCTATTGAAGTGCAATGTATTTTGTAAGCAAGTTGCTTTTTCATTTCTGGTGTTATCGGATCAGAAGAAGAAAGGATTTGCCCATTGGTGTCTGTTATGACTAACTTTGTATCTGAATTAGAATGTGATTCCATTGCTGCAGCATGTTCAAAAGCTCGTGGACCATAACGTTTTGAAATAAAATTACTATAGCGCTTCCCTTTTTCTAAAAGAGCGGCTTTTTCTTCCTCGATACGCATGTTCGACAAACTTGTATAAAAAGATACAAAAGCAATTGTTTCAATACATAGAGCTAATATTAAAAAGTATGTACCGATCTTGAGGGAAAGTTTATTCATTTTTACCACACCTTTATTTCACATTAATAGCTAGAGGGAGGTATCTCACCACTTATCAAATTTTTATCCCCCTATTCTCGGACGGTAAGCCCCCTACCTTAAAGTACAGCGAATAGGGGGATAAAAAATGTTTGCTAATCAAAGTTTCACTATACTATTTGTTTTTATTCACTTTTCCACTTGTATCCCACTTTATAGATGGTTTCTAAGTATTTTTCAACAGGAAAGTCTTTTTTTCGTAATTTATCACGGATATTGCGGATATGTGAGTCGACAGTACGATATTCAATATCCGTTTGATATCCCCATATTTTTTCAATTAAATCATCACGGCTATATGCTCGGTTCGTATTTTGTAAAAACAGTCCTAGTAATGAAAATTCGATAGGTGTAAGGGGGATTTTCTCGTTGTAAACAGTGACAGTATGTTTGGTTTTATCCCATTCAATACCATTGAAGCTTATAAAACCATCCTTTTTTGTTCGGCGCAGTATAGCTTCAATTCGTGCAACTAGTACTTGTTCGTCAAAAGGTTTTGTAATATAATCATCGGCTCCCATTGTAAGTCCTTTTACCATATCGTAGTTTTGATTACGAGCTGTTAACATTATGATTGGAACATTGCTGATTTGACGGATTTGATAACATGTATCCCATCCATCCATATTGGGCATCATCACATCTAATAAAATGATATCGAAGTTCTTTTGTTGAATTAGTTCAAGAGCTTCTATACCTGAATTGGCTTTCATACAAAAATAACCACGTGGGCTCAAAAATAAATCTAACAATCGTAACATGCGTTCTTCATCGTCTACTAATAAGATTTTAATCATAGTCTTGTGCACCTCAAAACATTCATTCTACTTTGTATAGTTTACATGAAAATAATAAAAAACTCTGTTTACGTGATTGAATTGTAGTGTATTTTTTCTACTAAGGCAATTGACATAAAAAATGCACTACTTTTGCACAACTCTTTTTTATAATAGAAAGCGTAGCGACACAAAATACCCTATGTTGCGACATAACGTCATGTCATTTTATTTATAAAATGACAATTCCATTCTATTGTGTATGTGAGATAGTGAGAAATTTCGTATTCACCTCGCATCGGATAAGGAAAATCTCCTATCTCCCACTTTTTTTATTGTTATAAAGGGGACTATACACGTGAGTAAAAAAGAAGAACGTTTACAAAAAGATAAACAAGAGCGCAATGCTATTGTGATGTGTATTGCCGTATCTATGCTAATCATTGTGACATGTACTAATAAATTTTTCGGAATTCTATAATAAATGTAAAAGCTCATTGTTTTATTTTGAGAAACAATAAGCTTTTTTATTTGTACGTAAAAATCCCCTGTATGCTATGTACAGGGGATTTTTGTATAGGAAGGAACCAAAAAATGACGGAAGCTTTATACAATAAACCAAGGAAGAATTGCTAATCCTGAAGTGACGATTATTGTACCACAAATGAACAAAATAAGATGTTTGTGCTGTTTCATATCTGTTATTCCTCCAATTACTGATTTCATTCTATTACTTCTATTATTTTTTCATCTCTCATGTCTTTTGGCTGTGATTTCGTACTTTTAGTATAGCGAAGAGGGGGGAATAGAACCATTCAATAAGATGACGGGAACATTACATTGTTGTAAGAAAAAAGCACCTTTATCACAAAAGGTACTTTTGTGAAAAGTTATATAAATATATTTTGGTTTTTCAACATATAAGTCACGATTATAAAGAACAAAAGGTGATTTTCTCTCTTTGCTTTTACTTGGCATGGGCGGATGCCCTCTTCCATCTAAAAAGACAGGTTTTATGTCGGTTTTTCAATTTGTATTTATATATGTTGTATGATTAGTTATTCAAAAATAAAACCATATGTTCCTCATCCCAATACTGTCCATTGTGTTTTAAAGAACGTTCTTGTACACCATATGTTTGAAAGCCAAGTGACTCGTATAATTTTTTTGCAGCTACATTTCCAACGACAACATCAAGCATGAGTTGTTCTACATGTAATTTATGAGCATTTTCAATAATGGCTTTTATTAATGCACGTCCAGCCCCAAGACCGCGAGCTTTTGGAGAGACGTAAACAGAGCCGATTTTTGCTTTATGTTCTTGTTTAATAAATGGTTTTGTTTCTAAAGTCGCGAGTCCAATCAAATCGTTATCTTTAAAGACACCAAGGGTATATTTATCAGGATTAGATAAACGTTTTGCCATTGCAGCAACTGGATCCTCATGTTTTAGCACATCTTCATAAGAAGAACTAAAGGCTTCTGGATTTTGTTTTAATCCTTCCATACAAACTTTTAAATAAATTTTTGCATCCTCTTTTGTTAATAAGCGAATTTCCATAGCTGTAACCTCCTCAGTTTATCTCACTCTATAGGGAAATAGATCCTCGGCTTTATTATGTAAAGCAGGAGATTGTAATCCGTAAGAGTCTGATGATTATATTGATAGAACATCTACTGTGTATTCATAAACATATTTTGTACTTATTCTTTCTTAATTTGTAAAAGAATAAGTAGATATATGCGAGGAAGACATGTGTCTTCAGGCATTTTTTATGATTCACTTTATGTAATGAAATTATATATTAACTTTATTAACTATTCAACAAATAAATATAGTACATTTTTATAACTAAAAAATGATTCCTTTAGCAGGAATCATTTTGTTTCTATTATATATCCTTCAACTCGTTCTGGATGAGTGTAAATATTACAGGAGTCATTACGAATAAACCCAACTACCGTAATGCCTAAATCATGAGCGAGCTGTAATGCTAATTTTGTTGGAGCTGATTTAGAAAGAACAATTTCGCAACCGATTTTAGAAACTTTCAGCAAAATTTCAGATGAGATTCGGCCACTAAATACAATAATTTTCCCTTTAATGGGGATATGATTGCGTAAACAATGGCCATATATTTTATCCAATGCGTTGTGTCGTCCAATATCCATTCTTGATATGAGAACGGTATTTCGATCGCACAGGGCGGTATTATGAACCCCGCCTGTTTGACGAAACGTAGTGGAAGATTGCTGTAAGGAGTTCATTAAATGAAAGCATTCTTCTGGAGTAATTGTTACATGTATATCATGTAAAGTTTTTGCTTTTGCTGCATCATTTACAAAAACAAATCCTTGTCTACTTTTGCCGCAACAAGAAGTGACATATCGTTTGTTATATAGCGTTTGATAGAGTGGATTGATTTGTGATGTTTTTACATGGACAACCCCTTTGTCTTTCTGTATCCATAACTCATCAATGTTCTCATAAGAAGCAATAATTCCTTCAGAAATTAAAAAACCTATTACCATATCTTCAATATAATTTGGAGTGCATACAACTGTTACATATTCTTCCCCGTTTAATTTAATCGTTACAGGATATTCCGTGACAATTTCATCTTCTTGTTCGAGGAATATTCCAGCTTGATAACGTACCATTTTACATGTTTCTTGGACAGACCCCATAGTATTTTTCCCTTCATATGTATTTTTCTTCCTATTTATCATAAAACATTGAAAAAATAAAAGCATCTGTTATCTATATAAATCCATTTTGATTTTTCGACATATAAGTCGCTGCTAGGAAGAGAAAAGATGACCGCTACTTGTTTTCTCTCTTTGTTTTCACTTGGCATGGGGCAGGAAAAGGAACTGACTGCTTCTATGCACGGCCGGATGCTCTCTCCCACCTAAAAAGACAGGTTTTATGTTTATTTTTCAGTTTCTATATATTATTTGGTTATTATTGTATATGTAAGATATAATAGAGTAGTAGAATAGTGTCATTTTTTATACCTTATAGCATCAAGAATCGACTTCTAAGATAGGATTTCAACAGAGTGTTTCAAAAAATATGTATAACAACACAGTTTTGAAAACGGATTCAAAACTGTGTTGTACAGTTGGTTGTAAGGAGAGGGGAAACTATGGCAGAAAAAACAGTTCGTGTAACCATAGATGGAAAAGAATTTCTTTCATCTGGTGAAGAAACGATACTGCAATTATTTAACGAAAGTAATTTAGAACATCCACAAATTTGTCATGTACCAGAGGTGGATCCAATTCAAACTTGTGATACGTGTATTGTGGAAGTAGATGGAAAGCTATTGCGTGCTTGTTCAACGAAATTGGAAGATGGTATGCATATCGAAAGAAATTCACCACGTGCTAAAGAAGCACAAACGGAAGCAATGGATAGAATATTAGAGAACCATTTATTGTATTGTACAGTATGTGATAATAATAACGGTAATTGTAAAGTTCATAATACGGTACATATGATGGGAATTGAAGAACAGAAATATCCATATGAACCGAAAGTTAGTGCAAAAGAAGTGGACATGACTCATCCATTTTACCGTTATGATCCAAACCAATGTATCGCTTGTGGGCAGTGTGTAGAAGTATGTCAGAACTTACAAGTAAACGAAACGTTATCAATTGATTGGACCTTAGATCGTCCGCGTGTTATTTGGGATAATGGCGTGAGTATTAACGATTCATCTTGTGTTAGTTGTGGACAATGTGTAACAGTTTGTCCTTGTAACGCATTAATGGAAAAATCTATGCTTGGGGAAGCAGGATTTATGACGGGGTTGAAACCGGATGTGTTAGATCCGATGATTGATTTTGTAAAGGATGTAGAGCCTGGATATAGTAGTATTTTAGCAGTTTCAGAAGTTGAATCTGCAATGCGTGAAACGAAGATTAATAAAACGAAAACAGTGTGTACATTTTGCGGTGTAGGTTGTTCGTTCGAAGTATGGACGAAAGATCGTCAAATTTTAAAAGTACAACCTGTATCAGACGCACCAGTAAACGGAATTTCTACATGTGTGAAAGGAAAGTTCGGATGGGACTTTGTAAACAGTGAAGACCGTATTACGAAACCGTTGATTCGTCAAGGGGATATGTTCGTTGAAGCATCATGGGAAGAAGCTTTAGAGGTTGTTGCGTCCAATATGCAACATATTAAATCGGAACATGGTAGCGATGCATTTGGCTTTATTTCTTCTTCGAAAGTAACGAATGAAGAAAATTATTTAATGCAAAAGTTAGCTCGTCAAATATATGGAACAAATAATGTGGATAACTGTTCTCGTTACTGCCAATCGCCAGCAACAGATGGTTTATTTAAAACTGTTGGTATGGGCGGTGACGCTGGGACAGTGAAAGATATTGCTGAGGCAGGACTAGTCATTGTTGTCGGTGCAAACCCGACAGAGGGACATCCAGTACTTGCAACACGTGTAAAACGTGCTCACAAGCTACATGAACAAAAACTAATTGTAGCGGACCTTCGCAAACATGAAATGGCAGAGCGTGCTGATCTGTTTGTTCATCCGCGCCAAGGAACTGACTATGTATGGCTTGCTGGTGTGACAAAATATATTATTGATCAAGATTGGTATGATAAAAAATTCTTAGATGAAAATGTGAAGAATTTTGATGAATATAGCAAGATGTTAGAAAAATATACACTTGATTATACGGAAAGTATTACAGGTATTTCTAAAGATACATTAAAAGAAATGGCTCGTATGGTATATGAAGCAGATGGTACTTGTATACTTTGGGGTATGGGTGTTACACAAAATACAGGAGGAAGTACAACATCTGCAGCGATTTCAAACTTACTTCTTGTAACAGGTAACTATCGTCGCCCGGGTGCAGGTGCATATCCACTCCGCGGACATAATAACGTACAAGGTGCTTGTGATATGGCAACATTACCAAACTGGCTTCCAGGTTATCAAGCGGTATCGGATGATGCAATGCGTGCGAAATTTGAAAAAGCATATGGAACTACGATTCCGAAAGAGCCAGGGCTAAATAACATTGCGATGCTACTTGCAGCAGAAGAAGGAAAATTGCGTGGTATGTATGTTATGGGAGAAGAAATGGCTTTAGTAGATTCAAATGCAAATCATGTACAGCATATTTTAGCAAATCTTGATTTTCTTGTTGTTCAAGATATGTTCTTATCAAAAACAGCGCGCTTTGCGGATGTTATTTTACCAGCAGCACCAAGTTTAGAAAAAGAGGGAACATTTACAAATACAGAGCGCCGTATTCAACGTTTATATGAAGTTATTAAACCGCTTGGTGATTCTAAACCAGACTGGTGGATTTTACAAAAAGTAGCACGTGCACTTGGTGGGGATTGGAATTATGAGAACCCAAGTGAAATTATGGATGAAATTGCATCACTTGCGCCGCTCTATTCACAAGCAACATATGATCGTTTAGAAGGATGGAACAGTTTATGCTGGGGAAGTCATGACGGTAGTGATACACCGTTATTATATGTCGATGGTTTTAATTTCCCTGATAAAAAAGCCCGTCTTTCACTAGATGAATGGGTGCCGCCAGTTGTAGCGCCAGAAGACTACGATTTATTATTAAATAATGGTCGTATGTTAGAACATTTCCATGAAGGAAATATGACAAATAAATCAGTGGGGATTCTATCCAAAATTTCTGAGGTGTTTGTTGAGATTTCACCTGAGCTTGCTACTGAGCGGAATGTGAAAGATGGTGGCCTTGTAGAACTGACATCACCGTTTGGGAAAATCAAAGTACAGGCACTTATTACAGATCGTGTGACTGGAAACGAGTTATATTTACCGATGCATGCGACAGTAAATGAAGAAGCGATTAATATTTTAACAGGAACAGCGACAGACCTATATACGTGTACACCGGCTTATAAACAAACGATGGTGAAAATGCGTGTACTACGTGAAAAAGGAAATCGTCCACTTCCTGCTTCAAACCCAAGAGATAAAAAGCGTCATCCGCAAAATGGTGTTGAAATTCAGCAGAAATGGCAGAGAAAGCAGTACGTATCACTTGTGGATCAGAACTAGGGGGCGAAGAACGTGGCAAAAGAAATTACATTGATTCAGAAAAAGGTCATTACAGAAGCAGAAAAGAAACAACAGTTATCAGATGAACTGCTAACCCAATTAGCTGAGAATCGTGAAGCGGTAGAAGAGACGATGCAATTGTTAGCACAGTTGCAACAAGCTGGCATATTAGATGCAGCAATTAGTTTGCTTGCTGCAAAAGAAGATGTTTCTAAAATTGCTGCCCAGCAATTAAATCGTGAACCGGTAAAAAATGCATTAAATAATATGATGGGGGCAGGAGAAGCGCTATCTTCTGTTGATCCAGAAGTAACAAAACAGGTGACATCGAGTTTAGTTACAGGATTACAATTTGCAACAGACGAATTAAAAAAGGGTAAGAAAACAAAGGTTATGGACTTCTTTAAAGTATTAAAAGATCCTGATATCAATAGAGCGATTACCTTTGGATTTAGCTTTTTAAAAGCATTTGGACAAGGATTAGGGAAAAAATAAGGTGAAATTTTAATCAGTGGGGGGTCTTACTGCCCGTCAATAGTGTGGTAAAAATGAGAAAGAGTGATGGGGTTGTGCCTGTCACTCTTTTTGGGATGTATAAGAGTGTTCATATTAAGCGGAATATATTATTATAAAAAAGATGGATTTGAAATAGAAATATGGAATCCATCTCAAATATAGCGTTAGAATTTGGAGGGATTTATGCTACACCGTAAAAGACTATCTATACCAGGAGTCATGAAACATTCCTTTCAAACAGTGCAATTTGCTTTTTGGAATGTGTTGGCGTTTCAGCTTGTTTATAAATTATTAGCAGCCATTGTATTTATACCGCTATTCGGTATTATTTTTAATAAATTGTTGTATTTTGGTGGCTATGCAAATGCGACAAACGATGAATTGCTAGCTTTTTTGAAAACTCCATATGGTATCGCAACTATTTTCATTTTATCGATATTAGCACTTTTTCTCATTTTTACGGAGTTTGCAGTGCTTATTATTATTTCATATTTTGCACATAAACGACAAAAGGTGAAATTACGACCTATTTTATATAAAACGGTAACGTATTTGCCTTCTCTGTTTACATATTGCTTACCTGGATTTGTTTTGTATGCGGTTGTATTGTTACCTCTGTTAAGCATGGGGTATAAATCTGCACTAATTCCTGAAATTCAAATTCCTAATTTTATTACAGGAGAATTGTTTAAAACGACAATGGGACAAGTCGGTTACTATGCTTTCTTTGCTGTAGTTGCATACTTGAATCTTAGGTGGATCTTTGTTTTACCTATTATTGTTTTAGAAGAAAAAACATTTCGTACGGCTGCACGTAAAAGTGCAAATTTGGTAAAAGGAAGCTTTTTTAAAGTCTTGTTCTTTTTAATTGGATTTTTTATCTCGATCGGGATTGTATTTGTTTTATTAATGGGAATGTACTTATTAGTTTTATGGGGTGTATATGAATTTACGAATCCAAAAGGGACATTTGCCCTCTTAGCAGAATCTACTCTATCTGTATTTTTGACGAGTACATTGTATTTATTTAGCTTTATTGTAACTCCGTTTTATATTATGGCATTGACAAGACTTTATTTACAAAAGGTTCCAGTTGTAGATGTTTTATTAGAAGAAGGCTTAGATTATTCCAAAACAAAAGCGAATAAATGTTTTTTTAAAAAGCATCGTTTGAAGTTTATTGGTGTATATATTGTTGGTGTTTTCACCGTGGGCATGGTTGTTGCTTTTATTGTGACGTTTATTACGAATTCATATAAAGAGCCAGTTATTATGGCACATCGTGGATATGTTTCCAAAGGAGTAGAGAATACGAAAGAGGCCCTACAAGGTGCGATTGATGCAAAAGCAGAGTATGCTGAAATTGATGTATTACAAACAAAAGATGGTCAATTGGCCGTAATACATGATTTGAAATTAAAGCGTCTTGCGAATGCGAATGTACAAGTATCAGATTTAACGATGGATGAGCTTCAAAAACTGACTCTCAGCCAAGATGGATTTACGGGTAAAATTAGTACACTTGATGAGATGATTAAGCTTGCAAAAAACAAGATAAAACTGAATATAGAAGTGAAACTACATGGAAATGAAAAGGATTTTGTAAAGAAAGTATTAAAAACAATTAAGGAAAACGACTTTGAAAAGCAATGTGTCATTCAAACATTGCACTATCCGCTCATTAAAGAATTTAAGCGTGCAAACCCAGATATAAAGGTAGGATATATATTATATGCAAGCAGAGCGGATTTAAAATATGTTCAGGCTGATTTCTATGTGGCAGAAGAATATATGTTAAATAAACGCCTAGTAAAAGCAGCAAGAAAATTAAATAAACCCATTTATGTATGGACTGTAAATGATATGGAAAGCTTTAAAAAATATTATAAGCTTAATGTCGATGGGATTATTACAGACTATCCTGTGGATGCACAAAAAACCATTAAAATGATGAAAGAGCAAGAAGAAAGTGAAACAGATATGTTTGATAAAATTACAGAAACAACGGAAGATTTATTTTCAAAGTTATTCATAGGTTATCCAGCTGCCGGTTAAATATCGGTAGCTGTTTTTTACTATATAAGTGCAAATAGAAAAACTGATATAAAACCTTTCTTTTTAAGTGGACGAGAGCATCCGACCGTGCATAGAAGCGGTCAAATTCTTTTCCTATCCCATGCCAAGAACAACCGAGTGTAAAGTCAACTTCTTCTCTTCATAGCAGTCATTTATATGTTGAAAATTTAAAATGGATTTATATAAAAAAGAATATACTTCTAAAATGTTACAGGGGATTTTAATTGCATATGTATGCGATTTGTATTGTTTTTTCACATTGTTATATTATTGTCAAATAATAAATAAGGAATGTGTAGTTTCCGTGGTTATAATGAAAATAGAATGATAGATCATAAGAAAAGAATGATAGATAATAAAAAAACATGAAGACCCCTTGTAAAATAAAGTTCTTTATATTTACACTATTCCCAATATAAAAACTTCTTTTAAATTAGTATGTTAGCGTTTTCATAGCTTTTAAGTTATGCTAGAATAAGGACATAAGTTATTAATTATTTAAAAAAGAAAAAAGAATTCCTTTTTTCTGTTAATTATAAGGGGGCATTTCATTATGCGTATTGGGGTACCAACAGAAATTAAAAACAACGAAAACCGTGTGGCAATGACACCAGCTGGTGTTGTACATTTAGTTCGTAACAATCACGAAGTATTCATTCAAAAGGGTGCAGGTATAGGATCTGGTTTTACAGATGCTGAGTACGTTGAAGCAGGTGCAAAAATCGTTGATACAGCTGAAGAAGCTTGGAACATGGATATGGTAATGAAAGTTAAGGAACCAATTGAAAGTGAATACAAACACTTTAGCGAAGGTTTAATCTTATTCACATACTTACACTTAGCTCCAGAACCAGAATTAACAAAAGCATTAATTGAAAAGAAAGTTGTTTCTATCGCTTATGAAACAGTACAATTAGAAAACCGTTCTTTACCATTACTTGCACCTATGAGTGAAGTAGCTGGTCGTATGTCTGCACAAATTGGTGCACAATTCCTTGAGAAAAACAAAGGCGGCAAAGGTATCTTACTTGCAGGCGTTCCAGGGGTAAAACGTGGCAAAGTAACAATTATCGGTGGTGGACAAGCTGGTACAAATGCTGCTAAAATTGCAGTTGGACTAGGTGCGGATGTAACAATCATCGACTTAAGTGCAGAACGTCTTCGTCAATTAGATGACATTTTCGGTAACCAAGTGAAAACTTTAATGTCTAATCCTTACAATATTGCACAAGCTGTAAAAGAATCTGATCTTGTAATCGGTGCAGTATTAATTCCAGGTGCAAAAGCACCAAAACTTGTAACAGAAGAAATGATTAAATCAATGGAACCAGGTTCTGTTGTAGTAGATATCGCAATTGACCAAGGTGGTATTTTCGAAACAACTGACCGCATTACAACTCATGATAACCCAACTTATGAAAAACACGGCGTTGTTCATTATGCAGTTGCAAACATGCCTGGTGCGGTTCCACGTACATCAACTCTTGCATTAACAAACGTAACAGTGCCATATGCAGTACAAATTGCAAACAAAGGCTATAAAGAAGCTTGCCTAGGCAACTCTGCATTATTAAAAGGTATTAACACATTAGACGGCTATGTAACATTCGAAGCAGTTGCAGAAGCTCACGGTGTAGAATACAAAGGTGCAAAAGAATTATTAGAAGCAGAAACAGTATCTTGCTAATAGCAGCATTTTACTAAATAACAATCGAACAATATTTCATACAACATGATAAGAGCTAAGAGAGAAGACCTCTTAGCTCTTCTTAGTCGAAGGGGGCATACATCGTGGCCAACCTATTTAAAAAGAAATCCGTTACGCAATTGTTAGGGGAAAGTAAAAGTAAAACTTTGACGAAAACGCTAGGGGCATTTGACCTAACAATGCTAGGGATTGGTGCGATAATCGGTACAGGAGTTCTTGTATTAACTGGATTAGTAGCAGCAAGAGATGCTGGTCCAGCAGTTATTTTTTCATTTATGATTGCGGCAATTGTTTGTGGATTTGCAGCGCTATGTTACGCAGAGGTGGCATCTACACTGCCCGTTTCAGGTAGTGTGTACACATATTCTTATGCAACAATCGGGGAGTTTGTAGCCCATTTAATGGGATGGACGTTACTATCAGTATATGTTTTAACAACGGCAGCGGTAGCTGGCGGATGGACAGGTTACTTCCATAACCTGATAAGTGGATTTGGATTAGAAATTCCAAAAGCACTGTTAACGATTCCATCACAAGGTGGTATTGTGAACTTGCCGGCGGTGGTTATTACATTAATAATAACTTGGTTATTATCACGTGGTACGAAAGAAAGTAAACGCGTAAATAACGCAATGGTATTAATTAAAATTGGTATTGTTGTCTTATTTATTGCAGTTGGTGTATTCTACGTAAAACCAGAGAACTGGGTACCATTTACACCGTACGGCGTAAGCGGAGTCTTTTCCGGAGCAGCAGCAGTATTCTTTGCTTTCTTAGGTTTTGATGCATTAGCAACTTCAGCAGAAGAAGTGAAAAATCCACAACGTGACCTTCCAATTGGTATTATTACTTCGTTAGTTATTTGTACAATCATTTACGTTGCAGTTTGTCTCGTTATGACTGGTATGGTTTCTTATAAAGAATTAGATGTACCAGAAGCGATGGCTTATGTACTAGAAGTGGTAGGGCAGGATAAAGTAGCTGGTGTAATCGCAGTTGGAGCTGTAATTGGTATTATGGCTGTAATTTTTGCTTACATCTATGCAACAACACGTGTATTCTTTGCGATGAGTCGTGACGGTTTATTGCCAAAATCTTTTGCGAAAATTAATAAGAAGACAGAAGCGCCAACATTTTCAGTTTGGTTAACAGGAATTGGTAGTGCTTTAATTGCCGGATTTATCGATTTAAAAGAATTGTCGAATTTAGCGAATATTGGAGCGTTATTAACATTTGCGATGGTTGGTGTATCGGTTATCATTCTGCGTAAAACGCATCCGAATTTAAAGCGCGGATTTATGGTACCGCTTGTGCCAATCTTACCGATTATTTCAGTCGTATGTTGCTTATTCTTAATGGTAAATTTACCATTAACAACATGGCTGTACTTTGGTGCTTGGTTAGCAATCGGAGTAGTTGTATACTTTGTTTACTCGAAAAAACATAGTCATTTAAAAGAAGAT
This sequence comes from Bacillus sp. IT-79MI2, assembly GCF_949768135.1. Taxonomy (NCBI): domain Bacteria; kingdom Bacillati; phylum Bacillota; class Bacilli; order Caryophanales; family Bacillaceae; genus Bacillus; species Bacillus sp. IT-79MI2. The sequence goes on along the minus strand of NZ_CATKPV010000128.1, from coordinate 92,142 downwards.
ACAAGTTCGCAAGATAGCTTAGAAAAAGCTAATTAAGGGGATATAATGAATTGTAAGCCTTGTGTGCCTAGGGAGCGCGCAAGGCTTTTTCTTTTGTACAGAGGAGGAAAAAGTAGGATTTATTTATCGGTCTAAACGCTTTGATCATAGAAATCAGGATGGAAAGTTAGGGTTCGTTTCTTTAATTGTTGATGCAGTGAAAGGTGAATAAATGAAGAAAAAAGGATGTACGAAAGGATAGAAACTTTCGTACATCCTTTTTGTATGAAGAATATAACGGATGTGGAAAATAAGTGATATGTTTTTAAATGTGGACAAAATGTTCGGAAAATTTGTTGCGGATTTTATTGACACATATGAATGGGCGCTCATATAATGGAAGTATAAGACATATGAATAGTTGTTCATATGTTCAAATGAAGAGGTGAGCTATAATGGCTGAAAATAAAGTAGAAACATGTCAAGAAGCATGTTCTCAAACAATTATCCATGAAGAAGTTGTTGATCAAGTAAAACAAACGATTCCAGCTGACGAAAGTTTAAGTAAAGTGGCAGAATTATTTAAAGTATTAGGTGACCGTACACGTACGAGAATATTACATGCATTATTCGAAGCTGAAATGTGTGTGTGTGACTTAGCCTATTTACTAGGAATGACACAATCATCTATTTCACATCAGCTTCGTGTATTAAAACAAGCGAAACTTGTGAAAAACCGCAAAGAGGGAAAAGTCGTTTATTATTCATTAGCGGACCATCACGTAATCGGTATTTTTGAGCAAGCATTTGAGCATGTAAACGAGGAAGAATAAAAGAACACAAGGAGGGAGAAAGATGGCAGAAGCATTAGTGAAACGAAAACTTGTGTTAGAAGGATTAGATTGTGCGAATTGTGCAATGAAAATTGAAAAAGGGGTCGGAGGATTAGAAGGTGTCTCCTCTTGTTCCGTGAACTTCGCAACTAAGACAATGACTTTAGAAACAGAACAAAATAAAGAAAATCAAGTTGTTAATGAGGCAAAACAACTTGTTACGAAATTAGAACCGCATATTAAAGTACAGGAAGAACAAAAAACAAAAGTTGCTAAAGAAGTATTTGTATTAGAAGGATTAGATTGTGCGAATTGCGCGATGAAGATTGAAACAAAGGTAAAGGAAATGCCTTCCGTGTCAAACGCGACTGTTGATTTTGTATCGAAGAAATTAAAAATAGAAGTGGCAAATAAAAAAGAGCTTGAAACGACAGTACAAGATATTAAAAATATTGTTCATAAATTAGAACCAGATGTAAAAGTTGTCCGTGAAGAAAAAACAGGTCATGATCATGGACATAGTCACGATCACGGTGAAGGAAATGTGAAGAAAATGCTGTGGCGCTTAGCGATTGGTGGTGTTTTAACAGGAGTCGCTGCACTTGCAGGATTACCACAAATGATAACCATTCCACTTTTCGTTATCGCATATTTACTCATTGGTGGAGATATTGTTTGGCGAGCTGTGAGAAACATAACACGCGGCCAAGTATTTGATGAAAACTTTTTAATGGCAATCGCTACACTTGGAGCATTTGCAATCGGGCAATATTCAGAAGCTGTTGCGGTTATGCTGTTTTATCAAGTAGGTGAGTTATTCCAGAGTATTGCGGTGAATCGTTCTCGAAAATCGATTACTTCGTTAATGGATATTCGTCCTGATTATGCCAACGTGAAAGTTGGAAATGAAACAAAACAAGTTTCGCCAGAAGATGTGCAAATCGGAGACTATATCATTGTTAAACCAGGTGAGAAAGTACCATTAGATGGGAAAGTGGTTGAAGGAACATCAATGGTAGATACTTCAGCATTAACAGGTGAATCTGTACCACGTGAAGTGGAAGTTGGTAATGATGTTTTAAGTGGTTTTGTGAATCAAAATGGTGTGTTAACAATTGGGGTAACAAAAGAATTCGGTGAATCAACTGTATCGAAAATTTTAGATTTAGTACAAAATGCAAGTAGCCGAAAAGCGCCAACAGAAAACTTTATTACGAAATTTGCGCGTTACTATACTCCGGTCGTAGTTATTACAGCAGCGGCATTAGCGTTTATTCCACCTCTTATTTTAGAAGGGGCTACATTCTCTGATTGGATTTATCGTGCATTAGTGTTTCTTGTTATTTCTTGTCCATGTGCATTAGTGGTATCTATTCCACTTGGATTCTTTGGCGGTATTGGTGGAGCCTCTAAAAGCGGTATTTTAATCAAAGGAAGTAACTATTTAGAAGCACTGAATGATGTGAAACATATCGTCTTTGACAAAACAGGAACATTAACAAAAGGTGTATTCAAGGTAACGAAGAGGGAGCCGAATGGAGCAACTACAAAAGAAGAACTCCTTGAATATGCTGCATTTGCGGAAGTTTATTCAAATCATCCAATTGCACAATCTATTCGAAGTGCATATGGAAAATCAATTGATGAAAATATGATTGAGGATTATAGTGAAATTTCCGGTCATGGTACAGTTGTAAAAGTACAAGGTAAAGAAATTTTTGCGGGCAATGCAAAATTAATGAAAAAAGAAAATATTACATTTGAACAGCCACAAACAGTGGGCACGCTTGTTCACGTTGCTGTAGACGGTGCATACGCTGGTTATATCGTCATCTCAGATGAAGTAAAAGAGGACTCAAAACAAGCAATTCAAAAGTTGAAAGAACTTGGTATTAAGAAAACGATAATGTTAACAGGTGATGCGAAATTAGTTGGAGAGGCTGTTGGTAAGGAGCTTGGCTTAGATGAGGTTCACGCTGAATTATTGCCACAACAAAAAGTAGAAGAAATTGAAAAAATTGATAGTGCAAAACAAGCGAAAGAAAAAGTTGCGTTCGTTGGTGATGGTATTAATGATACACCAGTATTAGCGAGAGCAGACGTCGGGATTGCGATGGGTGGATTAGGATCTGATGCAGCAATCGAGGCGGCGGATATTGTAATCATGACAGATGAACCTTCTAAAATCGCAACGGCTGTCAAAATTGCCAAACGTACACGGAACATTGTATGGCAAAATATTATCTTTGCACTTGGTGTGAAAGGACTGGTCTTATTACTTGGTGCATTTGGAATTGCAACAATGTGGGAAGCTGTTTTCTCAGATGTGGGCGTTACGCTACTTGCTGTATTAAATGCGATGCGTGTGCTTAGAGTGAAAGATTTGTAAAGTAAAGTGAAACTTTAATCAGTGGTGGACTTCATCCCTTACTAATTATTAGCCTTCACGAATCAGGCTTTTATGGACGATTTATCTCTCTACTAACTCCTTTTCTTTTGTTGAACTTTGAGGTGGGAGTATTACTGCCTGTAAATAGTAGGGGGAAAAGAGAAGCGAAGGCTTCTCTTTTTATTTTTGTATATTTTTTGCAACCTGATCCCGTACGGTTTGAATGTAATTCATTTTATGATCCCAGCATTCTTGGCTTAAATCTACAGGATATTCTTCGGGATTTAGTGTTCTCATATATTCTTCCCAAAATAGTGCTAAGCTGTTTTCTGTGTATTTTTGAATGTCTAATATGTTAGGTAATTCATATGTTCTTTTACCATTTGTGAAAATGTTATGATGAAGCTCGCGTGCTTCAAAGTTTGTCACAAATTTACTGATGTACGTATGGACAGGATGGAACATTTTTAAACGCTCTTCCTGCTCAGGTTCTTCTGATTCTAAAGCGATATAATCACCTTCTGCATGATTGTTAACGCGATTAATGATTCGATAAATTCGTTTTAATCCTGGCGTTGTAATCTTTTCAGGATTAGAAGAGATTTTAATCGTATCATTTAATGTGCCATTCGCATCCTCAATCGCAACTAACTTATAAACAGCTCCTAAGGCAGGTTGCTCAAATGATGTAATTAATTTTGTTCCGACGCCCCATACATCAATTTTTGCTCCTTGTGATTTTAAATGCATAATTGTATATTCATCTAAATCACTGGAAGCGATGATTTTTGTATTTGTAAATCCAGCTGCATCAAGTAATTTTCGTGCCTCTTTTGATAAATAAGCCATATCGCCGCTATCAAGACGAATACCATAAAAATCAATGCGGTCACCAAATTCTTTCGCGATGCGAATGGCATTTGGTACACCGGATTTTAATGTGTCGTATGTATCGACAAGAAAAACACATTTTTTATGTGTTTCAGCATACTTTTTAAATGCAATATATTCATCACGGTATGCTTGGACAAAGGAATGAGCATGCGTACCAGCAACTGGAATACCAAACCGTTTTCCAGCACGGACATTGCTTGTAGAAGAAAATCCACCGATAAAGGCTGCGCGTGTACCCCAAAGGGCCGCATCAAATTCATGAGCACGGCGTGTACCAAATTCTAATAGTTCATCATTGTTCGCTGCATGTTTCATGCGAGCTGCTTTTGTAGCGATTAATGTTTGGTAATTCACAATGTTTAACAAGGCGGTTTCAATAATTTGAGCTTCACCAAGCGGTGCGTCAACGCGCAATAATGGTTCGTTATTAAAAACAACTTCTCCTTCTTGCATACTGCGAATTGTTCCGGTAAACCTCATGTTTTGTAAATACTGTAGAAACTCTTCTTCAAATTGTAGCTCTTTTAAATAAGTGATATCACTTTCGGTAAAACGAAAATTCTCTATGTATTCTATAATTTTTTCAAGACCAGCAAAAATGGCATAACCATTTTTAAATGGAAGCTTTCGGAAATATAAATCAAAAACAGAGCGGCGATTATGAATGCCGTCTTTCCAATATGTATAAGTCATGTTGATTTGATATAAATCTGTATGTAAGGCGTAACTATCATCTTTATAATGATTCATTGTGAAAACACCTCCGTAATTTGGTTATATTATATCGTTTTTTCTAGTTTATGCCAAAGAATCCATTTCTAATAAGAAAGAGTGAAGGTGATATAACATGTTTTTAGCATAAAATTTAGTTACTTCAAGTGGAATAAAACAAATTTATCGAAAAAACTTTTAGAAAATTTACATTTATCAATTTATATTTTTGGCATTTTTATGTATTATTAAAGTAGTGGGGGTAAATGAGAATGGAGGAGGACAATGCAACAAACTTTAGAAAAAATCGGCAAACAAGTTTTTTATAAGCGACTGCAGCAAAAAATGACACAAGAAGAATTATGTCAGGGCATTTGTTCCGTCTCATATTTAAGTAAGATTGAAAATGGAAAAATAGAAGCATCGGAGGAAATCTTGCAGTTGCTCTGCGCGAGGTTAGAGATTGCTGTGTCGGATTTGAGAGATGTAGAAGAAGAAGTGAAAGAGAAATTGGATGAGTGGCTAAACGCATTAGTTCATTTGGACAAGCAACAGGTTGAGCGCATATATAACGAATTACATTCTGAAATGAAAAATGTCTTAGATTTTGAAATTATAAATTATTATAATCTGCTGTATACACGTTATTTGATTATGAAAAGAGATCTTCCTGCGCTTGAAGAAGAACTAGAGAAATTAAAGAAGATGTATAAGAAGTATTCTCCGTTTCAGAAGTTGCTGTATACGTATAGTAGGGCTTTATTATATTGCATCCAATATAAATATAAACAGGCATTAGAGCATTTGTTAAAAACAGAGTCTATGGCGAAAGAACAAGGTTATTATGAAACGGGGATATATTATAATTTAGCACTTACGTATAGTCAGATGGAAATCGATCATATGACATTGTACTTTGCGAATGTTGCGTTAGAAGGTTTCCGAAATGAATATAAGTTTCGGCATGTAATCAACTGTCAACTTTTAATCGCTTTCAGTTATATACGAAAAAAACAGTATAGTGAAGCTATGGAAATTTATAATCATATTTTAAGAGAGGCTGATTCTTTTGCAGATAAAGATAATATCATGTCAATTGCCTTGAATAATATGGGGTACTTATATTATCGTCAAAATAATTATGAAAAAGCAAAAGAATATTATTTGGAGGGTCTACAGTATAAAAAAGAAGAAGATTTAAATTATATTGATGCTATGTATGAGATTTCTTTGCAATGTATTCAGTTAAAAGAATTTGAAGAAGCGAGAGGTTGGATTGAAAAAGGAATTTCTGCTGCAAGAAAAGATGATAGATATAAAAGTATGTTGCACTTATTATTAATTCTTCAATATAAGTATTATGGAAAAAAAGAGGTATATAAGAAGTTTTTAGAAATAGAAGCAGTGCCTTTCTTTAAGGGTGAAAAAAATATGAAAGATTTAAAGAAGGTATACTTAGAATTAGCGGAATACTTTGAAGAATCATCGGAATTTCAAGAAAGTAATCGATATTATAAATTAGCAATTATGTTGTTAGAAGAAGAAGGAGGAGTTATAGTATGAAAAAGATAATCTTAGGAACCTTTGTAATTATAACGGTTTTAGCGGTAGCATTCGATGTGCAGTATGCTTGGAAACCAGATAACTATGGTCAAGAAACGAATGCAGCAGAAGCAGTAAATGTATAATAAATTACCAAAAAAGGCCCTTTCCAAACGGAAAGGGCCTTTCTCAATAATTGTTCGCCAAAATTCTACAAAACTTGAGAAAAGATTTTTTTGAATTTTCAGTATATCAATATTGGAAACCTAATGCTAATATAAAATTACTCTTTTTCAAAAAAATTTTTTATTAGGGGGAAGGTTATATGAAAAAGAAGAGTTTAGCATTTGTATTAGCGGCAGGAATGGCAGTTACAACATTTGGAGGGACAAGCTCTGCGTTTGCAGATTCAAAGAATGTGCTCTCTACGAAAAAGTACAATGAAGCAGTACAGTCACCTGAGTTTATCTCTGGAGATTTGACTGGAGCAACTGGAAAGAAAGCAGAATCTGTTGTATTTGATTATTTAAATGCAGCAAAAGGAGAGTATAAGTTAGGGGAAAAGAGTGCAGAGGATTCTTTCAAAGTGAAACAAGTGAAAAAAGATTCTGCAACTGATGCAACAGTGGTACGTATGCAACAAGTATATGAAGGTACACCAGTATGGGGGTCTACTCAACTAGCTCATGTTAGTAAAGATGGTTCATTGAAAGTTTTATCTGGAACAGTTGTACCTGATTTAGATAAAAAGGAAAAATTAAAAAATAAAAATAAGATTGAAGGTAAAAAAGCAATTGCAATTGCACAGCAAGACTTAGGATTAACTCCAAAATATGAGGTAGAGCCATCAGCAGATTTATATGTATATCAAAATGGTGAGGACACAACTTATGCATATGTTGTGAAATTAAACTTCTTAGAGCCAAAACCAGGAAACTATTATTATTTCATTGAGGCAGAAAGCGGTAAAGTATTAAATAAATACAATACAATTGATCATGTAAATGGTGAAAATCAAGCACCACTTAAGCAAGAAAATGCTAAACAGGAAGGTAAAGCAGTTGTAAAACCTGTTACAGGGACAAATAAAGTTGGAACAGGTAAAGGTGTACTAGGAGATACAAAATCTATTAATACAACACTATCTGGATCTACTTATTATTTACAAGATAATACACGTGGAGCAACGATTTTCACATATGATGCGAAAAATCGCTCTACATTGCCAGGGACATTATGGACAGATACAGATAATGTTTTCAATGCAAGCCGTGATGCAGCTGCAGTAGATGCTCATTATTATGCGGGTGTAACATATGATTATTATAAAAATACGTTTAATCGAAACTCCATTAATGATGCAGGAGCGCCATTGAAATCAACAGTTCACTATGGAAGTAATTATAACAATGCATTTTGGAATGGCTCACAAATGGTATATGGAGACGGGGATGGTTATACATTTACTTCATTATCGGGTGGATTAGATGTAATTGGGCATGAATTAACGCATGCTGTTACCGAATATAGCTCAAACCTGATTTATCAAAATGAGTCAGGAGCATTAAATGAAGCGGTTTCTGATATTTTTGGTACGTTAGTAGAATACTATGATAATCGTAATCCAGATTGGGAAATTGGTGAGGATATTTATACGCCTGGCCAATCGGGAGATTCGCTTCGCTCTATGAGTGATCCAACGAAATATGGCGATCCAGATCATTATTCTAAACGTTATACTGGTTCAAGTGATAACGGTGGTGTTCATACGAACAGTGGTATTATTAATAAAGCGGCTTACTTACTAGCAAATGGTGGTACGCATTACGGTGTAACAGTAAATGGTATTGGTAAAGATAAAGCAGGCGCAATCTATTATCGTGCAAATACACAATATTTCACTGAATCTACTACGTTTAGTCAAGCGCGTGCTGGCTTAGTACAAGCAGCTGCGGATTTATATGGTGCGAACTCTGCTGAAGTTACAGCGGTGAAGCAGTCATATGATGCAGTTGGTGTAAAATAGGGTTCATTCTTCTTTAGAAAAAATAAAAAGGAGCAGATGCTCCTTTTTATTTTTTCTTCCACTTCTTCAATATATATAATACTCCGATGCAACCGGCAATCGTGATAATCCACTTTGCTTCACTTGTTCCGTTCATGACATGGTATGCAGAATACACTTCAATGAGTAATGCCGGTATTTTTCCTAGTGTACTTGCAATACTGAAAGCGAATAACGATATTGTTCCTAATGCTGCAAATAAGGTGATAATGCTAGACGGAATAAATGGAACAAGTCGAAATGATAGAACGAGTAAAAATGCCTCTTTACCTTGTACATAAAGAAGGCGTTCTACTTTTGGATAGTTGTTTAATTTGTTATGAGTCAATTTTTGAAAACCTAGTCGATAGAAATAAAATGAGACAATTGCTCCCAATGCTTCGCCTGCGATCGAAATAATTGTTCCATCTGTTAAACCGAAAAGTTGTATGTTGATGGCTGTTAAAAATATGCTTGGAATAAATCCTGCCAAGCTGATGATGATATTGAATAGAATACTGAGTGGAATTGCAATCGTGTGATGCTCTGTGAGTAAATTGTGAATCATTTCTTGCATATAGTTATAGTCCTTTGTCTTTTTTAGCATTACACCATATTTGGTCAATATAGGCAAGTGTGGATTTTAATTAAAAAATATAAATTTTCACAGTAAAAACTTGCAACATTATACCCCTTACGGGTATAATGTATATAGAGAAGGGGGTATACGGATGGACCATTGTTCAAATCAAGAAAAGATGGTTCCGCGAACGGACGAAGAGATCGAGAAGGTTGTAAAACGCTTAAAAAGGATTGAAGGTCAAGTGCGCGGTATACAAAAAATGATTGAAGAAAATCGTTATTGTGTAGATGTATTGATTCAAATTTCTGCGGTGCAAGCAGCGTTAAATAAAGTCGGTTTTTCATTGTTAGAGCGACATACAAATCATTGTGTCGCTAAAGCGATTCAAGAAGGTAATGGAGATGAATCTATTCAAGAGTTAATGAAAGTCATCAAACAGTTCTCAAAATAGAAAGGAGACGAACTGTATGGGTCAGACAAAACAGATCACGGTTGGTATTGATGGGATGACATGTTCAGCTTGTTCAGCCAGAATTGAGAAGGTGTTAAATAAGTTAGAAGGTGTAGAAGCAAATGTAAATTTAGCTATGGAACAAGCAACGGTTCAATACGATGTGGACGCGCAATCTGCAGAGTCAATCACAAATCGTATTGAGAAACTTGGTTATGAAGTTCGGACGAAAAAGGTAAGTCTAGATATTGATGGAATGACATGTGCCGCATGTTCAAATCGGATTGAAAAAGTAATTGGAAAAATGGAGGGAATCGAGAGTATTACTGTTAATCTGGCGATGAATACTGCAACAATCGTATATAAAGATGGCCTTATTACTATAGAATCTATTTTAGAAAAAATAACGAAACTCGGTTACAAAGGGAAACTCCAAGAAGAGACTGAACCAAATAAAAAAGCAGACAACTTAAAAGGGAAACGAAAACAGCTATTTCTTTCTATTCTGTTATCATTACCGCTTGTCTATACAATGGTAGCGCATATGCCATTTGAAACGGGGCTATGGATGCCGCATTTTTTAATGAATCCATGGGTGCAATTATTGTTTGCAACACCAGTACAATTTTATATCGGTTCACAATTTTATATTGGTGCATACCGTTCTTTACGAAATAAAAGTGCGAATATGGATGTGCTTGTTGTACTTGGTACATCAGCCGCATATTTTTATAGCTTATATGAAGGTTTGAAAACATTACAAAATCCATCGTATTCATCGCAGCTGTATTTTGAAACGAGTGCAGTGCTCATCACATTAATTCTTGTTGGAAAATATTTCGAATCTGTTGCGAAAGGAAGAACAACGGAAGCGATTTCAAAATTAGTAAGTCTACAAGCAAAAGAGGCATTGGTCATTCGTGATGGACGTGACATGTTAATTCCAATCGAAAGTGTTGTTATTGGTGATACCATTGTTGTAAAACCAGGTGAAAAGATACCTGTAGATGGTATTGTTTTATCAGGTATTTCGTCAGTTGATGAGGCAATGATTACCGGTGAATCAATCCCCGTGGATAAACAGGTCGGTGATGCTTTAATAGGTGCAACAATTAATAAAAACGGTGTGTTAACAATGCGTGCTGAAAAAATTGGAAAAGATACAGCCCTTGCAAATATTATTAAAATTGTGGAAGAAGCGCAAGGGTCTAAAGCGCCAATTCAGCGTATGGCAGATACAATTTCTGGTATATTTGTTCCAATCGTTGTTGTTGTTGCAGCAGTTGCCTTTTTAATTTGGTACTTTGCCATTACTCCGCAAAATTTACCGCAATCTCTTGAAGTAGCTATAGCAGTATTAGTAATTGCCTGCCCTTGTGCACTGGGACTGGCAACACCAACTTCTATTATGGTTGGAACAGGAAAAGGTGCAGAGAAAGGCATTCTTTTTAAAGGTGGAGAGTATTTAGAAGCAACGCATAAAATTAATGCTGTTTTATTAGATAAAACGGGTACGGTTACAAAAGGGAAACCAGAAGTAACAGACGTAATGAGCCTGCAAGATGACATGCTTTTATTTGCGGCTTCTGCAGAAAACGTTTCTGAACATCCGCTAGCCTCTGCAATTGTAGAATATGGAAAACAAAATCAAGTTTCTTTACTACCTGTAGAAACGTTTCGTGCAGTACCTGGGCATGGAATTGAATCGATTATAGAAGAGAAATCAGTTATCATTGGGACTCGAAAATTAATGAGTGAACACAGCGTTAATATAGCGGAATATGAGAATGTAATGAATGAGCATGAAGCAAACGGAAAAACGGTTATGCTTGTAGCAATTGGGGGTCAGTTTGCAGGGATGATTTCTGTTGCTGACACGATAAAAGAAAGTTCAAAAGAAGCTATTCATACGATGCAATCTGCCGGAATTGATGTTTATATGGTAACAGGAGACAATAAACGAACTGCTGAAGCAATTGCAAAACAGGTTGGTATCAATCATGTATATGCAGAAGTATTGCCAGAGCAAAAAGCAAATATTGTAGAACAATTACAGCAAAAAGGAAAGCAAGTAGCAATGGTTGGTGATGGTATTAATGATGCTCCAGCACTAGCGAAAGCGGATATAGGGATGGCGATTGGAACAGGTGCAGATGTAGCAATTGAAGCAGCTGATGTTACATTGGTTGGAGGAGATTTAGGGCATATTCCACAAGCAATTGATTTAAGCCAAAAAACGATGAAAAATATTCGTCAAAATTTATTTTGGGCATTATTTTATAATGCGATTGGTATCCCCATTGCGGCAAGTGGCTTATTAGAACCCTGGGTAGCTGGAGCGGCGATGGCATTTAGTTCTGTTTCGGTTGTAACGAACGCTTTGCGTTTGAAGCGTGTTAAAATATAAAGTGAAGCCAATGTTTTTACGAGCAATGTACCTTATTATAGGTTATGCTGCTCATAAATAATAAATAAAAGATTTATAATTAAGGAGGAATTGGAAATGACTGTAACATTGAATGTACAAGGAATGACATGTAATCATTGTAAAATGGCTGTGACAAATGCATTGCAAGAACTAAACGGAGTAAATGGCGTAGCAGTTGAATTGCAAGCGGGCACAGTGGCTGTTGAATATGATGAAGCAAAAGTGAATATAGAGCAGTTAAAAGATGCCATTGAAGAGCAAGGATACGATATTGTATAAAGTGAAATTGTTATCAATCAGGCAAATATTCATGTAGAAAAAATAAGACAAAGTGTGTAGGGTTTTAGAATTCTACACGCTTTTTTATATGTGAAATTGACTTTTTGTGAAGTTACGATAATAATCATGAAAGAGGTGATATGATGAAACGATTATGGGGTACTTTCTTGAGTTGCTTGTTTGCAATGGTTCTTATCTTAAGCGGTTGTGCGGGACAAGAGCAAAAAAAAGCGAACCCGAAAGAAAGTAATTCAACATCAGTAGAAAAAATTAAAGATACGATTTTAGATGAAATGGAAGGACCGCCGAAAAATGGCCATACGATAGAACGACATGTTGGGAAAACAGAAGATGAGCTAAAGAAGCGGTTGCAGACAGATAAAGTATCAGCTGCAAGTACATATTATGATAAAGAGATAGCAACAAAAGCTGTAAAAGATAGCTTAAAGCAACATGAGCAGGAAATTGAGAAATGGTTAAAGAATTCCAAAGAAAATCGTCTTGTATTAAATGCGAAGCACTCATTTCCTGTTGGAAAAACGGTATTAAAGCGAGATATGAGTGTAAAAGATAAGCTTATGAATACAGTTACCGTTCTGGCGAGAGATAAATCAGGGGCATTAGGATTTAAAATCATTACTTCCTATCCATCAGATAAGTAAGAAAGGGGGGGGGGAGCATGTATCCGACACTTCAATATTTCTTAAGAGCATATTGCACGTTAAGTGTGTATGAGGATGAAATAATAAATGTAATGACTGAGTTTCTAGAACAAGAGGATCAGGAAACAATTGAAAAATTAAAAAGCGAGTTATTACATATAAAGCAGACAGAGGCATGGGAAGAAGGTTGTTCAATAGTAGCTAAACAAGGAAGCCGTATATGGTCGTTAGAAGAGACGAGGGAACATATGGGGACATTTGTGCGTTTATTGCAAAATAAAAAGGCGTGAATCATCACGCCTTTTTGTATACGCTTTTTGAAATTTGGCCATTTGAGATGACTTGACCGTTTTGTGTTACTTTTTTATATGTGACAGCCGTAATTTTATTTTCAGTCTCGCCAATTACTTTTGATGAAACTTCTACGTTCTTGCCAGTAGGTGTACCGAAAATACGTGTAGTTATGCTGCTACCATTGGAAGACGCTTGAATGTAAATATATTTACCAGTATTATTTTTGAATTTTAAATCTGGACCATAGTCTGCTACAGCAGCATCTTGACCAAGTGGCAAGTAATGAACAGGCATAGAGTGGTTACTACGAGCAACAACTCCTAAATCAGCACGTAATGCTGCCCCATATAGAGTACTACTCACTTGGCAAACCCCACCACCGGCGCTCTGGACAACTTTTCCTTGTAGGAATACAGCAGCAGATTTATAGCCATGCGCAGCATCTGTAATACCAACGCGTTCATTGAAACTAAATGTTTCATCAGGTGCTACAATTGCTCCGCTTAAAGTATTAGCAGATTTGTTTACATTAAAGGATTGGCTCCCGTTTCGACCAGCCATAGGAGTAGAATATTCAGCAATCACTTGTGTAATCCCCATATTTTGCATATCTTCTGTAGAGTGTTCGGGCTTTATGGAGGCAATTGGGAGCTGAATATCTTGTGTACCAGCAGTAATTGCTTTTGCTGTTAATTCTTTTAATTTATCTTTATCAACTTTTTCGCCATTTTGACTTTGACTAATATTTACTGTTGTTCCGGAAACACTTAATTCAGCATTTACAGGTTCCTTTAAGGTTTCGTTATATTTTTCTTTTATAAAGGCTTCATAAGTAGCTGTATTTAACTGTGGCGTTAGTTTATATTCACGTTTTAACTCGCCATTTTCAGCTTGTTTTCGCATTTTATAGCGATTTATCACATTTCCTTTTTGCTCTTTAAAGATTTTTTCGCTAATTTCCGTTTCTTTATATTCAACACCTAAGTCTTTCCACGTATAAGCTTGTGTATTGCCTTGGAATGTATAGTTAAGAGATTTTTTGTTTGATTCATCAATTTTTTGTTGAATAATTTCTTGAACATCTTTTTTACTTTTGCCATCAAGAGAAGTGCCTTCAAATGTAGTATGTGGTAATACATTTGTATCAAGCTGTTTATTCAATTTAGACACGTATTGATAACCACCAATCCCACCTGCACATAGTAATATTCCACCAGTGACAGCAGAACCAATCAGTAAGTTACGTAGCTTCATTTACTTCCCCCCAAAAAATTAATATATAAGGTCATATGTATTCATTTTTTATGTATGAATGATAAAAATAGTATTATGTATGTACTAGTATACTATTATTTTAATTGCGGGTGTAATATTTTTATAAAAAACGTTACACTTCTGTAACATTTGTCTCTTTTTGTCATTATTTGCGAAAGAAAATGAAAGTATTTTGTTGAAAATTATAATAAAAAGGCTGCTAGGAAAGTCCTAGCAGCCTTTTTATTATAATTTTTTATGTTCAGTTTTATTCGTAACATCGAGATGTTGTTTCAATGTTTTAGATATGTCCTGTACACTCTTTTCGTCAGGAATGTAGTAGTAGATGCCACTTATATATTTATCGTCACCTTTTACTTGGAGTTTATCCATCTTTAGATTGGAGCCCATTGTGCTCTTTGTAATTGTCATCATGTCATCAAATGTTAAGTTTGTTTTTAAATCATGATCAACAGCATCTAATAAGCTGCTAATTTTATTAATGGAATTTATGGATAGCGCTTTTTGAGCAATTGCTTCCAAAACAAGTTGCTGACGCTGACCACGCATATAATCGCTGTCGATATGACGAGTTCTAGCTAAAGCAAGTGCTTCTTCACCATTTAAATGCTGACGCCCTTTTTTTAGATGGATTGCACCTGGTTCGTCCTTACTATTTTGTTCTGTAAATTCAACAGGAACATCAACATCGATGCCACCAAGGGAATCTACAATTTTTATAAAGGATTTAAAGTTAAATTTAACATAATAGTCAACAGGAACATTTAAAAAGTTCTCGACTGTATCAATCGTACTATCTACGCCCCCAAATACGTGAGCATGCGTAATCTTATCTTGTTTATCGCGTGATTTAATATATACACGAGAGTCACGTGGTATACTAACAAGTTTTACTGATTTATCATTTTTATTAATTGTGGCAAGTAATAATGCATCGGTACGCGTTGCTTTGCCGTAAGATTTTTCACGGAGGTCACTTTCATCAACACCCATAATAAGGACAGAAACATTGTCCGTCATCGGTTTAACAGCTTTTTCTCGTTTATCCGATTTATCTCCTCTATCTAATTTAGAATATGCATTATTTACAATTGATTTTGCTTTACTGTATATATGGAAGGAATAGCTTCCGCCACCAATTGTTACAATAAGTAATGGAATGAGAATAAACCATAGTAGGCGTCTTTTTTTAAATCGCCTCTTTGAGGTTCTATTCGTGTTTTCTATATCAGATTTCATTATTTAGTTCTCCTTTAAATCATTCAATTTGTATATTATCTTATAATGCATAGGTGAGACACATAAAAAGATATTGTACGCTAAATAGATGTTGTTGTACATGTATAAAAAAATAGATGCCTCGAGTATTTATGAGACATCTATTCGTATTGTATACAAAAAGTATGAATAAGAAAAGGATCAAATTTTACCTTCTTATAGCATAATGCTTACAATAATTGCAGATAAAATGCTGACGAGTGTCGCACCGTACAACAGTTTTAAACCGAAGCGAGCAACGACATTCCCTTGTTCTTCATTTAATCCTTTAACGGCACCAGAAATAATTCCTATAGAAGAGAAGTTTGCAAAGGATACAAGAAAAACTGAAATAATGCCTACTGTACGAGGAGTGAGGCTGTTTGCAAGCTTACTGAGATCCATCATGGCTACAAATTCATTCGTTACAAGCTTTGTAGCCATAATACTTCCTGCTGCGACAATTTCGTTACTTGGCACACCAATAAGAAAAGCGATAGGAGAGAAAACATAACCAAGTAATTGCTGAAATGTAATTCCAAAAATAATATGGAATAAATCATTGATACAGCTAATTAAGGCAACAAATCCAATCAGCATAGCACCGACAACAATAGCAACACGAAATCCGTCTAGAATGTATTCTCCAAGCATCTCAAAAAAGGTTTGCTTTTCACCCTTAATTTCTAAAATATCTTCTTCTTCTTTAACATCATATGGATTAATAATAAGTACGATAATAAAGCCGCTAAATAAATTTAAGACAAGAGCAGTTACTACATATTTTGGTTCAATCATTGTCATATAAGCACCGACGATTGACATCGATACGGTCGACATGGCGGAGGCGCATAGTGTATAGAGACGATGTTTTGGAATTTGCGCAAGCTGTTTTTTTACGGTAATGAATACTTCTGATTGGCCTACAATGGCAGAAGCGACAGCATTATAAGATTCAAGCTTTCCGAGTCCATTTATTTTACTAAGGAAAAAACCGATCCAACGAATACAGAATGGTAATATTTTAAAATGTTGTAAAATACCAATTAAGACGGAGATGAAGACAATTGGTAAGAGTACATTTAAGAAGAAAGGCATTTCACCTTTATTCGTAATACCACCAAATACAAAGTTTACCCCAGATGCAGCATAGGCCAATAATTTCGTAAATACATTAGAAATCATGGTTACAAGTATGAGGCCGATTTCTGTATTTAATAGTAAAAAGGTTAAAATTAACTGTATAATAAGCATAATGAAAATCGGTTTGAATTTGATATGCTTTTTATTGTTACTTGCAATGAAGGCAAGAAAGAAAACAACGGCAAGACCGAGAAAAAAAGTAACAAACTTCATAATAAGCCTCCTTATGATGTGTTCTGTTATATAGGTTTTTCATTTCAAGGGAGAATATGCATGTTAGGTAAAGAGAGGAATGAAGTAGAGTATGAATATATCTAGAGTGCATCATATTGCAATCATTTGTTCTGATTACGAAACATCTAAAAATTTTTATGTTAATATATTAGGGTTTAGAGTGTTGAATGAAGTTTACAGAGAAGAAAGGGATTCGTATAAATTAGATTTATGTGTAGGAGGATAGTATCAAATTGAGTTATTTTCATTTCCAAATCCTCCAAAGCGGCAAAGTTTTCCTGAAGCAGCTGGTCTTAGACATTTAGCATTTGCAGTTACGGATATACACGAAGCAGTGGGGCATCTAAAGCGATGTGGAATAAAGACAGAGCCAATACGTGTTGATGAAATAACAGGGAAACAGTTTGTGTTTTTTCAAGATCCTGATTGTTTACCATTGGAGTTATATGAGAACTAAAAATTGGGGAAATTTATATAGGTTTGCTTTTTGACAAATGAAGAGAATAAGAACAAAGTGAAACTTCCATTCGTTTTTCTTTCAATCAGCTTCTTTGATTGAAAGAAAACTTCTTTTAAAAAGGAGGTGTAACTTTAGCTAAGAAAAGCTAAAGGCGTTCTTTGGAAATTGCTAAATTAATTATGGTTGTTATTCTTATTGCATTAACTGGTTTTTTTGTGGCAGTTGAATTTGCGATTATAAAAGTGCGCAGTAGTCGCATTAATCAGCTTGTAGGAGAAAAAAAACGTGGCGCACTAGCAGCTAAGAAAGTGATTTCAAATTTAGACGAATATTTATCAGCATGTCAGCTCGGAATTACAATTACAGCTCTAGGGCTAGGCTGGTTAGGCGAACCAACGATAAAGCATGTATTAGAACCGATATTTTTAAAAATTGAACTTTCATCTGCGATTGCGAGTACTGTTTCTTTTATTATTGCATTTGCTGTTATTACATTTTTGCATGTTGTGATTGGAGAGCTAGCACCAAAAACATTTGCTATTCAAAAAGCAGAACAAGTAAGTTTGTTACTATCTCAGCCGCTCATTTATTTTTACCGGATTATGTATCCGTTTATTTGGGCTCTAAATGGCTCAGCTCGCCTCGTGACTGGCATATTTGGATTATCCCCTGCTTCTGAGCATGAAGTTGCACATTCAGAGGAGGAATTAAGACTTATTTTATCGGAGAGTTATAAAAGCGGAGAAATTAATCAGGCGGAATTTAAATATGTAAATAATATTTTTGAATTTGATAATCGGTTAGCAAAAGAAATTATGGTTCCACGCACTGAAATAGTTGGTTTATATGAAGATGAACCGTTCGAAACACATATTAAAGTGATTGGACAAGAAAAGTATACAAGGTATCCTGTATTTGGAGAGGATAAAGATGAGATTATTGGGATGGTTAATGTAAAAGACTTATTTATTCGCTATATGGATGGTGGACAAAACGAAGAATGTTCTATTATTCCGTATACGAGACCTGTAATTGAAGTTTTGGAAAATATCCCAATCCATGATTTGTTACTGCAAATGCAGAAAAGAAGAATTCCCCTTGCCGTTTTATATGATGAATATGGGGGGACGGCGGGAATTGCAACACTTGAAGATATTTTAGAGGAAATAGTTGGTGAAATTCGGGATGAATATGATGAAGATGAACATCCACCCATCGAACATATAAGCGAAACGTATAAAATTATCGATGGAAAAGTACTCATTAGTGAAGTGAATGATTTGCTCGGTTTACATTTGTTTGCTGACGATGTAGATACGATTGGTGGTTGGATTATGATGCAAAAACAGACAATTGTTGAAGGTGATGTCATTGAAACGAATGGCTGGATTTTCAAAGTTCTTGAAAAAGATGTGCATCAAATTAAACGAGTAGAAATAAAGAAAGTTGAAGCGGAAGATACAGCAATTGCGTAATCTTTATAAATTAGAAGTATGAGTGCGTCATCGATTTTGCAGAAAAACAGTATTGTTTGCGCTTTCAAAAAAGGTGCTATATATTGAAGGAAGATATAGAAATATATCTCTTACAAAAATCATATTTTTATAGAAATCGTTTTTAGGTCATCGATTAGAATGAAAAGTATAGGTGATGAAAAATGGTAGCAACGAAAGGGATACGTATTGAAAAAGATTTTTTAGGAGAAAAGGAAGTACCAAATGCAGCTTACTATGGTGTTCAAACATTACGAGCAGTAGAAAATTTTCCGATTACAGGATATCGTATTCATACGTCATTAATTAAAGCAATGGCAATGGTTAAAAAAGCTGCAGCACTTGCAAATATGGAAACAGGTTATTTGCACGCAAATATTGGGGAAGAAATTGCAAAATCGGCTCAGGAAATTATTGATGGGAAGTTTCATGAGCAGTTCATTGTAGACCCAATTCAGGGCGGGGCAGGGACTTCTATTAATATGAATACAAATGAGGTTATTGCAAACCGTGCACTTGAGAGAATGGCGCATGAAAAAGGAAACTATGCAATCATTAGCCCGAATACACATGTGAACATGGCGCAATCAACAAATGATGCGTTCCCAACAGGAATTCATATTGCGGCGCTTATGATGCTAGAAGAACTTCTTATTACAATGGATGCACTTCATCGTGCATTTACCGATAAAGCAAAAGAATTTGATCATGTGATAAAAATGGGGCGTACACATCTGCAAGATGCAGTTCCAATTCGTCTTGGGCAGGAATTTGAAGCATATAGCCGAGTGCTTGAGCGTGATATAAAACGCATTAGGCAGTCTCGTCAACATTTGTATGAAGTGAATATGGGCGCAACGGCGGTTGGGACCGGATTAAATGCAAATCTAATTTATATTGAGCAAGTTGTAAAGCATTTACGCAGTATTAGCGGATTTCCACTAGTTGGTGCAGAACATTTAGTGGATGCAACGCAAAACACAGATGCGTATACAGAAGTATCAGCAACACTAAAAGTATGTATGATGAATATGTCTAAAATTGCAAATGACTTGCGCATTATGGCATCTGGCCCACGTGTCGGATTGGCTGAAATTCAATTACCAGCTCGTCAACCAGGATCATCTATTATGCCAGGAAAAGTAAATCCAGTTATGGCAGAAGTAATTAATCAAGTGGCCTTCCAAGTTATTGGAAATGACCATACAATATGTTTAGCATCAGAAGCAGGACAATTAGAACTAAATGTAATGGAGCCGGTGTTAGTATTTAATTTAATTCAATCCATTAGTATTATGAATAATGCATTCCGCGTATTTCGTGAGTATTGTATTAAAGGTATTACTGCAAATGAAGAATTGTTAAAACAATATGTTGAGAAAAGCGTTGGGATTATTACAGCGGTGAATCCTCATATTGGATATGAGGCGGCATCTCGCATTGCTCGCGAAGCGATTGAAACAGGTAAATCTGTTCGTGAGCTTTGCTTAGAGCATGGTGTGTTAACAGAAGAGGAACTTGATATTATTTTGGATCCATATGAAATGACACATCCCGAAATTGCTGGTGCGTCGCTATTGAAGAATAAAAAATCCTGATACTGTGTGTATTAGGATTTTTTTATACCAAAGTATAAGAATGAGTGAATGGTTAGAAAGAAGAAGATAAAAAAACGATCCCACGTGAGGGATCGTTTTCATCTTTTAAAAGATATTAAATATAGAGTTAAGTTGAAGTAAACTAATTATGACTAAGAAAATCAAACTATATTTCATTGCTGTTTTAAATAGGACAGATTCTTTACCAACTAGTCCAACTGCCGCACAAGCAACTGCTACAGATTGTGGTGATACCATTTTTGCCATTGTGCCACCGACTACGTTTAAAGCAACAAGTGTAGAAGGTACGATATCTAATTGTGCTGCAGTTACTGCTTGAAGTGGTGCAAATAATGAACCACTTGATACTACAGAACCAGTTAAGAATACGCCAATCCAACCTAAGATTGGAGATAAGATTGGGAAGGCCTTACCAGTAGATGATAAAGCTAGTCCAAGAGTAGAAGACATACCAGAGTAGTTTGTTACATATGCTAATGCAATTACACTACAAATTGTATAAATTGGAGCTTTTAGCTCTTTTAATGTTTCAATAGTTAGTTCTTTAACCAATTGGCCTTTTGCGCGATATACAAGTAAAGATACGATAATTGCTAGTACAATTGCAGTAGTTGTAGATGAAAATACATCTAGCTTGAAGATTGCTGCAAATGGTGTATCGGCATTTACAATTGGTGTTGTTTTAATAACGTGATTGTGTAAACCAGGAATCTGGATATTAAATACTAAGTTTGCTAACGCACCGTTTGGAGCGAATAAACTTTTGATTGCTTTTAAATTGAAAATTGTTACGAATGCAGTTAAGAATGCAAATGGTGACCAAGCGTATAAAATTTGTTTCATTGTGTAGCTATGTTTTTCTACTTGTTCTTCAGTTTGAGCTGAAGATTTTGGTTGCCATACACGTAGGAATAATGCAAGTGCAACCATGCTGACAACTGCAGCGAAAATATCAGTTAATTCTGCGCCAAGGTAGTATGTTACAACGAACTGAGTAATAGCGAAAGAACCACCACTTACAAGGATACCTTGCCAAGTTTCTTTAATTCCTTTAAAGCCATCTACCATTGCAACAAGTAAGAATGGTAATACAAAGCTAATGAAAGGTAATAATGTTACAGCTTGACGACCAACAGTTAATGCATCCATTTGAGTTAATTGAGCAGGTACTGTAACTGGTATTCCCATTGCTCCCATTGCGCCACCAGCAATATTTGCAACTAAACAAATACCTGCTGCGTTTAATGGGTTAAATCCCATACCTACAAGTAATGCTGCTGTAATTGCAACCGGTACACCGAATCCAGCTGCACCTTCTAAGAAAGCACCGAAAGAATAAGCGATTAATAATACTTGAAGGCGACGGTCGCTTGTAATACTTGAAATACTGTCGCGAATAACATTAAATTGCTCAGTTTTTACTGTTAATTTGTAAAGAAAGATTGCTGCAATAACAATTGTACAAATTGGATAAAATCCAGCTGCTACACCAAATGCAGCTGATGATACTGCCATTGTTGCAGGCATTTTATAAACGAATATGGAAAGAATGATTGCTAAAATTACGCTATAAAGTCCTGATAAATATCCTTTGATCTTAAATACTGTTAAACAAAGAACAAAGAATAAGATTGGAAGAGCAGCGACAAGTGCTGATAACCAAATGTTGTTTAACGGGTCATAAATTTGTGTCCAAGTACTCATAATAATGACAACTCCTATCTATAATATGTGAAGGCATTCACATTATTTGTGAAACAATTCACAATCAACTTACATCGCTAAGTATATTCCTCTTCAACACTATTGTCAACGTAAAAAAGTATAATTATTCCATAATAGTGTTAACTTTAAAAATTTCGTTACATTTTGTTCATAAACTAGACAAAAAGAGGAATCGTGTATATTAAAGTACACGATTCCTAATTTATCCCGCATTAACGAGCAGTAAGGTCCACACTTCAAGATTTAGAGGGAAATGAGGAAGATAGGTGGGGGATGAAGAAAACCCCGCTGATGGGCTCTCCATATACGCAACCATATGCTCATATGTCATTGGTCCTACATGTTTAAAATGAATAATTCTTTTGTCATCAAGAATAAAGGAGGAAGTTTTGGATAATTGTATAGGCAAGTGCAATATTAATTAAGACTATTATTAATCGCTTTTTAATTGTGGATCCTCCTTTTTACTAAAATTTAACTCTTCCCATCGTAACAAAGCAATTTTTATAGGTTGAATAACTAAAAAGATTACATTCACATATCATTTAAGAACAATATTTTACAATATTATTACGGTAAATATTGTGAGTGAAAAAATATAACAAAAAGGTTGAGAAAACAGCATTTAGAAGCAAAGTATTCCGATCTGTATTTTTTGCTTTTTCACTAAGCCGTGTAGTATAATATTCAAAATCAGCAGGGGTTTCTGCCCTTAATTGTATGTTGATAAAAGGAGGAAAAAATTTTTTTATTTTAGGTTGATAAAGTTGTGTCGTAACAGGAAATATAAAAACAAATATATAAAAATAAATAAAGTGAAAATAAAAATGAAAAAATGAGGGGAACTTTATGAATCAAAATCAATTTGATTGTCGTATTTCAGAAGAGGATGTACAAATGCTACGAGCGTTAGCTCACCCGCTCCGTCTTCGCCTTGTAATGGAGCTTATGGGGCGTGGAACTTGTAACGTAACACAATTGCAGGAAGTATTAGAAATTCCGCAATCTACTGTTTCACAGCATTTAACGAAATTAAAGCAGAATAAAGTTGTTCGTTTTGAAAGACGTGGATTAGAAGTATATTATCAAGTGCATAATGAGAAAGTAAGTGAAGTTGTAAAGACACTATTTTCATAAAATTTGAATATTACGGAAAAAGATGTGCAGAGATGCACGTCTTTTTTATTTAAAAATAGGTGTGAAAACTCCACTTCAAGATCTGAAGGAGAGAAGTGACGAGAGTCTTCACGGAATATATTTCAAAGAGAAATGAGAAGATAAATAAGAGTGTAATAAGTAAAAGGAGGAATGAAGGATGGATGTAAAGCGCGTAAAACAAATTTTATCATCTTCGAGTAGAATCGATGTAACTTATCATGGTGTACCGGTTTGGATTGAAAGTTGTGATGAGGGACGTGGGATTGCAAATGTATATGATGTGAAAACACCAAATGAAACAGTACAAGTAGATGTTACAGCGCTAGAAGAGGAATAAAAAAAGCGGAGAATTTTCTCCGCTTTTTTTATTCCATCATATGTGCAATTTTTTTAGAGAACATAAGAAGTACGAACCCAAGTACAATTACGATAATACCAATGCTTGCGAATACTTCTAGATATCCTAAAGATTGTGTGAAGGCAGCTAGTGCGCCAGCTAGATAGTTCGCCATACCAGAACCAGCTAACCATACTCCCATTAATAGGGATGCTAATTTTACAGGAGCAATTGCACTTACCATTGATAGACCGATTGGTGATAAGAATAGTTCACCAATTGTATGGAACAGGTATGTGAATACGATGAATAATAAGTTTGCTTTAGTAGCAATATGTGCTTCATCGCTTCCAGTTTTCAGAACAGCTAATGTTAAAACAAGGTAGCCAATGCCTAGTAAAATCATACCAAGTGCCATTTTTGTTGGAACTTTTAAGTCACCATTTTTTGTTTTAGATAGTTTCATCCATAACATAGATACGAATGGTGCTAATAGTACGATAAATGCTGGGTTAACAGATTGGAACCAAGATGTTGGAACTTCCCATCCGAAAATTGTACGATCAACAAATGTGTTTGTATATAGTGTTAAAGAGCTACCAGCTTGTTCAAAACCTGCCCAGAAGAAAACTACGAAGCAAGTTAAAATAACGATTGCCCAAGTACGGTTCTTTTCTTGTTTTGTTAAAGGTTGTTTCTCAATTACTTTTGCGTTTTTGTCTTTTGACTTTTTACCTACAACTGTTGTTCCTGCATTACCAAGGTAACGAGGAGCTGATAGGTTAAAGAAAATCTGTCCAACAATCATACCGATACAAGCTGCAAGGAACCCGTATTTATAACCCATAACCATAACGCCATTAGCGCTTGTTTTAAAGAAATCTTCTGCAAGGAATCCGCAAATTAGTGGTGCAAAGAAAGCCCCTACGTTGATACCCATGTAAAAGATTGTAAAAGCACTGTCACGGCGTGAATCATTTTCACCGTATAGTTCACCTAAAAGTGTAGAAATATTTGGTTTGAAGAATCCATTACCGATGACTAATAATCCTAGTCCTAAAAAGAGACCGGTTTTTGTATTCATTGAAAATAGTACAAAGTTACCAATTGCCATAATAATACCACCAAGGGTAATTGCATGACGTCTTGTAATAAAGTGGTCAGTTAACCAACCACCCGCAATTGGTGTGAAATATACTAATGCTGTAAAAATTCCGTATAATTGTACTGCAAAAGCCTTGTCGAATCCAAGACCTCCGCTTACAACAGTTGTTGTTAAATAAAGAACTAAAAGGCCACGCATTCCATAGTAACTAAATCTTTCCCACATTTCTGTTAAGAACAACAAATACAATCCAGGCGGATGTTTTTTTGGTGATTGTTGTTCTTCAGCTTTTTTTAATTTTAAAGCTGCATCCATTTTTGCTTCCCCCTAATCCTGTATAACGGATATTTATGTAATCATTTTAATTTACAAAATATTTAGAAGTCAATAGAATTATATGGGAATAGAAAGGAAATTTTTAAAATAATCTATTGAAGCTTCGACCGTTATTGTATTTTTCCCTGAAAACTAGATAATAAGCGTTTTCAAATGTAATATTTGAATTCCAAAAGAAAATAAAATAATGATTAATCAGAAAATTTAGATTAAAACAACTATTCCGATATACAGAAATTATATTTTATTTACTATTACAATATAACATATTGAGAATAAAAATACAAAATGAAATAATGTGACATTTTTGTGTGAGCGAAATGAAAACAGCTCCCGAAAGGGGAGCTGTTTTTGAAAAATATTATTTTACAAATCGTTTTTCAATATCATCTAGCATTAAGTTTGCTGCCATTACACCGCCAGCTGTATTCCAAATCACATCGTCAACTTGATATACTTTGTTGTTTTTTACAGCATTTAAGTTTTTGAATAAAGGATCATTTATATATTCTTTCTCAAGTTCAGAGCCCTTTTTCTCATTTCCTTGATTGTAAGTAAAGTAGAAGATGATATCGCCATCCATTGCAGGGATGCGTTCTTTAGATACGTTACGTTCTGCAAAGTCATTTTTGTTTTGATCACCAGGACGTTTGAAGCCAAGTTCTTTTAAAATAACACCAGAGAATGTATCGCCGTGATAAATACGAACATCACCAGGCATAAAGCGTACCATAGAAATTTCTTGATTTACTTTATCCCCAAGCTTTCCATTTAAGTCTTTGATACGTTTGTCGTAATCAGCTAATACCTTTTGACCTTCTTTTTCTTTATTCAATGCTTTTGCATAAAATTTAAAGTTATCTTTCCATTCACCGCGTAGTGTTTCTGAGAAAACAGTAGGAGCAATACCTTTTAGCTGCTCGTACACTTTTTCTTGACGCATTTTGTTACCGATAATTAAATCAGGTTTTAAAGCAGCGATTGCTTCGATATTAACTTGACTTTCGTTACCGACAGATTTTACATCTTTCATTTTATCTTTCATATGTGGATACCATTGGTCACTAGTTGGTGGTTGTACAGCACCGATCGGTTTTACACCAAGAGTAAGTAAAGCTTCTGTTCCTTCATTTGTTAAAACAACAACACGTTTTGGATTAGCAGGAACTTCTGTTTTACCCATTGCATGTTCGACAGTAATCATTTCTTTCTTTTCTTCTTTTTTAGGTTCTGCCTTGTTAGATGAGTTACTACATGCACCTAAAAGGAGTGAAAATGATAGTACGAATGCAAATAACGCAAACGATTTTTGTTTGATGAAATTCATTATGTATCCCCCTACATATTGAGAATGGTTTTCATTGTCAAAACTGATATTACGGTTTAATAAATATATTGTCAATAGTAATAATTTACAATCATTATTACTACAAATGAAAATAATTATCACTATCATTGACAATGCGAATTAAGTTACAATACACTAATAACGTATCATTATGCATTAAAGGAGAAACGCTGCATGTTATTAAAAACAAATCAAGCAAAATGGGTTGGATTATTTGTTGGAATCATTGCAGTTATTACTTGTATTTGGGGGAGTATTATTTTCGGATATACAAATACGAGTTGGAAGTTAGCACTCGATGCTTTTTTCCATTTTAATGGTTCGAATGAACATATTATTATTCAAAACGTACGTCTTCCACGTGCGCTTATCGCTGCTAGTGTTGGTGCTAGTTTAGCCATCGCTGGTTGTTTTATGCAAACTTTAACAAAGAATCCCCTTGCTGCTCCAGACTTTATTGGATTAAACTCAGGTGCTGCCTTTTTTATTGTTGTAGCCATTGTTGTTTTTTCGATAACATCTTTGTCAGCGTTTACGTGGATCGCCTTTTTAGGTGCAGCAGTTGCTGCAGCACTTGTATTTGCTTCTAGTTCTTTAGGAAAAGAAGGGACAACTCCTCTTAAGTTAACGTTGGCAGGGGTAGCGATAAGTGCCCTATTCTCTTCTTTAACACAGGGACTGCTTGTATTAAATGAAAAAGCGTTAGAAGAAGTGTTGTTTTGGCTTGCTGGTTCCGTACAAGGCAGAAAGTTAGAAGTATTACAATCCGCATTTCCATATTTATTAGTTGGTTGGATTGCCTCTCTCCTAATGGCAGGGAAAGTGAATACGCTAATGATGGGAGAAGATGTAGCAAAAGGGCTAGGACAACGAACAGTGATGATGAAGGCATTTGTACTACTTATTATTGTTTTATTGTCAGGTGGATCTGTTGCTGTTGCAGGACCAATTGGATTTGTTGGAATTATTACCCCTCATTTCGCAAGAGCTCTTGTTGGTGTAGATCATCGCTGGAGAGTTCCATATAGTGGTTTGCTAGGTGCCATTCTACTATTATTTGCAGATATTGCTGCGAGATATGTGATTATGCCACAAGAAGTTCCAGTAGGGGTTATGACAGCATTTATTGGTGCACCATTCTTTATTTATATTGCACGTAAGAGAGGGCTTAGCAAATGAAGAAGTATATTCCGTTTCGTATAGGAAAAGACGGCCTCTCGTTTTTAATGTATAAACGAGCTTGTCTCGTCTTATTCAGTTTATTAGTCATTTTAACTGGCTTGTTTTTTGCAAGTGCGGGTATGGGGGAGATGAAAGTAGCTCCATATGATGTATGGCAAGCAATCATTGGAAACGGTGATGCAATGTCAAATATGGTTGTCAATAAATTTCGTATGCCACGTATTCTAATTGCAATTCTTGTAGGAATAGCTCTTGCTGTAGCAGGTTGTATTTTACAAGGACTCGTTCGAAATCCGCTTGCTTCGCCTGATATTATTGGAATTACAGGTGGTG
This sequence comes from Bacillus sp. IT-79MI2, assembly GCF_949768135.1. Lineage (NCBI taxonomy): Bacteria > Bacillati > Bacillota > Bacilli > Caryophanales > Bacillaceae > Bacillus > Bacillus sp. IT-79MI2. The sequence continues at coordinate 64,048 of NZ_CATKPV010000128.1, read as the reverse complement.
CAAGTGTAGCGGTTGTACTATTTCTTGCTTTATTTAGTGATAAGAACAATGCATTAACAGTAAGCATTCATTATATGCCGCTAGCAGCATTTATTGGTGCAACTGTCGTCGCATTTTTTGTATATTTATTCGCATGGAGAAATGATGGATTATCAGCAGTTAGTCTTGTTTTAATAGGTGTCGGATTTTGGGCACTGACAAAGGCAGCGACAACATTATTTATGCTGTTAGCGCCAATCTATCAAGCGAGCCAAGCAAATGTATGGATTACCGGTACTGTTTACGGATCTTCCTGGCAAAACGTAGGGGTGTTAGCACCTTGGGTTCTTATCTTAACAGTGGTTGCATTTATATCAGCGAGACATTTAAATGCACAAGAACTTGGTGATGATATTGCTGCCGGACTTGGGATTCGTTTAACAAAATCACGTTTTTTCCTGCTACTCCTAAGTACGGCGTTAATTGGGGGAGCGGTTGCCTTTGCAGGTGGAATCGGATTTGTTGGTTTAATGGCGCCGCATATTTCAAGAAGATTAGTTGGTTCTTTATATGGTGCATTACTTCCAGTAGCAGCTATTGTCGGTGCGATTTTAGTACTTGCTGCCGATTTAATTGGGCGCACAGTCTTTGCCCCGCTTGAAGTTCCAGCAGGTGTATTTACATCAGCAATCGGTGCTCCGTATTTTATTTATTTACTTTATAAAAGTCGAAATTCATAAAGGTAAAAAAATACATAGATGATTTTCTGTCTATAAAAAACGGGGTAAAGGAAGATGAACATGAACATGCAAAAAGCACTAGAGACTAAATCGTTAACATTGTCTTACGGTGAAACAACTATAATTAATGAGTTGAATTTAGAGATTCCAAAAGGAAAGATTACGATTTTTATCGGTTCTAACGGCTGCGGAAAATCCACTTTATTACGTTCACTTGCTCGTTTATTAAAACCGACATCGGGTGATATTTTATTAGAAGATAAAGCAATTCAAAATATGCAAACGAAGCAGATTGCTCGTCAAATGGCAATTTTACCACAAGGACCTCAAGCTCCAGAAGGACTTACTGTACTGCAACTTGTGAAACAAGGACGTTACCCATATCAAACATGGCTGAAGCAATGGTCAGAAAAAGATGAGGAAATGGTACAAAAAGCGCTTGCTGCAACAGGTATGACGGAATTTGCTGAACGTGATGTTCATGCTCTTTCAGGTGGACAACGTCAGCGCGCTTGGATTGCTATGACGCTTGCACAAGATACAGATATTATTCTGTTAGATGAGCCGACAACATACTTAGACATGACACATCAAATTGAAGTGCTAGATTTATTATTTGAATTAAATGAAACAGAGCAAAGAACAATCGTTATGGTACTACATGATTTAAACTTAGCGTGCCGCTATGCAGACAACATTGTAGCCATTCAAGATAAACAAATTTATGCGCAAGGTAAACCAGAAGAAATTGTTGATTGTAAATTAGTTCGTGATGTATTTCGGATGGATTGTCAAATCATAACCGATCCGTTATTTGGAACGCCGCTTTGTATTCCGCAGGGAAGAGGAAGATGTTTACTTCCACAAGCAGCGCAGGTAGTGAAATGAAAAAAGCGATGAAATTTCATCGCTTTTTTATTTTTTACAAGAAAACAAGAGAAAAAGAGGAATACGCAATCGGCGTGTATATTCTTCTTCGCTTTGAAAATGGTTTCGTTTTGGTGTTGCTTCTCGTAAATCTGTAATTGTAAATCCAGCTTGTTGTAAGAGTGTAAAATATTGTTCGATGGTGCGGTGATATTTAATGACATCCTGTTCAATCCATGGTTCAATACGCTCTCCAGTTTTGAAATAATTGTCGATAAGCCAACTTGTTCTCTTACCGCTAGTTTGTAAACTCTCGAATGAAGAGGTAATAACGGGATGTTGAACGCTAAAAGTGAAGATGCCGTCGTTTTTTAAAGTTTGATAAACATTTTGAAAAATAATATCGAGATGTTCAATATAGTGCAGAGCGAGTCTAGATGTAACAAGATCAAAAGTAGAAGAGGGGTATGTATAGTCTTTGAGGTTTATAAAATGGACGATTCCACTTTTATTTTCTAGTTGTTTTATAGCTTCTGTATACATAAGGTGAGAGCCTTCAATACCGGTATAGGATAAGCAACCTTTTTGTAATAACTCTACACCGAACTGGGCATCACCACATCCTAGATCAAGAATTGTCTTTTCTTTCACATCACCAATGAGCTGCAATAAGGCTGGTTTTTCGATTGTATCATTTGGATTATCATTTCGATATCTACGCTTCATGTACTGTTCAAAAAAAGAATCGTTATTATATACTTCAGATTCTGTAAATGCCATTTTCTCAGCTCCTAAAAACATTTTTTTCATTCTATCAAACAATTGAAGTAAATCATAGATTTCTTGTATTTAATCCTATATAATTAAAAGTTGTAAGCGTTTTCTTTAAGCTATTTTTCTATAATAAATTTCGAAAACGTGTTAAGCTAGTAGAGGGATTATTAGCATTATTAAGATAATAATCCGCTTACATGAACGATAGGGAGGCTTCACGATGTCTAGTAAAACACTCGCAAACTTTTTGGAAGAAAATTTAGAGGATTTAAAAGCAAAGGGGCTTTATAACGTAATTGATCCGCTAGAAAGTTCAAATGGACCAATCATTACAATTGGCGGGAAAGAATATATTAACTTATCTTCAAATAACTATCTTGGTTTAGCAACAGACAATCGTCTGCAAGACGCAGCGATTGGTGCAATTCATAAATATGGTGTTGGTGCAGGGGCGGTTCGTACAATTAATGGTACTCTTGATTTGCATATCAAATTAGAAGAAACAATTGCAAAGTTTAAACATACAGAAGCAGCGATTGCATATCAATCAGGATTTAACTGTAATATGGCAGCGATTTCAGCTGTTATGGATAAAAATGATGCGATTCTTTCTGATGAATTAAACCATGCGTCTATTATTGACGGTAGCCGTTTATCGAAAGCAAAAATTATCGTTTATAAACATTCTGATATGGAAGATTTACGCAAAAAAGCAATCGAAGCGAAAGAATCCGGTCTTTATAATAAATTAATGGTTATTACAGATGGCGTTTTCTCAATGGATGGTGATGTTGCGAAACTACCAGAAATCGTTGAGATTGCAGAAGAGTTAGATTTAATGACATATGTAGATGATGCACATGGTTCAGGCGTACTTGGACAAGGTGCAGGGACTGTAAAACATTTTGGTCTTTCTGATAAGGTAGATTTCCAAATTGGTACATTATCAAAAGCAATTGGGGTAATTGGAGGATATGTAGCAGGGAAGCAAAACCTAATTGATTGGTTAAAAGTTCGTTCACGTCCATTCTTGTTCTCAACAGCTTTAACACCAGCGGATGCGGCGGCTTGTATGAGGTCTATTGAAATTTTAATGGAAAGTACAGAACTACATGACCGTTTATGGGAAAATGGCCGTTATTTAAAACAAGGTTTAAAAGAGCTAGGCTTTAACATTGGAGAAAGTGAAACACCAATTACACCTTGTATTATTGGCGATGAAGTATTAACACAAGAGTTTAGTAAACGTTTAAATGAAGAAGGCGTATACGCAAAATCAATTGTGTTCCCAACTGTAGCAAAAGGAACAGGTCGTGTTCGTAACATGCCAACAGCGGCTCATACGAAAGAGATGCTTGATGAAGCAATTCGTAAGTATGAAAAAGTGGGAAAAGAAATGGGAATCATTTAACACAATTACATCTTTTGAAAGCTTGCAAATGAGGAGTGGGGAAAATGAAAAAAATTCTAGTAACCGGTTCTTTAGGGCAAATTGGTTCTGAACTTGTAATGAAACTTCGCGATGTATACGGTGCATCAAACGTTATTGCGACAGATATTCGTGAAACAGATAGTGATGTTGTAAAATCTGGTCCATTTGAAACATTAGATGTAACTGATGGTCAGAAACTACATGATATTGCGAAACGGAATGAAGTGGATACAATTATTCATTTAGCAGCTTTACTTTCAGCGACTGCAGAAAAAAATCCGCTATTTGCTTGGAATTTAAATATGGGTGGACTTGTAAATGCATTAGAAGCGGCACGTGAACTTGACTGTAAATTTTTCACGCCAAGTTCTATTGGTGCATTTGGTCCAACAACGCCAAAAGATAATACACCGCAAGATACAATCCAGCGTCCTACTACGATGTATGGGGTAAACAAAGTAGCAGGAGAATTATTATGTGATTATTATCATCAAAAATTTGGCGTTGATACGCGCGGTGTACGTTTCCCAGGTTTAATTTCTTATGTAGCTCCTCCAGGAGGCGGTACAACTGATTATGCAGTTGAAATTTATTATGAAGCAATTAAAAAAGGTGCTTACACCTCTTACATTGCGGAAGGCACATACATGGATATGATGTATATGCCAGATGCACTGCAAGCAATTGTTTCATTAATGGAAGCAGATCCAAGTAAGTTGATACATCGTAACGCTTTTAATATTACCGCAATGAGCTTCGAGCCAGAACAAATTGCAGCAGCAATTCGCAAGCATATTCCGACGTTTACAATGGATTATGCTGTGGATCCAGCTCGTCAAACCATTGCTAACAGCTGGCCAAACTCAATTGATGCAACAGCAGCGAAAGAAGAGTGGGGCTTTAAAGCGGAGTATGATTTAGATAAAATGACAGCTGATATGCTGGCCAAGTTAAAAAAAAAGTTAACAGCTGAGTTAGTACTTAGTTAATGAAGGGAACCGATTCGATTGAATCGGTTCTTTTTGTCAGCATACCTAAACTTAGTCTAGGGAAGAAATGAGTTTTCTCGTTATATAGACTTTACCTTATTCGTATCTAGACTTCCTGATTCGGCGCTAGCTTCAGGATATTGTTGTTCCGTTTCTTCATATTGTTTTTCATATTTGTAGCTAAGTGCTTTATGCGCTTTTTGATCTTTCTCCCAAGGAGTCGATTTTCCTAACTTTCTGTTAGTGGAAGAACCGTAAGGACCCTCAGGAAACTCTTCGGGAATGACATATTGATGTCTTGCTTCAGCAGCTGTAACATCCGTATATTGTTCATCCTTTTTTTGGGACAAATGAAACATCCTTTCAAATATATTTGATAGTAGACTTCTTCCTTAATATACCCAAAAAGATTTCTATGAATTTTTCATTTCCTTTTATCAGCGCTTTTTCAAATATATACATATATCGAGGGTTCGACAAATTACAACTAAAAAACAGGAGCAAAATCAGCTCCTGTTTCCTATTCAATCGTCTTCAGCAATAATTTCTTCAATAACGGCTTAATCTTTAAGCGTAAATCTTCAGCGTGGTTTGCAACTAAGAAATGATGGTTATAAATATTTTTCATCAATTGATATGTCGCTTCTTTTGCCTCGCCTTCTTCGATAAAGATACCGATGACTTCCATACCGCTTTTACGAGCGAGTTTAACAGCTTCATGTGTGTCTAAAATACCATCTTGTTGGTAGTCTAAAGCAGATGGTTCACCGTCTGTAAATACGAGTAGGAATTTATGTTTTTCTGGTCTTTTTGCAAGTTTTTCTGAAACGATGCGGATAATGTAACCGTCACGATTGTCTTCTTCTTCGCGAAGTTGCATAATTTCTGGTCCAACGTTTGGAAGCGTTGAGTTTTGGTATGTTACAACTTCATGAATTACGTTTGGTTTATCTTCTGGTGTCGCACTAGAAGCATCTTCCCAGAATCCACTAATTGCATGTGGAATTTTTAATGATTTTAATGCTTCATGGAATAGAACAACACTTTTCTTCGTTTCTTCCATTTTGTTATACATAGAACCAGAGCAGTCGACTAATAGTTGAAAGGCAACGTCAAGTTCTTGTGATTCTTGTCCCTTTTTATAAAACATGCGCGGCTGTTTTTCTGTATAAATACGAAGGAATTTCTTACGAAGTCTTCCGTAATATTTATCACTATTTGCGTTTGTTTTATTTTCGATCGTCTTCTCAATGATTTTCTTTAACTCTTTTACATCTTTATTAACGACAGATTTAATGGCTTGATAATCTTTTTTATCATCAGGATTTGGCTTGCGTGCTTCTTTAAATGTATGAGAGGCACCAACATTATATTTACCGTATATGCCTTCATTTTGACTAGAAGCATGGGAGGCTCTTGCTTCTTCTGTATCAGCACCATCAAAGTTAGATTGCGTACTTTTTTGAGAAGTCCCTTGTACAGAACCAAGTGCTTGATCGCCATCTTCTGATTCACGAGCAGTATCACCCATCATATTTGTTTTTGTTCCGCTTTCTAATTCAAAGCGTAAAAAGTTCTCGTTTTCGTTATTTTTATTTTCACGATGCCATGTCGAGAAGCTTTCATTAATTTTATTTTTATTCTCATCATCTACGATTTGAGTATCATCATTTGCTAAATCTTCTACGCGCCCATCTTTTTCTTCTGCAATAACAGATAAATAGAGCGGCGCATGTCCAAAGTAGTTATTAATCATATCATTTTCAAGAAAACCTTCTAAGCGATAACGGATTTTTTCAACAATATACATTGTATCTTCCGTATTACGAGCCTGGAATGCTTCATGTAAAATAGCTTCAATTTGCTCGAAATATTCATTGTTGAACATTTCATATTTATCGCTCGTTAATGAAAGATAACATAAACAAAATAGACGATCACCGTGATAATTACGAACGCGGTTTATTTCATTTTGTGAGCCGAAGTAATTACGATACATTTCTTTTCGGCGCTTAAAAATATGTTTTGTGCCAGGACGTAAGCTTTTCACGATTTCCTCAACACGTAAATCTTCTAATAAAACAAATAATTGTGTTAAAAACTTTTTAAGAGGAGATTCTTGTAATTCAATTGCATAAGAGCGAATTAAAGTCATGTCCGAGTAATGTTTATTACCAAGTGCTTTTAAAAACACTTCGCTTTTTAATCCGATTACGGTATCTTCTTCTTTTCGATCATCCCAAAAGTGACTAATGACAACCTTTTTTTCTATTTCGTCGTAGTATGCTTTATAGCCATACTCAAGGTAGGCATCGTCTTCTTTTAGAAGGGCATACATTAAATTTTCCATTTGAAGAAACAGCGACGTATCAATTTTTTTGTCACTAAAAATTTGTCTCATGAATTATCCCTCAAAAAAGTAGCTTTCTGCTAATTCGCGGACAGTCATTTGTTCTGTTTCATCATTTAATTTTGCAATAATGCTTCGCTCAATTGCGCGCATAACAGGAATATATACGCCTAAATCACATGCGTCGATAATTCCGCGAATACTTGCTGCTTCTTCACTTACGCGTCCATCACGAGCAAGTGGCATGAGGTCACTTGCGAATGCCACAAACTTTTCAATTGTTGCAATGTCTTTCAATTTTGATTCGGATAATAATAGTTCTTTTAATGTATCGCCTTGAATATAAGGAACTTCAATGATAACAAAACGGTTTTTTAATGCTTCATTTAATTCACTTGTTCCAACATAACCTTCGTTGATTGCAGCAATTACACGGTATTCTTCATCACCATATACAACTTGCTGTGTAAATGGATTTGTAATCATTTTACGGTAATCCAATGCACCGTGAAGAAGTGGAAGTGTTTCAGGTTTTGCCATATTAATTTCATCGATATATAGGAAATGCCCATTTTTCATTGCTTTCATAAGAGGACCGTCAACGAAGGAAACTTCAGATGCCCCGTCTTTTGTTTTTAATGTATTGTATCCTAAAATACCTTCCACATCTAAATCAACCGAACAGTTAATACTGTGCATTGGTTTTTGGAATAAGGAAGAGAGAGTTTCTGCAAGGACTGTTTTTCCGCTTCCGGTTGGTCCCTTCAGTAGAATATTTTTACCAAGCAGAAGTGCTGTAATTGCATCTTCAATAATGCTATTATCCGATGCTTTGTACATTTTTGTTCCAATTAAATGTGTATTTTCACCAGCTGCTTGCTTATTTTTGTCGTGAATCGTTGCTAATTGCTGTTTTAAATCAGCATGTATATGAAATTGTTCTAACATGTATTTCCCACCTAACATTATTTTCATAAAGTAAACAATACATCTTATGATAACTTGTTTTAATATGGTATGCAAAGAAAAGGAGAGGAGGAGGAATGTGCCATAATAAAAGAAAAAAAGTAACCAAATTTATTTTGATTACTTTTTTTGTAATTATAATAAAGGTGATATGAGACGCATTAGGGATTCCAGTATACGTTTTCGAATACTTCTTTTTTGAAATGATTTCCATCTAATTTCAGTTGAATGCTTAAAATCTTCTTCAAAATCATGTTTAATATCAAGAACTGTCTTGGATTCATAAAGTACGCTAATGATTTCATAATTTAGTTCAAAGCTGCGGACATCCATATTTGCTGTGCCAATTGTTGCAATTTTATCATCAACAAGTACAATTTTAGCGTGCATAAAACCATCTTTATAGCTGTAAATTGAAGCTCCTGCTTTTAGGAGTGGTGTAAAGTATGATTGAGATGCTTGATCACTAATGATGCTATCACTTTTACCTGGATATAGAATGCGGACATCTATTCCAGCTATTGCACTTAAACGTAGTAATGTTAATGTTTCTTGATCAGGGATGAAGTAGGGTGTTGCAATCCAAATTGATTTCTTGGCAGAACCTATAACAGCAAGTAAAGTATTGCGAATGCTTGTATCATCTGAACTTGGTCCACTTGCTACAATTTGAACAGCACCTTCTGCATGAGAATTTTCTTTACCCGGAAAGTATTTTGTATTCATAAATTGATCCCAAGAATAAGTATTTAAACCACTAGAGGCATAGAGCCAATCCTCTAGAAATATTGCCTGTAATTTGTACAATGCTTTTCCTTCTATTCTTAAGTGGCTATCACGCCAAATTGGGAATTTTTTGGAACGACCAAGATATTCATCGCCAACGTTGAGTCCACCTGTAAAACCAATCTCTCCGTCTACAATGACAATTTTACGATGGTTACGATAATTTACTGTTTCAAGTAGCCATGATGAAAGAATGGGATCAAATTCCACAACCTCAATTCCTGCATCTTTCATGGGCTGTAAGAAACGATTTCGTAATGAATTGCTTCCGAGTCCATCATAAAGAAAGCGTACGGTTACACCGGATTTTGCTTTCTTTATTAATGCATCTCGAATTTTTGTACCGATTTCATCTGCTCGATAAATGTAGTATTGAATATGTATATGATGTGTAGCATTTTCAATAACTTGTATAATGTCTGTAAAGGTTTGATCCCCATTTGTTAAGAGTTTTGTTGTTGTATTATTGGCAACAGGACCACCACCGAATTTTTGTACAACCTGTGTTAAATAAGTAGAGCGCTCACTTAATGAGGAAGTGAATGATAAATCTAGACGCTTTCCTTCTAAAATCTCACGGAATAATTTTCTTTGCTCTTCTGAACGATGTAGATGCTTCTTTCTTCTCCAGCGACTTCGGCCAAAAAGAGAATACAAAAGTACACCGACAACAGGAAGAAGTGCTAATACTAAAAACCATGCTAACGTACTTTGCGGGGAACGGTTTTCAATAAAAATAACGAAGGAAATTCCTACTATTGTGATAGACCATAGTACGCCGACAAAAGTGTATAGTGAGATAATAGATGTATCCATAAGTAACAGAACGATGGATACAAGTGTAAATACAAATAATAATTGAACGATAGGATTTTTCATCTGTATACATTTCACCTATTCTTTCTTAAATATAGGATTCTTATATGGAAGCTGTAATCTAACATTTCTATTATAAAACGTTTTATTTTTTTGTACCAATCTAGACATTTTGCCCATGTCTTCCGCATTTGTCCTACATAAGGTATATTGTTCCATTTTTTGTATAAAAAGGAGTGTGAATGACATGAACGGAGTAAGTCGTCCGTTTGGTGGGTTTGGTTATGGTGGATATGGTTATCCATATTACTCAGATTATCCATACTATACGGATTATCAGGACTATCCTTATTATTCATACAGCACATATTGATGAACGCGGAAGAACAAGTACTCATGTTTTCCTCATTTGTTCTGCGTATAGTAGTAAATAATCAGTATAAAAGGAGATGAAGATAAAATGCATGACATAAGAAATCATGGAGGATATCATCACAATCATCATAGCGGTCATCATCATGGTGGCGGATGGGGAGGAAGCACATTTTTTCCAGGAAGTTTTGCGGGTGGTTTGGTAGGGGGACTTACAGCAGGAGCTTTAACGAGCGGTGGCGGATATTACCCAGCACCATATCCGGTATCCTATCCAGCGCCATATCCAGTATCTTACCCAGCAACCTATCCAGCGCAGTATCCATATCCTCCATATGGGGGATTTTAATAAAAGACGTAGGTAAGCATACAAAAAACTATGGTAAAAAACAGACTATTGCAGTCTGTTTTTTTATTTTTATGAAGTCTATCATATGGAGCAACATAAAAGTAATTAATAATTATTTAGAAATAAAAGAAGCTGTCAGCGAACAATCCAGTGTATTTGGAGGGTTCTCACAGCTTCTTTTGTATTCGTATTAGCTTGCTTTGTTATTTGGTTGTTCTGAAACGGGAGTAGACGAATTTTTCATCAAAATGGGATAAAGAATAAGTCCTAATACAAATAATCCAATTCCTAAGAAAAATGTTTTTAAATCAGCTGTTCCAGTTTTAATAACCCAAAGAGAATATAGAAATGCAAGTACGGTAATGATTCCATCTTTTACTCGAGATCCTGGTGTTATATCGTATGTTTCCCCTGTAACAACTAGTTTTAATTGATACAAGGTAGAAACAAGGTATGGAATTAAATAGGCTAAAGTTGCAACAACAATGGCAAAATTATATGCTTCTGAAACAGTGCCAGAGATTGTTGAAAATAAGAAAATTTGAGTCATAATATTTGTAACAAGCAATGATTTTGAAGGGCTTCCTTTTTTATTTGTTCTTCCAAAAAACTTAGGGAAAAGTCCATTCTTCGCTGCTTGATAAGGTACTTCTGAACTAACAACAATCCACCCTACAGTAGATCCGAATAATGATACAAGTGCAAGTAGTGCCATAATGTAAGCACCTTTATTACCAATTGCTAGGTTTAGTGCATCCACCAATGGTTTTTGTGATTCTTTTAAGGCATCTTGCGGAAGAGCACCCATTGTAAGTAGGGTAATTGCCATGTAAATAAGAAGTGCAATAATTAATCCAAAGATCGTTGCTTTTTTCACATCACGCTGTGATTTTGCGCGATTAGACAGCATAACTGCTGACTCAATTCCTATAAATGCCCAAAGAGTTGCAATAGCAGCAGCATTTACTTGTCCGCCTAATGGAATCGATTTTCCAGCCTCATTCATAAATGTTTGGCCATCACCAAAATTAGAGGCGTTAAAAATAAATAATGTAATGACGATGAACATTGTAAATCCGATAATCTTTGCAATCGTTGCAAGGAGATTCATGTTGCCCGCTCTATCGATGTTTTGAGAAAGGATATATTGAATTCCCCATAGCATGATGCTACATATAGCAAATGTTAAACCTTTTCCAAGTTCTAGTGAAAACCCGTTTAGTGAAAAAAGAACTTGCTTACTTTGTAAAACTGGGAAGAATGTAGACAAATATCCTGCAAATGAAATAATAACAGAAGCTGTTGCAGCCCAGTTAGCAGCCCAATATCCCCATGCCATACTATATCCAGCAACTTTACCTGCCTTTTGAGAGGTAAACATTGCTTGTGCGTAACTTTGTGGGCCAGCTTTTAACTCCGGTTTACGCACTGCAAGGTTTCCAAATACAAGTGCAATCATAAATACACCAAGTCCTGTAATCGTCCATGCAAGTGTCGATCCCATCGGACCTGATATTCGCGCTAAATTTGCTGGGAGCATAAATACGCCACCGCCAACCATATTTCCCACAACAAATGCTGTTAAAATCCATAAACCCCATTTTTTCGTTTCCATGTTTGTCTATCTCCTTTGTAGTAGTTTTGCTTATTCATCATCTTTTTACTAACGTTTTTTGAAAATAAAAAAGAGCCATGTAGATAAAAAATACCTACATGGCTCTTTGCCAAAGCGTAGGTACAATGGGAATAACCCTTGTACCTACGCGTGAATTTTTCCGCTAGGTTTCAAGGGTTTACGTATGATGATGATGTTTTTGTGCAAATGTAACTACAGTTGTATTATTTGTAAGCATAGTTCTTTGCTCCCTTTCTCCTCTGATTTTGAAGTTAGTATACTACATGTTTTTTAGAATGAAAAGAAAAATATGAAAAAAATTTATAAAAATGCGGATTGATGATTAAATATTTATATAGATATTTCTTGTACTGGAAAATAAGTGAGAGATTGGAATGATTTTATGTCATGCTATAATACAAGTAGAAATAGAAGGTGACAAGGGGTTATTCAAAATGATGAGTAAGTATGAACAAATCTATACGGAGATAAGTGATTCAATTGATAATCGTAAATTAAAAGAGGGATGTAAAATCCCATCTGAAACAGAATTGATGAAGCAGTATGAAGCAAGTAGAGGGACGGTAAGGAAAGCAGTCGATTTATTACAGGAACGTGGATATGTACAGAAAATACATGGCAAAGGCGTTTTTGTTTTAAAGCGAAAAAATATTGAATTTAACTTTGGTGGTATTGTGAGTTTTCAAGAGGAAAATGAACGTTTAGGGCGCCAATGTATAACAAGTGTTGTAGAGATGGAACAATTTTTAGTACTGAAAGAAATAGCTAAATTATTAAATGTAAAGACGAAAACGAAGGTAGATCATATTAAACGTGTTCGAAATATTGATGGGGAAAACGTGATTCTAGATGTAAACTATTTCGTATCTGAACATATTCCTGGATTAACGAAAGAAATTGCTGAGAAATCGATTTATAAATACATTGAGAAGGAATTAGGATTACATATTAGTTATGCACAGCGTGTTATTGAAGTGCAACCTTGTACAGATGATGATCGGAATTATTTGGATTTGAATGGAACAGATTATGTTGTTGTTGTAAAAAACTTTACGCATCTTTATGATGGTAGTCAATTTGAATATACAGAATCACGTCACCGTTTAGATATTTTTCATTTTTCTGATGTGGCGCGGAGAAAATAAAGAGATGAAACAGTGCAGTGTTTCATCTCTTTATTTTGTATATTTTGAGACCAAATGAAAAAAATTCCACCAACTCGTATATACGAGTGTTGACTAACTTATATATACCAGTTAATATGTATTTGTAAACGGTATCAAAAAAAGAAAAGAGGGACGGAATATGGGGAAGGATTATCGTAAGACAGCAGAAGAAGTGCTGCAATATATTGGTGGGAAAGAAAATATTGAACAAGCAGCGCACTGTGTAACAAGACTACGCATCGCTTTGAAGGATGAAAGTAAAATAGATAGCGAAAAACTGCAAGCGGTTTCTTTAGTGAAAGGTGCGTTTCATAACGCTGGGGTATTTCAAATCGTTATTGGTCCAGGAGATGTAGATCGTGTATACGCTGAATTGATAACGCTTGCAGGTATGGAAGAATCCACGGTAGCAGATGTAAAAGATTCAGGGAATCAAAAATTGAATCCGCTTCAAAAGTTTGTCAAAGTATTTTCTGACGTATTTATGCCGATTTTACCGGCGATTATAACAGCTGGTTTATTAATGGGAATTAATAACTTATTAGGTGCAAAGGATTTATTTTTTGATGGCAAAAATTTATTAGAAGTATACCCAAACTTAGGGGGACTGTGGGATTTAATTAATATGATGGCCAATACGGCATTCGTATTCTTACCAGCACTTGTTGGCTGGTCGGCAACGAAACGTTTTGGCGGCAGTCCGATACTTGGGATTGTTATGGGACTTATGTTAGTACATCCTGATTTATTAAATGCATGGAATTATGGAAAAGCAGCTGCAGGGCTAGATGGACAAAAAATTGAGTACTTCAATATTTTAGGATTGTTCCAAATTGAAAAAGTAGGCTATCAAGGACAAATTTTACCGATTTTAGTAGCGGCATTTGTCTTAAGTAAAGTTGAGATTTTCCTTAAGAAACGTGTACCAAATGCGATTCAATTATTAGTTGTTCCGATTACAACAATTGTTGTAACTGGTGTATTAGCGTTAGGAGTTATTGGTCCAATTACACGTCATATCGGTGATTTATTAACAGCTGGTTTAGTTGGTGTATACGAAACAGTTCCTGCTTTGGGAGCAGTATTATTTGGCGCATTGTATGCACCGTTAGTCATTACGGGGATGCATCATATGTTTATTGCGATTGATTTACAGTTAATTTCGCAAAGTGGTGGTACATTTATTTGGCCAATGATTGCACTTTCTAACATTGCGCAAGGTAGTGCAGCGCTTGCAATGTTTTGGATTTCCAAAAATCAAAATGATAAAAGTATGGCGTCTACATCAGCAATTTCGGCGTACTTCGGTATTACGGAGCCAGCGATGTTTGGTGTAAACTTACGAAATAAATTTCCGTTTTATGCAGCTATTACGGGATCGGCGATTGCAGCAGTGTTTATCACGTTAAATGGTGTATTAGCGCCAGCTATCGGAATTGGCGGGTTACCAGCATTTATTTCTATCATTCCGAAATCGATTCCAATGTTTGTTGTTGGTATGGTAATTGCGGTAGTGGTTCCATTTGTTTTAACATGGTTATTTGCAAAACGAGTAAAACAGAAGTAGGAGGCAGTTTAGTATGAAAGATTGGCATAAAAGCGTTGTCTATCAAATTTATCCGAAAAGCTTTAATAGTTACTACAACACAGAGACCGGTGACATAAAAGGGGTCACAGAGAAACTAGATTATTTAAAAGAACTCGGAGTGGATTACATTTGGTTAACACCGGTATACCAATCACCGCAAAATGATAATGGCTATGATGTAAGTGATTATTATTCTATTGATCCGTCTTATGGAACGATGGAGGAATTTGAAGAGCTACTAGCAGAAGCGAAAAAACGTGAGATTGATATTATGCTGGATATCGTTGTAAATCATAGTTCAACAGAGCATAAATGGTTCAAAGAGGCAAGCGGAGATAAAAATAGCCCGTACCGTGATTTTTATATATGGCGCGATGAAAAGAATAATTGGCAATCTAAATTTGGCGGTTCTGCTTGGGAATATGACGAAAAGACAGGGCAATATTATTTACATCTATTTGATAAAACGCAAGCTGATTTAAATTGGGAAAATGAACAGCTACGAAAAGAAGTATACGACATGATGCGTTTTTGGCTTGAAAAAGGTGTTAGAGGATTCAGGCTGGATGTCATTAACCTAATTTCAAAAGAACAGCATTTTTTAGATGATGAAGGAACATCGGCTACAAGTGATGGACGTAAATATTATACAGATGGACCACGTGTTCATGAATATTTACAAGAGATGAACCATGAAGTATTTGCCGAAAAAGATGTCATTACAGTTGGAGAAATGTCATCGACGACAATCGATAATTGTATTAAATACTCAAATCCAGAGCGCAGTGAATTAAGTATGACATTTAGTTTTCATCATTTAAAAGTAGACTACCCAAATGGTGACAAGTGGACGAAAGCGGATTTTGATTTTGTGAAATTAAAAGAACTCATGTCGAAGTGGCAAACCGAGATGCAAGAGGGTGGGGGCTGGAATGCATTATTTTGGTGTAATCATGATCAACCACGTATTGTTTCTCGCTTTGGTGATGATAAACGGTACCGAAATGAATCTGCAAAAATGTTAGGAACGGCGCTGCATATGTTACAGGGGACACCTTATATTTATCAAGGTGAAGAAATTGGGATGACGAATCCGGACTTTGATGATATTAGTAAGTATCGCGACGTAGAATCTTTAAATATTTATGAAATGAAGTGGGGAGAAGGGATGTCAAATGAAGGAATCATTGGTATCCTACAGCAAAAATCTCGTGATAATTCGCGGACACCTATGCAGTGGAATGAAGAAGAAAATGCGGGATTTACAACAAATACACCTTGGATTTCAGTTGCAGATAATTATAAAAAAGTTAATGTAAAAAAGGCGCTTGAAGATAAACAATCTATTTTCTATCACTATAAAAGGCTAATTAAACTTAGAAAGAAATACGATGTCATTACAAAGGGTAAATATGAAATTATAGATGTAAATCACCCTAATATTTGGGCGTATACACGCACGTTAGATAATGAAGTATTGTTGGTTGTAAATAATTTTTATGGGGAAACACTCACATATTCCGTACCAGATGTTCAGTTAACTGGAATGAAGCAAGAAATATTAATATCAAATTATGAGGATTTAAGTGAAGATATTAGAAACCTTGTACTTAGACCGTATGAATCCATTGTGTATCGACTTACTAAATGATTGAAAAAAGAGGTTGTATGCCCAGAGCATACAACCTCTTTTTAATTTAAAATACCGCTATATAACATTTTTATTTTTACTTCAGGAGTAAATTTCACCATTCATATATACCTTTTGTACTATAAAGGTTACGTCCGATGGTATGTACAATTACACCATTTGATGAATAGGAAGTTTATGAAAGGCGATTTATGCTAGTATTGTGTCTTGCCTTTTTAGGTGTAGTACATAACCGGTGATTGGCTAGTGGAAGTTCTTCCATTTTACCAGTGCCGGTTTTTTGTTGGATAATAGAGGAAATATATTTTCTACAAGAAAGAAGGGACTGTTTTGAAAGATGTAGATTCTATTTCTAGGTAGCGGCAGAGTTTTTTAATTATATTCATAGAAGTATTTTCCATATTTATGGCGAATTAAATGTAGAGATACATAAAGGAGGGCTACATATGGAAATAGCTGTAGAACGAGTTTTTACCAATAAAATTCTAGAAGAAGCTGCAAGAAGATTTAATGTTACAGTTGAAGAAAATCCGCTTGGTGATTTTGAAAATTATATTTTTCATGCAAAGGATGAAAGTGGAGTATCTTACGTATTAAGATTAACGCATTCTTCTCATCGATCTGAAAAACAAGTGGAAGCAGAATTAGACTTTTTACAGTATCTCAAAGAGCATGGGGCTAAGATTGCTGGACCATATTATTCAGAATCTAGAAAACTTGTAGAAGGAATACGAACAGTAGATGGAACTTTCTTTTACGCTTCTTTATTTGCATATGCTAAAGGAGAACGAGTAAAAGGAGATACATCGATTTATTGGGAAAACGAACTTTTTGAGGCATGGGGAAAAGCGATTGGTCAACTTCATCGTCTTACAATTGATTATCCAAAAACGGAATATCGAGATACGTGGGAAGTAGAAGAAAAAGCAATTATTGATGAGCTAGATGACGAAAAGGTGCAAAATATAGCTTATATATTAATGGAAGAGATAAAGGCCCTTCCAATGGAAAAAAGAACGTTTGGTCTTATGCATGGTGATATTCATCAAGGGAATTTTCATTATGATGGGAAAGAGTTAACGATTTTTGATTTTGATGACGCGACTTATAATTACTTTATTCACGATTTGGCGATGGTTATCTATTATTCCGTTCTTTCAACCGCATGGACTGAACAAGAGAAAACATTGTTTGCACGTAAACAACTGCAAGTACTACGAAAAGGTTACGAGTTAGAACATCAATTAGAGGAAAGTTGGTATGAATCGCTACCACTATTTTTGCGACTTCGTGATATTGGTTTGTATGGTACGATTCAGAAAAAATTCAAAGGAAAAGAAATGCCAGTACATTTTCAAAAACTAGCAGATGCCATTTATGTAAGAATTATAAAGCAGGAAGTAATTGTGAATATATAATACACATGCAACGTAACAAAGTATATAACTCGAATATATACTTTGTTTTTTTATACAAAAATATGTTTGTTTTATCAAAATAATATTGTCATAGACTTTAGATACCTTTATAATTTTCATATATTCTGAATATTCTTTATAAAATGAAAAGGAGGGGGAATAGATTGGAAGCTTTCGTTACTTGGCTAAATAATATTGTATGGAGTCCCGCACTTGTTTATCTATGTTTAGGAGTAGGTTTATATTTTTCAATTCGAACGAGATTTTTACAAGTTAGGCATGTAGGTGAAATGGTGAGACTTACATTTCAAGGAGAAAAATCAGAAGCAGGTGTTTCTTCTTTCCAAGCGTTAGCACTTTCTTTATCTGGGCGCGTTGGAACAGGGAATATTGCTGGTGTAGCAACAGCGGTTGCATTTGGTGGTCCGGGAGCTGTCTTTTGGATGTGGGCTGTAGCATTTTTAGGGGCAGGATCTGCTTATGTGGAATCGACACTTGCTCAAATATACAAGACGAAGCATCAAGGCCAATTCCGCGGTGGCCCGGCTTACTATATTGAAAAGGGATTAGGGGTTAAGTGGTATGCACTCGTGTTTGTCGCTGCGACCATTCTTGCAACAGGAATGTTACTCCCAGGTGTGCAAGCGAATAGTATTGCTTTGAGTTTGGAAACAGCTTTTGGTATTAATCCATCTGTATCAGGAGCAGTATTAGTTGTTGTATTAGCACTTATTATTTTTGGTGGGGTTAAGCGTATTGTTAACGTAGCACAGGTTGTTGTGCCATTTATGGCGGTTGGATATATACTTGTTGCTTGCGTAATTGTGTTTATGAATATTGAAAAGTTGCCTGAAGCATTTATGTTAATTATAAAAAGTGCATTTGCATTAGAAGCTGCTTTTGGAGGAATTATCGGTTTAGCAATTTCTTGGGGAGTAAAACGTGGTATTTATTCGAATGAAGCTGGTCAAGGAACTGGGCCACATGCTGCTGCTGCTGCTGAAGTATCTCATCCAGCAAAGCAAGGCCTTGTGCAAGCATTTTCCGTTTACATTGATACATTATTTGTTTGTTCAGCAACAGCATTTATGATGATT
Organism: Bacillus sp. IT-79MI2; assembly: GCF_949768135.1. NCBI lineage: Bacteria > Bacillati > Bacillota > Bacilli > Caryophanales > Bacillaceae > Bacillus > Bacillus sp. IT-79MI2. The sequence goes on along the minus strand of NZ_CATKPV010000128.1, from coordinate 45,072 downwards.
ATTACAGGCATGTATAACGTATTTGATGCAAGCGGAAAAAATTTCATTGTAAATAAATTGAATGGTGCAGAACCAGGACCAGGGTACACACAGGCAGCAGTTGAATCTGTATTCCCTGGATTTGGAAACGGTTTCGTTGCAATTTCCCTATTATTCTTTGCTTTTACAACAATTATGGCGTATTACTACATTGCAGAAACGAATATTACTTATTTAAATCGTGATAAAGATCGTCCATGGATGTCAATTGTTTTAAAAATTGTTTTCTTAGGCGTTGTATTTTACGGATGTGTCAAAACAGCAGCAACTGCTTGGGCTCTTGGTGATATCGGTGTAGGGATTATGGCATGGGTCAATATCATTGCAATCTTACTTTTACAAAAACCGGCACTGCTAGCACTGAAAGACTATGAAAAGCAGAAAAAAGAAGGGAAAGATCCTGTATTTGATCCAAAGGAGCTAGGAATCAAAAATGCTGATTTTTGGGAGCATGAATACGGAAAAGATAAGAAAGAAGAAGTGTCATAATAAGGTACTTGTAGAACAATAACGGACAGTATATCTGCTCGTTATTGTTCAAATAATGGGAATTTCTATCTGCATGGCCGAATAAAATTTGAAGCAGAGAAATTTCACTTTATAAATAATCGCCCCAAGTTAAAATACGGTAGAAATAGAGAAGAAAGGAGGAAGAGAATTGATTGCCTTTCGTAATGTAAATAAGTTTTATGGTAGCTTTCAAGTCTTAAAAAATATTAATTTACAAGTTCAAAAAGGTGAAGTAGTTGTAATTGTTGGACCATCAGGGTCTGGAAAAAGTACATTGCTCCGCTGCATTAACCAATTGGAAACAATTACAGAAGGAGAATTAGTCGTACAAGATGTGGAAGTACATAATCGGAAAACAGATATGAATCAATTACGCCGAAATATTGGAATGGTATTTCAGCATTTTTATTTATATCCACACAAAACAGTGCTCCAAAATATTACACTTGCACCGATAAAAGTAAATAATATCTCAAAAGAAGAAGCGGAAAAAACAGCAATGTATTATTTGGGAAAAGTAGGGATTCCAGAGAAAGCGAATGTGTATCCGCAGCAACTATCTGGAGGACAACAGCAACGGGTAGCAATCGCAAGGGGATTAGCAATGAAACCAGAAATTATGTTATTCGATGAGCCAACTTCTGCACTTGATCCAGAAATGATTGGTGAAGTGCTCGATGTTATGAAAACCTTAGCAAAGGAAGGGATGACGATGGTTGTCGTGACACATGAAATGGGATTTGCACGTGAAGTAGCAGATCGTATTATATTCATGGATGAAGGACAAATCATTGAAGATACAAAGCCAGTGAACTTCTTTGCAAACCCAGAGCAAGAAAGAGCACGATTATTTTTAAGTCGAGTGTTAAACCATTAGAGGAGGGGTTTTATGTTTAAGATGAAGAAACTGTTCGTTTTAATTGTATTTTCATGTTTATTTACTCTGATCGTAGCAGGTTGCGGGAAGGAAACTTCGGGCGGAAAAGTGGTAGATCAAATTAAAAAGCGTGGGAAATTAGTAGTCGGAGTTAAGAATGATACAAACTTATTTGGATTGAAAGACCCTGCAACAGGGAAGGTAGAAGGGTTTGATGTTGACATAGCCAAAGCGCTTGCGAAAAAAATTCTAGGGGACGAGAGTAAAGTAGAATTAAAAGAAGTGACGTCTAAAACACGTATTCCAATGTTGAAAAACGGCGATATTGATACGATTATCGCAACGATGACAATTACAGAAGATCGTAAAAAAGAAGTTGATTTTTCAGATGTATATTTTAAAGCAGGACAGTCGTTACTTGTGAAAAAAGGGAGCAAAATCAAGAGTATTGATGATGTGAAAAGCGGTGTGACAGTATTGGCGGTAAAGGGATCAACTTCTACCCAAAATATTCGTAAAAAATCACCAGAAGCAAAGGTGCTAGAATTTGAAAATTATAGTGAAGCATTTACAGCATTAAAAGCAGGGAAAGGTGATGTCCTTACAACAGATAATGCGATTTTATACGGTATGGCAAAACAAGATACAAATTATCAAGTTGTTGGAAAAATTTTCACGGATGAACCGTATGGAATTGCTGTTCAAAAAGGAGCAACAGATTTAACAAAGGTAATTAATGATTTGTTAAAAGAGATGAAAGCAAATGGAGAATATGATAAATTATATGAAAAATGGATTGGTGAAAAGCCAGAGAAGTAAAGTATAGAAAGAGTAAGAGGATGAGAGATACTCATCCTCTTCTTGTAAAGAAAGAGGGGGGAGCATTTGCCTGATTTTTCTATTCTTACAAACAATCTTGATTTGTATCTAGAAGGATTTAAATATACAGTGATGTCCAGCATTGTTGCACTGATTGGGAGTTTCATTCTTGGTACGATTATGGCAGTGATGCGAATTGCACCCATTCGAGTTTTGAATTGGTTTGGCGCAGCTTATGTAGAATTCATTCGAAATATTCCACTTGTTTTAATTGCGTTTATATTTTATTTTGCTTTTCCGGTAATGGGTGTTACATTAAATGGTTTTATTGCTGGTACGGCTGCACTTACAATCTATACAGCCGCATTTATTGCAGAAGCAATTCGAGCTGGAATCTTGTCAGTTCCGAAAGGACAGATGGAAGCAGCACGTTCTTCTGGCTTAACGTACGTGCAAGCGATGTATTATATCGTTTTACCACAAGCTATTAAAATAGTAATTCCGCCATTAGGTAATCAATTTCTCAATTTAGTAAAGAACTCATCTATCCTTGGCATTATTGCTGGAGCAGATTTGATGTATCAAGGGGATTTGATTTCAACAAGAACATTTGTTACATTTGATGTATATATATTTGTTGGTATGTTTTATTTACTATTGACTGTACCGCTTAGTATGCTTGTGCGTTATTTTGAGAAACGCTTAGCGAAAGGAGCGGTGTAAATGGATTTTCGAGGTGCTTATACAGGCGATCATATTTTATTTTTATTAAAAGGGCTACTTGTTACATTAGAAATAGCTGTTGTAGCGATTTTACTTAGTTTTATTATTGGTAGTATAGTGGGAACTTTACGATATGCAAAAATACCAGTCGTATCACAGTTACTAGCTTTTATCGTTGAAATTATTCGAAATTTACCACTGCTTTTAATCATCTTCTTTACATATTTTGCACTCCCAGAAGCTGGGCTGAAATTAGAGATTACAACGGCAGCAATTGTTGCTTTAACGATATTTGAAGCAGCGATGATATCAGAAATTGTTCGCAGTGGTTTATTATCGATTGAAAAAGGACAAATTGAAGCAGCGCGCGCGTCTGGATTATCATATATACAAGCACTTTGGCATATTATTTTACCGCAAGCATTGAGACGAATGGTACCACCGCTCGTCAGTCAATTTATCTCGTTATTAAAAGATACGTCACTAGCGGTTGTTATCTCCTTGCCAGAACTCATGCATAATGCCCAAATTATTAATGGACAAAACGTAAACTATATGATTCCTACATTACTACTTGTTGCTTGTATGTATTTTGTTGTCAACTACAGTTTATCACTTGTATCTAGGAAATTAGAAAGCCGTTAACTCTTACATGAAATAAGATGTGAGAGTTTTTTTATGTTTTTTACATAGTTTAAAAGTTGGGATTTGGAAGATATTCGTTTTTTTTAGTAGTGTAATTGTAAGGTAGATGAAAAAACATTATATTTTATCAGAAAAGTTTTAATTTTATATAGAAATTGTAACCGCTTTCGTGTATATTTTTATTATCAGAAAATTTTAAAAAGAGATAGAGGGTAGTTGTAGGGGAGGATTACGATGCAGCAAACAACAAATGAGAAATTACATCGTACGATGAAGAGTAGACATTTATTTATGATTGCACTTGGAGGTGTAATCGGAACAGGTTTTTTTCTTGGATCAGGATATACCATTAACCAAGCAGGACCAGGAGGAGCGATCCTTTCTTATTTAGTCGGTGGATTTATTATGTATTTAACAATGCTTTGCCTTGGTGAGCTAACGGTGGCGATGCCGGTTTCTGGTTCTTTCCAAAAATATGCGACAAAGTTTATCGGTCCAGGAACAGGATTTATGATTGGATGGCTTTATTGGCTTGGATGGGCAGTTACAGTTGGTTTAGAGTTAACGTCTATCGGCTTAATGATGAAAAGATGGTTTCCAACTGTAGATGTTTGGGTATGGTGTCTTGTATTTGGAGTTATTTTATATATGTCAAATGCTATCTCAGCAAAGAGTTATGCTGAATTAGAATTTTGGTTCTCAAGTATTAAAGTAATTACAATTATTGCATTTGTTGTTCTTGGTGGTAGTGCGTTATTTGGTTTTTTACCGTATGACGGAAAAGAAGCAACGCCTCTTTTTTCTAACTTTGTGAGCGATGGTGGATTATTCCCGAATGGGCTGGCTGCTGTGCTTCTTACAATGATTACAGTTAATTTTTCCTTCCAAGGAACAGAGTTAATAGGGATTGCAGCAGGAGAGAGTCAAGAACCGGAAAAAACAATCCCACGTGCAATTCGTAATACAGTATGGCGCATTATGTTGTTCTTTATTTTAACAATGACGATTTTAGTAGGTTTAATTTCATGGAAAGATGCAGGGATTATTGAAAGCCCATTCGTTGTTGTATTTGATAAGATCGGTATTCCATATGCAGCAGATATTATGAACTTCGTTATTATCACTGCGTTATTATCTGTAGCAAATTCAGGATTATATGCGGCGACGCGTATACTATGGTCACTTGCAAATGAAGGAATGGCACCAACTTCCTTCAAAAAGGTAAATAAACGCGGTATTCCGATTACGGCATTAGTAGTTACAATTGCAGTAGCGGCATTATCTTTACTAACAAGCTTTTTGGCAGAGGATACAGTATATATTTACTTATTATCTGTTGCTGGTTTATCTGCAGTTGCAAGTTGGATTATCATTGCTTTATCACAACTTCGATTTAGAAGTCAGTATGTAAAGCAAGGCGGGAAAGTAGAAGATTTAAAATATAGAACACCGTTATATCCAATTGTTCCTATTTTAGCGTTAATTACAAACAGCATTGTTGTTATTAGTTTAGCATTCATTCCAGAACAGCGTATGGCGCTATATTGCGGCATTCCATTTATCATTTTCTGTTACGTGTATTATTATATAAATAAGAAGCGGCAGCAAATTACGAAAGTGGAGTTGGGAACAACGTATGAAACTAACAATCAAGCATGATGATATGGAGGCAGAACTTTCACATGGTCAATTGTCTATTGGAAAAGAAAGTGGATATACACCGTTAGAGTTATTCGTTTCCTCTATTGCAGGGTGCAGTGCAATTGTATTTCGGACAATTTTAGAAAAGAAGCGTATTACATACGATACGTTTACAATTGAAACTGAAATTGGAAGAAGCGAAGTTTTACCGAGGCCGGTAGAAAGCCTTCATTTGCACTATAAAATAAAAGCAGAAGGAATTACACAGGTACAGTTAGAAAAAGCGTTAGAGCTTGCGGTGAAGAATTGTACGATTGTTCAATCTGTGAAGGATAGTATAAAAATTACGGAAACAATTGAGTTAATTGGTGAATAAACTTTTGTAGAGAAAATAATGTGCGAAAAAGCTTAAGAGAAATTCTCTTAAGCTTTTTCACATACTGATTGGCAATGACATAGTAAAGCAAGAACCTTGATTTACTTCACTTTTCGGTAAAGTATATAGGCTTAAACGTGACGAATATGGAGGCGGTATAGTGAAAAAAGCAGCTCAATTTTTGAGTATGACAATAGTTGCTGCACTTGGACTTGCGGCGTGTGGGCAAGCGAGTACGGAACAAAAAAAGAATGAAGATACAAAAGAAAGGAAGAGTGAGCACCAGAAAGATATGAAGATGGATCATGGAGCGATGGCACAGAAAGGAATGAATGCAGGAGCATCTAATGATTTATTAACAACAAGTTTAAAAAATATAACAAGGTTAAATACGAATGATACCGTTCAAATGGCAATATTAACATCACAAACAATATGGCCAGCGACTCACAAAGAGAACCAACTAGGGCACGGCGTATCATTTGTTTCAACAGAAACTCTCGATTTAGCAATTGCTGGAGCGCCGTTTTCACAGCCAGTATATGATTTATTAGCTACGATTCAACCAAAATTTAAAGATGATCCAACGCTCGGGCCATATAACCACGGTTTCCTATTAGGAAATACAGAGAATATCTCGTTTGAAACGCAAGGAATACTTGACGAGAAGTTAGAGATTGTTCAAGAAAGTGGTGGGGGACACGGTGGACATTAAGAGAAAAGACGTTGCATGATGCAGCGTCTTTTGTATTTGGGAAAGTTTTTCATAGAAAAAAATCTGACATTCGTTATATAATAGCACTCGTGCAATCGGCCCGATTTTCTTACGGAGAAAATCAAAAAATAAGAAAAGTAGAGGAGTGTTATCTTGTTACAAACTATAAAAACTGAATGGTTTTCCAATGTGAAGGGGGATGTGTTATCAGGTATTGTCGTCGCATTAGCTTTAATTCCTGAAGCAATTGCTTTTTCGGTTATTGCAGGGGTAGATCCAATGGTTGGATTATACGCTGCTTTTTGTATTGCTGTGACAATTGCATTTGTTGGCGGAAGGCCGGGAATGATTTCTGCTGCAACAGGGGCGATGGCATTGTTAATGGTGACAATTGTAAAAGATTATGGCTTGCAGTATTTGTTTGCTACAACAATTTTAACCGGTGTTGTTCAAATTATCTTTGGAGTGTTAAAGCTAAGTTCATTTATGAAATTTGTTCCGCGTTCTGTTATGAGTGGATTTGTAAATTCGTTAGGAATTTTAGTTTTTACAGCACAATTGCCACACTTTCAAGGTGCAAACTGGCAGATGTATGCGTTAGTAGCATTAGGACTCGCAATCATTTATCTATTTCCACGTATTACAACAGCAGTGCCTTCTACACTTATTGCTATTATTGTCGTGACAAGTATTGCGCTGCTAGGCGGTTTTCAATTACGTACAGTTGGTGATATGGGAAGTTTACCAACTGAATTACCGTTTTTCAGTATTCCAGATGTGCCATTTACATTAGAAACATTAGCTATTATTTTACCGTATTCGATTATGTTAGCTGTTATAGGTTTACTAGAATCACTATTAACAGTATCTCTTTTAGATGATATGACAGATACACCTAGCAATAAGCATAAAGAGGCGCGTGGACAAGGAATTTCCAATATTGTTGCTGGTTTCTTTGGTGGAATGGCAGGGTGTGCAATGATTGGACAATCTATTATTAATATGAAATCCGGTGGTCGTGGTCGCTTATCAACATTTGTAGCAGGTGGATTTTTAATTGTATTGCTCTTCGTTCTCGGTGACTATGTTGTCAATATCCCAATGGCAGCATTAGTTGCAGTTATGATTATGGTTGCTATCGGGACATTTGATTGGAACTCTGTATTTACTCTTCATAAAGTTCCGAAAGGCGATGCATTTGTTATGATTGTAACAGTTGCAATTGTTCTTGTTACACATAATCTAGCTCTTGGTGTTATGATTGGTACAGTAATAAGTGCGGTTTTATTTGCATTCAACATGGCAAAGATTCACGTGAAACATTCTTATGTTGGTGAGAAAAAAGTATATGCCATTCATGGACAACTCTTTTTTGCATCTACTACAGAATTCATAAATGCATTTCAGTTTAAAGAAGATGTAAAGGAAATAGAAATTAACTTCACACATGCACATGTATGGGATGATTCAGCTGTAGGCGCAGTTGATAAAGTTGTGATGAAGTATGAGCGAAATGGTGTAAAAGTAAAGATAACGGGATTAAATGAGTGTAGTTCAGAGCTTGTTACAAAATTGGCGAAACAAGCTGTTCGTTAAATAGGAAGCACCTTTTCTGAGGACCGAAAGGGTTCTTTTTGTATTATAATACGAGTATGATGATGAAAGGGGCTTCAGCATATGTACAAGCAAATTATACTAGCATGTGATGGGTCAGAACATGCAATACGTGCAGCAAAACATACCGCATATATTGCTAAATTTAGTAAGGAAGTAAACGTTGAAGTTGTATATGTTGTAGACAATAGAACGGCAAAATCAGATATTATACACGGACAAACAGATATAGAGACAATCTCAGCTAGTCGAAAAGATAGATTAAAAGAAATTGAAGCTTTATTACAGCAAGAAGAGGTCTCCTATAAGATTACGATTTTGCATGGTGATCCAGGAAATACACTTGTGCAATATGTAAATACAGGAGACATTGATCTTGTTATAGTGGGGAGCAGAGGATTAAATACATTGCAAGAAATGGTGCTTGGAAGTGTAAGTCATAAAATAGCAAAACGAGTGAAATGTCCGGTGATGATCGTAAAGTAACAGACAGCAGAAATGCTGTCTGTTTTTTTGATGAGGAAGGAACCTTACATTATTGTAAGACAGTTGTTAGGAAAATCGATGTTATAGAATTTCTTCCATTGATACAATAAAATCATCAAAGGGAATGAATGGGAGGAAGAAAGAAATGAAAGGATTTCAAAACTTATCATATAGTCAGAGCGTAAGTTTGATTTGTTTAGGTGGATTTGCTAGTTCGGTGCTGTTGGCTGTTGCTGTGAAAATGTTTCAGTAGATGTTTTAATAAAGGTAATGTTGTAAATAGAAGGGAAATGATTGTTATAGTTGGCAAGACAATATCACTAGACATAAATAAAAAATAGCTCTTAGCATATATCTGAATGCTAGGAGCTATTTTATTTCTTTACTTCAGTTTTTGTTCCCACTAAGTAAAATTTTATTTTATCTTTATAGAAGTTTTATTGAAAACATTTTATATCATGGAAAATAAAAAAGACCATGAAATACAGAAAGGCACTCTTTCTATGTTCCATAGCCGTATACGCTAACTCTCCGTGACATTCACTATTAATGTCGTCATAAATTATACAACTTTATGATAAAAATGTAAACGTTTTCGTGAAATATAATTGTTGACGGAATTAATTATAGGGTTTAATATTTAAATACGTTAAATATTTCATTGTTTAAATAAGAGGTGGATAACATGCCAAATGATATGACTCACATTGATAGAATTCAGGCTTTAACATTCTCTATAGGAAAGAAAATGCAAACGGAGCTACTAGAACAAATGCAAGCATCAGGACTTACACCACCGCAGTTTTATATTTTAAAAATTTTAGACCATTACGGTGCATCAAGAGCAACAAAATTGGCAAAGAAAATGTATGTGAAACCAAGTGCAATTACAGTGATGATTGATCGGTTAATCGATCAAGAGTTGGTACTGCGCTACCATGACAAAGAGGATCGCCGTGTTGTTGTAATTGAGCTGACGAAGAAGGGGAAAGATGTAGTAAACGAGGCAATGTCTGCTCGTAATGAGCATATTGCAAAATATTTCTCACAGTTAGAATTACAAGAGAGAGAAGATTTATTACGTTTATTTGAAAAGTTAGAAGCAATTATTTGCGGGGAATCTGAGAAAAAAGAGACAAACTAAATAGAATTGAGGAGATTACATGGAACAACAAGAAAATCAGAATAGAAAGCTGTTGTTAATCGGTTTAGTAATCGCGATGTTATTTGCTGCATTAGACGGAACAATTGTCGGTACAGCAATGCCTCGTATTGTTGGAGAACTAGGCGGATTAAGCTTAATGACATGGTTAACAACAGCATATATGCTAACCTCAACGACAGTTGTACCAATTGCAGGTAAGTTAGCGGATTTATTAGGACGTCGTAACGTATATATTACAGGGTTAATCATTTTTATGGTTGGTTCAGCACTTTGCGGTATGGCGAACGGTATGACTGAGTTAATTATTTTCCGTGGTATTCAAGGTCTTGGTGGCGGTATTATGATGCCAATGGCGATGATTATTATCGGGGATATGTTTACAGGTAAAGAACGTGCGAAATGGCAAGGGATCTTTGGAGCGTTATATGGTCTTGCTTCCGTAATTGGACCGCAAGTGGGCGGTTGGATTGTGGATGCTGTCAACTGGAGATGGGTATTCTATATCAACTTACCAGTCGGTATTTTGGCGACAATCTTTATTGCAATGGGATTAAAAGGACATAAACAAACAGGTCCAATTAAAATTGATCTTGCTGGTATTTTCACGATGATTCTCGGTGTTGTGAGTTTATTACTTGCATTAACGTTTGGCGGGAAAGACTATGCTTGGGATTCTTGGCAAATCATTGGATTATTTGCACTTGCTATCATTGGTATAGTAAGCTTCATCATTGTTGAAACAAAGGCGGAAGAACCAATTTTACCAATGCATTTCTTTAAAAACCGTACATTTACATTATTAAATGCAATCGGCTTTTTTATGAGTATTGGAATGTTTGGGGCAATTATGTTCGTACCATTCTTTATGCAAGGAATTGTTGGGGTAAGTGCGGCTGAATCTGGAACAATTATGACACCAATGATGATTACGATGATTGTGATGAGTATTATTGGTGGTCAGCTTGTATTAAAGGTTGGTGTGAAACCACAAATTATTACAGGTATGCTCATTATGGCCGGTGGATTTTGGCTACTAACGACAATGGATATGCATACAAGTAAGCTTCTCGCAACTTCTTATATGATGGTTATCGGTTTAGGAATGGGTCTTGTTATGCCAACTTTAACATTAGCATTGCAAGAAAGCTTCCCGAAAAAAGACCTTGGCGTTGTTACATCATCTAGTCAATTCTTCCGTCAAATCGGTGGTACATTTGGGATTACGATTTTAGGTTCTATTATGAATAATACTTCAGGTACAACATTAACAAACAAATTAGTACCTGTATTGGATACGTTCCCACAAGAAGCGGGACAAATGGTAACGAAGTTTAAAGATATGATTCATACGGACCCACAAGGTTTATATTCTATGCTCTTTAGTCCAGAAGCATTAAAACAAATGCCAGAAGCATTCTCTAACAGCATCGTACCAATTTTGAAAAATTCTTTAGTGGATTCACTTCATACTGTATTCTTAACAGGATTAGTGTTTATTGTAGTAGGTGCTGTATTTACGATTTTCTTACAGAAGATTAAACTGTCTGATCGTAAAAAAGGTGCAGAAGAGCCTGCTGTAGCAGAAGAGGAAAAGGATACAAACGTATCGTACTCATAATAAAAAAGCATCGCTATATAGCGATGCTTTTTTATTATGAGTATAACATGTAAGCTTTTTTAGTTAGAAATGATTGACGTATTTTTGTAAATGAGTTATATTATTTTCTGTAAACGGTTACATGAAATGGAGAGGGAAGAGAATGAGTACGATTAAAGATGTTGCGAAATTAGCGGGAGTATCTGTTGCGACCGTTTCCAGGGTGTTAAATAAGAACGGATATGTTCACGAAGATACATTAAAAAAAGTGGAACGAGCAATTGAACTGTTGGATTATAAGCCTAGTACAGTAGCACGTTCTTTATATAATAAAAAATCTCGCTTAATTGGTTTGGTTGTTCCAAATATCGTGAATCCATTCTTTCCAGAAGTTGCACGTGCCGTAGAGGATGTAGCACATAAGCAAGGATACACAGTTGTACTTTGTAATTCTGATGAAAGTTTAGAGAAAGAGAAACAATATATTGATGTGCTCAGACAAAATAATGTTGATGGGTTTATTGTGGCTACGAACCCACAAAATAGTATGAATTACATGAACTTGTCTGTGCCAGTTGTGGCAATTGACCGCATGTTTAATGAACGTATTCCGACGGTATATGCAGATAACTATGCGGGAAGTCAAGAAGCAACAAAGTTACTGTTAGAAAAAGGGTGTCAACATATTGCGCATATTCGTGGACCGCGCGATGTGAGTACAGCAAATGAGCGTTTTGAAGGTTTTATAGATGTTATTACGCAATATGGGCTTTCTTATATGATTGCAGAAAGTACGTTTGATCCAGCAGATAGCGAACGTGTGGCAATGGAATTGTTAGAAGAGTATCCGCATATCGATGGCATTGTAGCTGGAAATGATTTGATTGCCATTGGGGTAGTGAAAGCGGCATTACAAAAAGGAATTTCCATTCCAGATGATTTACAAATTATTGGATTTGATGGTATTTCTTTAACAGAAATGATGTATCCATCTCTTACAACAGTTGCACAACCTATTTATGAAATGGGACGAATTGCAACAGAATTATTGCTAGAGCAAATGGAAGGAAATCAATTAGAAACCGAACATTATCGTTTACCGATTGAAATTATAGAACGAAATACAACGAAGTAAGGAGATGAGATATATGCCAAACATTGCAGTAGTCGGCAGTATTTCAATGGATTTAGTCGCTGTTTCAAAAAAGCGACCAAAAGCAGGAGAAACAGTGATTGGAGAAGCGTTTCATACAGTGCCTGGAGGCAAAGGAGCAAACCAAGCTGTTGCCGCAGCTAGATTAGGTGCAAATGTGGCAATGGTAGGTGCTGTAGGAAATGATGATTATGGTAAGCTAGTTAGAAAAAATTTAGAGAATGAACGTATTTTTATCGACTGTGTGGTACCGGTTACAGATGGAACGACAGGAATTGCTCATATTGTTTTAGCGGAAGAAGACAACAGTATTGTCGTTGTACAAGGAGCAAATCGTCTTGTGAATGAACAAATTGTTGATCGTGCGAAAGATCTTCTTGTAAAAGCTGATATGGTTGTCCTTCAGCTTGAAATTCCGCTAGAAACAGTGGAATACGTTCTTGATATTTGTGAAGAACACAAAATTCCGGTTATGTTAAATCCAGCTCCGGCACAAGTATTGCCAGTAGATATTTTAGAAAAGGCGACGTATATTACACCGAATGAACATGAATGCCGCATTGTATTAGATGATTTTACGTCACCAATTGAAGAGTTACTTGCGAAATATCCAAATAAATTACTGATGACAGAAGGTGGGAAAGGTGTTCGTTTCCATAATGGTACAGAGATTGTTCATGTACCAAGTATTGATGTTGAAGTAGTGGATACAACCGGAGCAGGTGATACTTTTAACGGTGCATTAGCGGTTGCGCTTTCCGAAGGTGAGACATTACAAAAAGCAATCCGCTTTGCAAACATTGCCGGCGGTCTTTCTGTAACAAAGCTAGGGGCACAAGGTGGTATGCCAACAAGAGAAAAGGTAAGAGAAGTGCAGGTGATTGTTGGATGAAGAAGCATGGTGTATTAAATAGTGAAATTGCTGCGGTACTTGCTTCCCTTGGACATACGGATACAATTGTGATTGCTGATTGTGGTTTACCTATTCCAGATGGTGTAAAGCGAATTGATTTAGCGGTAGAACTTGGAAAACCATCGTTTCTAGAGGTATTACAAGTTGTGATAGACGACATGGCAGTTGAAAAACTAACATTAGCAGGAGAGATTACGATCAATAATGCAGAAGTAAACAGAGAAGTCGAAGCACGTTTAAAAGAAGCTGCTTTTGAATATGTATCACATGAACAGTTTAAAGAACGTACAAAACAAGCCAAGGTAGTTATTCGTACGGGAGAAGCAACGCCATATGCGAATGTTATTTTACATGCAGGCGTGATTTTTTAATAAAGGGATGTGATGAGAATGCGTATTGAAATGCAAAATATTTCAAAAGCGTTCAATGGTAATCCTGTTTTGAAAAACGCACAGTTTAGTATTGAAACAGGAGAAGTCCATGCACTGATGGGGGAAAATGGAGCGGGAAAATCAACGCTCATGAAAATTTTAACGGGTGTATATACGAAAGATAGTGGTCAAGTCACGATTGATGGGCAAGACCGGACATTTAAAAACGCAAAAGAAGCTGAGGAATACGGAATTGCTTTTATTCATCAAGAGCTGAACATATTACCGAACTTAACAGTTGCTGAAAATATGTTTCTTGGGAAAGAGTTGATGTACGGCAAAACAGGCATTTTACGTACACGGCAAATGAATGGGTTAGCGCAGCAACAATTAGCAAGTCTTGGGCTTCACGTAAAAGGGGCTATGCTTGCTGGGGAATTATCAGTTGGACAGCAGCAAATTATTGAAATTGGTAAGGCCTTAATGACAAATGCGAGCGTTATTATTATGGACGAGCCGACAGCAGCCTTAACGGACCGCGAAATTGAAACACTTTTTACGGTTATTAATAAATTACGTAAAGAAGGCGTATCGTTCGTCTACATTTCACATCGCATGGAAGAAATCTTTTCTATTTGTGATGCTATTACGATTTTACGTGATGGGGAATATGTTGGAACGAGGTTAATTCCAGAAACATCATTTGATGAAGTAGTGAGTATGATGGTTGGTCGCAGCATCGGTGAGCGCTATCCGGAGCGCGATGCGAAGATCGGTGAAGTTATTTTTGAAATGCGTAACGGAACGAAAAAAGGAAAGTTTAAAAATATTTCGTTTCAAGTGAGAAAAGGTGAAATTCTCGGTGTCGCTGGATTAATGGGAGCTGGCCGTACTGATATTATGAAGGCGATATTTGGACATGAACCGTTAGATTCGGGCCAAATATTTATGAATGGGCAAGAAGTGAAAATTGATAGCCCAATTGATGCAATACGGCAACGAATTGCCTTTATTACAGAAGATCGAAAATCAGAAGGGCTTGTCTTAGATTTTTCTATTCGTGAAAATTTAGCATTGCCAAATCTAGAGAGTCTCTCAAAAGGTAGTGTGATGGATAAAGGAGTAGAAGCACAGTTCACAGAGGATATGATGAAGCTTCTCAATGTAAAAGCGGCAAATGGTGAACAAGCCGTCAAATCACTTTCTGGTGGAAATCAACAAAAGATTGTTATTGCAAAATGGCTAGGAATCCATCCGCAGCTGTTAATTTTAGATGAACCAACACGGGGTGTTGATGTTGGAGCAAAAAAAGAAATTTACTCTATTATGAACAAGCTTACAAAGCAGGGGGATGCAGTTATTATGGTTTCATCCGAACTTCCAGAAGTTTTAGGAATGAGCGATCGTGTCCTTGTTATTCATGAAGGAAAAGTAGGCGGTATTTTAGAGAAAGATAAAGCAACACAGGAGTCCATTATGGCATTAGCTACAGGGGGAGAGTAAGTTATGGCTAAAAAGGGGAATATATTGCAGCAGCTAGGTTCTTTAATTGGATTGGTACTGATTATTGTAGTTATTACAGCATTAAATCCAGCATTTATTGAAATACCAAATTTATTTAATATTTTACGCCAAGTATCTATTAATGCACTCATTGCATTTGGAATGACCTTCGTTATTTTAACTGGGGGTATTGACTTATCGGTAGGTTCTATCTTAGCATTATCAAGTGCACTTGTTGCTGGAATGATGGCAAGTGGTGTGGATCCGTTCCTTGCAATGGCGGTTGGATTATTGGCTGGTCTTGTAATGGGAATTATAAACGGTGTCATCATTGCGAAGGGAAAAGTGGCACCATTTATTGCGACATTAGCAACAATGACCATTTTTCGTGGGCTGACGCTTGTTTATATGGACGGACGTCCGATCACTGGCCTTGGTGATCACTTAATGTTTCAAATGTTCGGTCGTGGTTACTTCCTTGGTATTCCTGTACCGGCTGTAACGATGATGATGGCTTTTGCTGCATTGTACTTTATTTTAAAGAAAACGACGTTTGGTCGTCGGACCTTTGCAATTGGTGGAAATGAAGAAGCAGCGGCATTATCAGGTATTAATGTAACAAGAATAAAAGTAATGATTTATGGTCTTTCCGGAATTTTGGCAGCGCTTGCAGGTATCGTGTTAACATCACGTTTAGATTCTGCCCAGCCAACTGCTGGTTCTGCTTATGAATTAGATGCAATTGCTGCAGTTGTATTAGGAGGAACAAGTCTTTCTGGTGGAAGAGGTTGGATTGTCGGCACATTCATTGGTGTACTGATTATCGGTGTACTAAATAACGGTCTAAATTTATTAGGCGTATCTTCTTTCTTCCAACAAGTTGTAAAAGGACTTGTGATCTTACTTGCTGTATTAATTGATCGTCGAAAAGAAGCATAATGGAGGGACAATTCATGAAAAAATGGTTACTTGTACTCGTTGCACTCATAGTGATAATCACTGCTGGTTGTTCAATGGAACCACCAGAATGGGCAAAGGATTCTAGCGATAAAGGTCGAAGTAAAACTATTAAAGTTGGATTTTCTGTCTCCACTTTAAACAATCCATTTTTCGTCACGTTGAAAAAAGGGGCAGAAAAGAAGGCGAAAGATAGTGGCATTGAGTTAATTGCTGTTGATGCACAAAATGATGCAGCGAAGCAAACGAATGATGTTGAAGACTTAATTCAAAAAGGCGTTGATGTAGTTGTCATTAACCCAACAGATTCAGATGCAGTTGCTTCAGCAGTAAGTGCAGCTAATGCAGCAAATATCCCTGTTATTACAGTAGACCGCGTTGCAAACTCAGGAAAAGTTGTTTCACACATTGCGTCAAATAATGTAGAAGGCGGAAGTATGGCCGGTGACTACATTCGTGAACTTGTTGGTGAAGGTGCAAATGTTGCTGAGTTAGAAGGGATTCCTGGATCATCCGCTGCTCGCGAGCGTGGGAAAGGATTCCATAAAGTTGCCGATAAGGGGCTAAAAGTTGTTGCGAAGCAAGCCGCAGACTTCGATCGTGCCAAAGGATTATCAGTTATGGAAAATATTTTACAAGCAAATAGCGATATAAAAGCAGTATTTGCTCATAACGATGAAATGGCATTAGGGGCACTTGAAGCATTAAAATCT
Source organism: Bacillus sp. IT-79MI2 (assembly GCF_949768135.1). Lineage (NCBI taxonomy): Bacteria > Bacillati > Bacillota > Bacilli > Caryophanales > Bacillaceae > Bacillus > Bacillus sp. IT-79MI2. The sequence goes on along the minus strand of NZ_CATKPV010000128.1, from coordinate 28,255 downwards.
GCTGGGAAAACAGATGTGGTTGTTGTTGGATTTGATGCCACAGATGATGCTGTGAAAGCGGTTAATGACGGACGTATGACAGCAACTGTTGCGCAAAAACCAGAATTAATCGGAGAGAAAGCGATGGAAACAGCAAGACAAGTGAACCAAGGTAAAAAAGTGGAAAAATTCATTCCGATTGAATTAGAGCTTATTAAGAAAAAATAAAATATAAACTTACATTTAGGAAGGAAGAAAAACAAATGAAATTTTTTATTGATACAGCAAACATTGATGAAATTAAAGAGGCAAATGATTTAGGCGTATTAGCAGGTGTAACAACAAATCCATCACTTGTAGCAAAAGAAGGCGTAGATTTCCATGAACGTATTCGTGAAATTTGCAGCGTTGTAGAAGGACCTGTAAGTGCAGAAGTAATTAGTTTAGAAGCAGATAAAATGATTGAAGAAGGAAAAGAATTAGCAAAAATTGCTCCAAACGTTGTTGTAAAAGTACCAATGACAAAAGAGGGCTTAAAAGCAGTAAAAGCATTCTCTGATTTAGGAATTCGTACAAACGTTACGTTAGTATTCTCTGCGGTACAAGCATTGCTTGCAGCACGTGCTGGCGCAACGTACGTATCTCCATTCTTAGGTCGTTTAGATGATATCGGTCATAATGGTTTGGACTTAATTCGCCAAATCGCTGATATCTTTGTAATTCATGACATTAAAACAGAAATTATTGCAGCATCTGTACGCCATAGCGTTCACGTAACAGACGCAGCGTTAAACGGTGCACACATCGCAACAATTCCGGCAAATGTAATTGGAGCATTAGTGAAACATCCGTTAACAGATCAAGGAATTGAGAAGTTCTTAGCTGATTGGGAGAAAACACAAGGGAAATAAAGTAAAACTTCCATCTGTGAAGGATTGGTCCCCGTTTATGAGGGGGAAACAAAAACTACCAAGGTTAGCATTACGTTAACCTTGGTAGTTTTTTTGTTTGTAAAATAATGAATAAAAGAATTTTCATGCAATTGTGCATATTGTCTTTTGAATTTTCTATCTAAGTTATTTAATATATAATAAATAACTCTTTTTTGTGAGTTTTTTCGACACGAGGTAAGTAGTCAACACAGGGTCTGACCAGAGAACTGGAGGGCATGATTCTATAAGGGGATAATCACTATTCCATGATTATAGAACTATGTCTTTTTTATGTATATAGAAGGGGGGATAGATCTATATTATAGAACTTATATATATTGTGCATTTCATATTATTAATTATCTAAATTTTAAGTCTTGTTACAATTAATAAGGGAGGAAATAGTAATGAAAAGAAAAAAACCGTTTAAAGTGTTTTCATCTTTGGCAATCACGACAATGCTTGGTTGCACATTTGTACTTGGTACATCATCGGCTTATGCGGAAACAACATCTCAGTCAGAAGGAAGTATTTCAACAACTCCAATTGATAACAATTTAATTCAAGAAGAACGTTTGGCTGAAGCTTTAAAAGAACGTGGAACGATTGATCGATCAGCATCAAAAGAAGAGACACAAAAGGCTGTAGAGAAATATATTGAAAAAAAGAAGGGTGATCAGCCAAATAAAGAAATTCTTCCGGGTGATCCTGTTAAAGAAGCATCTGATTTTGTAAAAAAAGTAAAAGAAAAAAAGATGGAAGAAAAGGAAAAAGTGAAGAAGTCTGTAGAAAATGCTAGTTCAGAGCAAACGCCTTCACAAAATAAAAAACAGTTAAATGGAAAAGTACCAACTTCTCCAGCAAGGCAGGCTCCATATAACGGAGCTGTTCGTACAGATAAAGTACTTGTACTACTTGTAGAGTTTAGTGATTATAAACATAATAATATTGAACAAAGCCCTGGTTATATGTATGCGAACGATTTTAGTAGAGAGCATTATCAAAAAATGTTATTCGGTAATGAACCATTCACGTTATTCGATGGTTCAAAAGTAAAAACATTTAAACAATATTATGAAGAGCAGTCTGGTGGTAGTTATACGACAGATGGTTATGTAACAGAATGGTTAACGGTTCCTGGGAAAGCGGCAGATTACGGAGCAGATGGTAAGACTGGCCATGATAATAAAGGACCTAAAGGGGCACGTGACCTTGTGAAAGAAGCCTTAAAAGCAGCAGCAGAGAAAGGATTAGATTTATCTCAATTTGACCAGTTTGATCGTTATGATACAAATGGTGATGGAAATCAAAATGAACCAGACGGCGTAATTGATCATTTAATGGTCATTCATGCTGGGGTTGGTCAAGAAGCTGGTGGCGGTAAATTAGGTGATGATGCAATCTGGTCACATCGTTCTAAATTAGCACAAGATCCAGTTGCAATTGAAGGGACAAAGTCAAAAGTTTCATATTGGGATGGAAAAGTTGCTGCACATGATTACACAATTGAGCCTGAGGATGGTGCAGTTGGCGTATTCGCTCATGAATTTGGTCATGATCTTGGTTTACCAGATGAATATGATACGAACTATACTGGAGCTGGATCACCTGTGGAAGCATGGTCATTAATGAGTGGTGGTAGCTGGACAGGAAGAATCGCAGGGACAGAACCAACAAGTTTTTCACCGCAAAATAAAGATTTCTTACAAAAAAATATGGGTGGAAACTGGGCGGAAATTGTAGAAGTAGATTACGATAAAATAAAACGTGGAGTAGGTTTCCCTACATATATTGATCAAAGTGTTACAAAATCCAATCGTCCAGGTCTTGTACGTGTAAATTTACCTGAGAAAAGTGTTGAAACAATTAAAACTGGATTTGGCAAGCATGCATACTACAGTACAAGAGGCGATGATATGCATACAACATTAGAAACACCATTGTTTGATTTAACGAAGGCAGCTAATGCGAAATTTGATTATAAAGCAAACTATGAACTTGAAGCAGAATGTGATTTTATTGAAGTGCATGCGGTGACAGAAGATGGAACAAAAACATTAATCGATAAACTAGGCGATAAAGTGGTAAAAGGTGACCAAGATACGACAGAAGGAAAATGGATTGATAAATCATATGATTTAAGTCAATTTAAAGGGAAGAAAGTGAAATTGCAATTTGATTATATTACAGATCCTGCTTTAACATATAAAGGATTTGCAATGGATAATGTGAATGTAACAGTCGATGGAAAAGTGGTATTTTCAGATGATGCAGAAGGACAAGCGAAAATGAAGTTAAATGGTTTTGTCGTTTCTGATGGAACAGAAAAGAAACCACATTATTATTATTTAGAGTGGAGAAACTATGCTGGCTCAGATGAAGGGTTAAAAGCAGGGAGAGGTCCAGTATATAATACTGGTCTTGTTGTTTGGTATGCAGATGATAGTTTTAAAGATAACTGGGTTGGCAGGCATCCTGGTGAAGGCTTCCTTGGTGTTGTTGATTCTCACCCAGAAGCAGTTGTTGGAAATTTAAATGGAAAACCAGTATACGGTAATACAGGGTTGCAAATTGCAGATGCTGCATTTTCACTTGATCAAACACCGGCGTGGAACGTAAATTCATTTACACGTGGACAATTTAATTACCCAGGCTTACCAGGTGTTGCAACATTTGATGATTCTAAAGTATACAGTAACACTCAAATTCCTGATGCGGGACGAAAAGTACCGCAATTAGGGCTGAAATTCCAAGTTGTTGGGCAAGCAGATGATAAGTCGGCAGGAGCTATTTGGATTCGTCGTTAATAGATTAGTAATAAAATAAAAAAGTACGTTCTTCGTAGAAAGAACGTACTTTTTTATTTATACATTAAGCTATTATTTTATTTTGTGTAATACATTGTTTACCTATATACAGTCTATCAAATGGTGTAGGGAAAAGAAATATTTCCAGGGAAATTGTCGAAGTATAGTCGATATTTATACCGCATTAACGGGCAGTAAGACTCCCACCTCAAAGTTCAGAGAGAAACAAAGAAGGGAGTTTTGGGGATCAACTGCCCATAAAAGCCCGATTGATGAGGGCTGATTAAGGTTTTACTAATTTTTAATCTTAAAAAATAATTATCTATAAAAAACAAAATTATATATTGATTTTGTTTCTTATTTTGAGTAAAATTCAAAAGGATTATTTAGAATAGTGATAGTTTAGTAGTTTAATTGAAAACCTTTTTTAGGAAGGGAATGTAGAGTCTAATAGACTTGGAGTGTAGGAGATATTTGTAAATTTATATATAAAGGGAGAGTACAGTAATTGACAGCATTGAAAAAATTATCAGCTTTTGTGAAAAGTAGTATTGTTTTATTATGTGTAGCATGTATGTATTTTGCTATACCAACTGCACATGCAAGTGCGGAGACAGTTAAGATTTATCTTGATCCAGGTCATGGTGGAACGGATACAGGAGCGATTGGAAATGGTTTACGAGAAAAAGACTTAACATTAGATATTGCAACACGTATTCGTAACATTTTAAATGCAGAATATACAGGGCATGAAATTAGAATGAGTCGTACGAGTGATGTATATCCTACGCTAACACAGCGAACAACTGATGCAAATAATTGGGGAGCAGACTTTTTCTTATCTGTACATATTAATAGTGGTGGTGGCACTGGTTATGAAGATTATAGTTATCCAAATGCAGGAGCACCAACTACGACTTACCAAAAGGTAATTCATCAAGAAATTATGAAAACAACTAACCTTGCTGATAGAGGAGTTAAAACGAATAATTTCCATGTGTTAAGAGAAACGAATATGCCAGCAGTATTAACTGAAAATGGGTTTATTGATCGAGCAGAAGATGCCCAAAAATTAGGTAATGCAACATTTAGAGAGCAACTTGCAAGAGGGCATGTAAATGGTTTAGTAAAGGCATTTGGATTACAGAGAAAAACATCCTTAATTCGTGTAAAAGTAGAAGAATTATATTATTATAATCAACCTGATTGGAATGCAAAGGCTGGTACTGTGAAAAAAGGTGATGTATTCACTGTTGTGGAAACGTTAACTGTAAATGGTTCAAAAATGTACAAGCTAAAATCAGGAAACTATATAACTGCTAATCCTTTATATGTTGAGGCTTTATAGTAAATAGTTGATTAAAAAAAGGGACAATGATGAGTTAATTCATCATTGTCTCTTTTATTTTTCCCCTGAAATAAATCATTCCAGCAAATGTGAGTAAGAATGCAGTTCCAATTACAAAGCTTACGCTCGGTGATGCACCGATTGCCCCCACTGTAAAAGAGCCTGCGACGACGCCTAATGAGAAGAATGCGTAAAATAATCCGAATGCCTTCCCTCGTTTATCTTCAGTTGTATTTTCAACGAGTAAAGCATTAATAGATGGGAAGAGGATGGCGAATCCAATTCCGTAAATCATCATCACAACAAAGAGCATACTTTTTGTTGTAAATATGCCAAGTAATGATAAGGCAAGTGCCATGACCGCAATACCGATCAGCATCATTTTTGAACGGTCAAAGCGATCGTAAATACGATTTGTTGGTAGTAAGAAGAAAAGGATGGCAGTGATTCCAAATACACTTAGCATCATGCCTGTTGTAGATGCTTTGAGTGCTAGTGCTTCTACTTTTACCGGTAACATATATGTGACGATTCCTTGTGAAAACATTAATGTAAAAGCACCAATATATGCTTGTAATAATGGTTCGGATTTTAGTAATCCTACCATATCTTCTTTGTTCATCATTTGCGTCCGTGATGTATCTTTTCTAGTCACATTGGTTGGTAACAAGACAAGGGCTACGATAGTACCGAGTACCATTAAGATAGAAATCGTAACAAAGACCCACTCTACACCTGCGGTTGCTTTCATAATTCCACTGAAGGCAGGACCAACGATAGCCGCTGTTCCGACAGCAGCACCAGATAGTGCCATTGCTTTTCCTTGTTTTGTAGATTTCGTTTGTTTAGATAGGAAAGTAAAGGCTGCAGGGATTAAGAAACCATCACTAAATCCGTGTAAAAAGCGAACGATAAGTAATTGTTCCCCGCTTTGAACAACGGTATACAATAATACTATGAAACTCGTAATTCCCATACTCATATAGAGTACTTTCTTTGCTCCAAATTTATCAACAGATGCACCTGCGATAATATTGCCGATCATATTGGAAAACGAGTACATCCCTACAACAAGACCAATAATAAGAGGAGTTCCCCCAAGACTTTGCGCGTAAGTACTCATAATAGGTAATTGTGAAAATGTATCTAAAAACGCTACGATAACAATAAAATAAATGAAATATTTCAAGCGATGTTCACCTCTCCTATGCTATTATGGCATAATGCGAATTTCACCTGCAATGAAATTGAATTAACAGATGTGGAAAAAAGTACAAAGTGACAAAAAAATGAACTTTTTTTGTTAAAATTTAGTGGAATTCAGATTGGGGTTTTGAAAAATATGGATAGAAGTACTATAATAGATTGGTAAACTTCACCAGGTTAAGTATATATACAAGAGAGGGATGCATAAAATGAAAGCATTACTTTGGCATAATCAACGTGATGTAAGAGTAGAAGAAGTTCCAGAACCAACTGTACGACCAGGAGCAGTGAAGATCAAAGTTAAATGGTGTGGTATTTGTGGAACAGATTTACATGAATATTTAGCAGGACCTATTTTTATTCCAACAGAAGAACATCCACTAACACATGTGAAAGCACCTGTTATTTTAGGTCATGAGTTTAGTGGTGAAGTTGTTGAAATCGGTGAAGGCGTTACGAATCATAAAATAGGGGACCGCGTTGTTGTAGAACCTATTTATTCTTGTGGTAAATGTGAAGCTTGTAAACATGGTCATTATAACGTTTGTGAACAACTTGTTTTCCACGGTCTTGGTGGAGATGGCGGTGGCTTCTCTGAATATACTGTAGTACCAGCAGATATGGTTCACCATATCCCAGATGAAATGACTTATGAACAAGGTGCACTTGTAGAACCAGCAGCAGTTGCAGTTCATGCAGTGCGTCAAAGTAAATTAAAAGAAGGCGAAGCTGTAGCTGTATTTGGATGTGGACCGATCGGACTTCTTGTTATCCAAGCTGCTAAAGCCGCAGGTGCAACACCTGTTATCGCAGTTGAACTTTCTAAAGAACGTCAAGAGTTAGCAAAATTGGCAGGAGCTGATTACGTATTAAATCCAGCAACACAAGATGTGCTAGCTGAAATCCGTAACTTAACAAATGGTTTAGGTGTAAATGTTAGCTTCGAAGTAACAGGAGTTGAAGTTGTACTTCGTCAAGCAATTGAAAGCACAAGATTTGAAGGACAAACAGTAATTGTCAGCGTATGGGAAAAAGACGCGACAATTACTCCGAACAACTTAGTATTAAAAGAAAAAGAACTTGTTGGTATTCTTGGATACCGTCACATCTTCCCATCTGTTATTAAATTAATTAGCTCTGGTCAAATTCAAGCAGAGAAATTAATTACGAAAAAAATTACAGTGGATCAAGTTGTAGAAGAAGGATTTGAAGCGCTTGTAAAAGATAAAAAACAAGTGAAAATTCTTGTTTCACCTAAATAATATATAATATAGAAGAAAGTAGTCTTTTTCTAGAAATAGAAGAAGGCTACTTTTTTTGTGGATAGAAAGGTGATAGACTTTCCTTTGACTAAATTGTTTAAGTAGGAAGGGAGAGTTATAAGGTTTCATTTTTACTAACTTTGAAACGAATGCTAAAAGCCTGCTCAAGAGCGTGGAAAGATAAAGAATTTCAAGTGTTATTTGTATTAACGATTATAACGTTACTATCAGGGACTATTTTTTACAGTACGGTAGAAGGATTACGTACAATTGATGCATTATATTTTAGCGTTGTTACATTAACGACAGTTGGCTATGGAGATTTTAGCCCGCAAACAGATTTCGGGAAAATCTTTACTATATTTTATATTTTCATTGGAATTGGTTTAGTGTTTGGGTTTATTCATAAACTAGCAGTAAATGTTCAATTATCAAGTATATTATCAGGGCGAAAGAAAAAATAGAAGCAATCAGGATATGCACCTGGTTGCTTCTATTTTTTACAATATTTTAGCTGTTTCTTTGCAGGAAATTAATATTCGTTTACTATAATGCAAATGAAACATATTATCCATAGAATTATAATGATGTGAATATTCGCATCATTTATTTTCTCAATAGAAATTAGTAGAAAGGTGGGATATTCTAATCGTAGGTTAACCATAGGATTTGAATTACATATTCCAAGTAAATTAAATATAAACGGAGGTTTTCATATGAAAAAGAAAGTATTAGCATTAGCAGCAGCTATTACATTAGTAGCACCATTGCAAAGTGTAGCATTTGCCCATGAAAATGAGGGCGGAGATAAGGTAAGAGCAATTCAATATTGGTCTGCTGAAGATAAACATGCAGAAGGTGTAAACTCCCATTTATGGATTGTCAATCGTGCAATTGATATTATGTCTCGTAATACAACGGTTGTAAAACAAGATCAAGTTGCATTATTAAATGAATGGCGTACAGAGTTAGAGAATGGTATTTATGCTGCTGATTATGAAAACCCTTACTATGATAATAGTACATTTGCTTCTCATTTCTATAATCCCGATACAGGGAAGACGTATATTCCTTTTGCTAAGCAGGCAAAAGAAACCGGAGCTAAATACTTTAAACTTGCTGGTGAAGCTTATCAAAAGCAAGATATGAAACAAGCATTCTTCTATTTAGGATTATCGCTTCATTACTTAGGAGATGTAAATCAACCGATGCATGCAGCAAACTTTACAAATCTTTCTTATCCACAAGGTTTCCACTCCAAATATGAAAATTTTGTAGATACACTAAAAAATAATTATAAAGTGACTGATGGAAATGGATATTGGAATTGGAAAGGAATAAATCCTGAAGACTGGATTCATGGAGCGGCTGTAGCTGCTAAGCAAGATTATGCTGGTATTGTAAATGGCACTACAAAAGATTGGTTCGTAAGAGCGGCAGTTTCACAAGAATATGCAGATAAATGGCGTGCAGAAGTTACACCAGCAACAGGAAAACGTTTAGTAGAAGCGCAGCGTGTCACAGCGGGATATATTCAGCTTTGGTTTGATACGTATGTAAATCGCTAGAACGCTTGGTTACTTCTTAGTTAAAAAACATATACGTATAATGATTCATGATCCAGTACAGGCAATCACTTCTATTGAAATAGTTAAAAAGTTTCTTCGTAAAGAAGAAACTTTTTTTGTTTAGACACAGGAAAATGATAGTTTTGTTCCAATATGTATAAGACATATATATAGAAGGGGAGAGAACAATGTGGAGCGTAACATATTTCAAAAGGTTCCCTTACCATGCGCATTTCTTGATGAAGAAGCGTTAGAAAGAAATATAGAGTCAATTGTGCAATTGTGCGGAGGAAAGAAAGTTCGTATTGCTAGTAAATCGTTACGATCTGTTCCAGTGATGAAGAAAATTTTAGCCGCTAATAGTTGTTTTCAAGGCATTATGTGTTTTTCACCACGAGAAGTAATATTCTTAATAAAACAAGGATTTAATGATTTGTTGCTTGGATACCCTATACATGATGAACAAGCACTTCAAGAAATTAGTTTGCTTACAAAACAAGGACTTATAATCACTTGTATGGTAGATTGCATAGAACATATTGCTTATTTAGAGAAAATTGCAATAGAAACAGGTGGACGCTTTCGAATTTGTATTGATATCGATATGAGTAGTCATTTTTTTCAGTTTCATTTTGGTGTTAGACGTTCTCCTATACGTACTACTTCTGAGGCTTTAAACGTTATTGAAAAAGCAATTCAATCTTCCGTTTTACAAATAGACGGTGTAATGGGATATGAGGCACAGATTGCAGGAGTTGGGGACGCTGTACCAAAGCAAGGTTTTAAAAATAAAATAGTTGCTTATTTAAAGAGAAAATCTGTATTTGAAGTGATGAAACGTAGACAAGACATTGTTCGCGTGTTGCAAGAACGAGGAATTACACTTCGTTTTGTAAATGGAGGAGGCACAGGAAGTATAAAAACGACAATGCAAGATGAATCCGTTACAGAGATTACAATAGGTTCTGCTTTTTACTCTCCCAAGCTCTTTGATTACTATAAAGATATTAGATTTGAACCAGCTGTTGGCTTTGCGTTGCCGATTGTTAGACAACCAAGCCAACATATATATACTTGCCTCGGTGGCGGATATATTGCTTCAGGAGCAGTTGGGAAAGACAAACAGCCTGAGATTTGGGAGCCAAGTGGGGCAAAGTTGTTAGCTTTAGAAGGAGCTGGAGAAGTACAAACGCCCGTTTATTATGATGGTTCAGAACATCTAACGGTTGGGGATGCCATGTTATTTCGGCATAGTAAAGCCGGAGAACTATGTGAGCGTTTCTCATCGTTACATCGTATTGTAGGTAACAAAGTGATAGGGAAGTATTCAACATACCGGGGGGATGGTCAATGCTTTCTGTAAAAGGGCAGAAATGGAGAAATTGGACAGGGAATGTAGAAGGAAATCCACAATATACGATGTATCCAAAAAGTATACAAGATGTAATAGAAGTAGTGAAGTTTGCAAAGGAACAGGGAAAGAGAATTCGTGTTGTTGGATCAGGACATTCCTTTACACCTCTTGTGCAAACAGAGGAAATTCTAATTTCTTTAGATAAGCTACAAGGGATAGTAGACGTCGATTCACAATCATTCATAGTAGAAGTATGGGGCGGAACAAAGTTGTATAACTTAGGAAAACTGCTGGAAGACATAGGATACGCACAGGAAAATTTAGGAGATATTGATTCACAATCTATTGCAGGAGCAATTAGTACAGGGACGCATGGAACAGGTATTCAATTTGGTAGTTTGGCAACACAAGTAGTAGAAGTTACAGCTGTGTTGGCATCTGGAGAAATTATTGTTTGTTCTGAGAAAGAGAATCCTGAATTTTGGAAGGCATTTCAGTTATCTCTTGGCATGCTAGGAATTATTGTAAAAGTTAAATTAAAAGTCATTCCAGCTTATTCACTTATTTATGAAAGCAGAAAGGAATCGTTTTCTACTGTAATAAACAAACTAGAGAAATATAAGCAACATCGTCATTTTGAATTTTTTGTGTTTCCGTATTCAGATGATGTCCAAGTGAAAATTACAAATGAAACAACAGTTAAAGGGATAGATTTAAAGTGGCATAAGTTCAAGACAGAACTACTTGAAAATATAGCTTTTTCATTATTGTCTAAAGGATGCAAGTTACTCCCTTCTATAAGTAAAGGAGTTAGTAGACTGTCAGCAAAGGCAGTACCGAATGCAAAAACAATTGGTCCAAGTTATCAAATATTTGCTACATCTCGTAATGTTCGTTTTTATGAAATGGAGTATAGTGTCCCAGCGCAGTATATGAAAGATGTAGTAGGGGAAATTTACAACCTCATTGAAAAGAAGAAATTCCAAGTTCATTTTCCAATTGAATGTCGTTATGTAAGGGGAGATGATATATGGATAAGTCCTGCTTATAGAAGAGATTCAGCGTATATCGCTGTGCATATGTATAAAGGAATGAAATACGCTGCTTACTTTACAGCGATAGAACATATTTTTCAAAAATACGAAGGGCGTCCACATTGGGGGAAAATGCATACAATGCGATATGAACAATTACAATGTGTTTATCCAAAGTTAAACTCTTTCTTGGAAGTTAGAGAAAAGGTAGATCCAATGGGAGTGTTTTTAAATCCATATGTAGCAAAAATGTTTTCTGTTTATGAAAAAAGCTGACAAATTATTTGTCAGCTTTTTGGAGTGTAATTGCATTTCGTGTATGACTCATTCGCTCGTAAAATAGTAATTTATCACGACTAAATACGTGCAGTAGAACGTGGATAACAAAGAGACCGTTAATTACGAATAGGAATAATAATGTAACAAGTAGAATTAAAGTATCGGCACGATTTAAAATGGAACTACTAGAGAGAATATAGTTCATTCCTCCTAAAATAAAATAGAAAAGACCGTAACGAATCAATAATTCTTTAATTGTAATTCGTTCATTTTCACCTTTTATATGAATACGAAGAAGAACCTTACTGCAAATTGGCAGAAAGCTCTTCTTAGTGGGGATATTTAACATGCGTAGCATTGGATTTTGATGAGAGAATATAGCTTTGGAATTGTTGCTTCCATGTTAAAGTGGTGGTCTCCTTTTTTTGAGAAATCCACTCGTGATAATCTTGTTGCGTTTTCCATAATATACGAATCATATACTCATTTTCATGTTCAGTACGCTTCGTACGAGAAAATTCTAGATTAATAAACCCGTATGTACCAGGGTTTGGATAGTATTGTTGCAAGGAACGAATTACTTTTTCTTCATAGCCAAATTTAATATGAATAAGTTTTGTAACAATAAACATGATTGCACCCCTTTTGTATTAGTAATAAGAAATTAGAGTGAATATCCTGTTTTAGTCATAACATGTGCAATCCCTCCTGTTATTCTTACAAGGTTAGGGCATGTTTGTAATATCGATTCATCCCGTTCGAAATTCATTTTATAAAACATGATATACATTTAATGTTATGCTATTCTGAAAATTAGAAGTAAATAAAAGGAAGACGACAAATTTTTTATCCCGCTATTCGCGGACAGTAAGACCCCCACCTCAAAATTCAGCGAAAGTAAAGAAGTTAGGTGGGGGATCAATTGCCTGTAAAAGCCCGATTGGTGAGGGCTGATTAAAGTTTCACTTTATAAGAAAAGCTGTCCTATTTTTTAGTACAGCTCTTTCGTTCTTATAGGAAAATAATGGTGAGTATCCCCACGATGACACAATAAAAAGAGAAATATTTTAAATTTCCTTTCGCCATCAAATGTAAGGAAAAAATGAGAGTTAAACCATATGAATCTATTTCGATTTTTCAATATATAAGTCGCTGTTACGAAGAATAAAAAGTGACCTGCATTTATTTTTTTTCTTTTTTAGATTGGTATGGGGCAAGGGAAGAATTTGACCGCTTCTATGCATGGCTTGATGCTCTCTTCCGCCCAAAAAGAAAGGTTTTATGATGGTTTTTCAATTTGGATTTATATAATTTGTAGAGGGTTGTCATATGTTGTCAACAGACTGATTTTGTATCAGTAGGGTTCCTACAAGATTTGACAATATTTTTAATGTCGTGTAATCTTTTGTTTCTAATATACGAATTTACATTTTGTAAGATTTGTATGAAAGTAAGTTGTTAAAAGTTAAGTGTGCATTACATTTTATGGTTTGTTTTCATTTTTTTGTCATGAAAAATAAAGTGTATTTAATGAGTTTGTAAACAAACTGTAAAATAAATCATGTATAACTGTATGAGAAGGGAGTCGGATTATGAACTATTTTAAGCGAATCAGTAGTCTAGTATTAGCAGGAATTATTGGTCTTTCTAGTACAGTCGCTGTAAAAGCTGAGTCAAACGACGAGAAACTGGACAACATGCAACAGCAATTGCAGCAGAATAACAATGATATTCAGCAAAAAGAACAAGAGAAGCAAGCTGTTAATAAAGAAATACAAGGTATTGAAAATGAACTACATAATTTAAATAATACAATTACAAAAAACAAAGAGGACCAAGCTGCTATTCAAAGTAAAATCGATGAAACGCATAAACAAATTGAACAGAAAAAGCAAGAGATTATCGTTTTAGAGGATAAAGTACTTGCTCGTAAAGATATTATGAAAAAACGTATGGTTTCTGTTCAAAATAGCTCAAATACGAGTTTAGTAGTAGAAGTTGTAGTAGAATCAAAGAATTTTGCTGATTTCTTACAACGTATGAATGCAGTATCTACAATCTTAGATGCAGATAAAGAGATTTTACGTCTGCAAGAACAAGATCTTCGTCAAATTGAAGAAGACAAAAAAGCAATTGACGAAAAGGAAGCGTCTTTAGAAGTAGACAAACAAAAATTAGCAAAAGCACAAGCGGATTTACAAGAAAACTTGAAAAAGCGTCAAGAAAACTTACAAGCTGTGCAAGCAAAATATAATCAAATTGCAAGTCAAATTAATTTAGCTGAACAAGAAAAAGCAAAAATTGAATCAAGTATGAAAGAAGTACAAGAAACAATTGCTCGTGAGCAAGAAGCTGCAAGATTAGCAGCGGAAGCTCAAGCAAAAGCAGAAGCAGAAGCAAAAGCTGCGAAAGAAGCAGAAGCAAAAGCAATAGCAGACGCGGCTAAGCAAGCAGCACCAGTGCCTAAGCAAGCTGAAAGTGGAAAAACAACACCTACTCCTCAGCCAGATCCAAAGCCGGCTAAAGGTGGTCGTGAAATTTATGTATTGGCAACTGCTTATACAGCTGATCCGTCTGAAAATGGAAATAAACCAGGTGAAACTGTAAAATCTAAATTGGGTCATAACTTAACTGCAAACCCAGGAATGAAATTAATTGCTGTAGATGATGCGGTTATTCCATTGGGATCTCGCGTATATGTTGAAGGATACGGTGAAGCAATTGCCGGGGATACTGGCGGAGATATTAAAGGTCATAGAATTGATGTATTAATGCCAGATAAAGCTTCTTCTAGCGCTTGGGGACGCAGAACGGTTAAAGTTACAATTTTAAATTAAAATCAAATCCAACTTTACATCTGGTAAAGTTGGATTTTTTTACGAAATAAATGTTAAGTTGAGTTTACATTTTGTAAAGTTTAGCATACAATAATGGTAAGAGGTGGTAAAATTGACCATTTACAATAGAGTGAAGGAGCTAAGAGCCCGTTTTAACTTTACGCAGAGCGTATTAGCTGAAAAAGTTGGCGTAACAAGGCAAACGATTGCAGCGATTGAAAAGGGTGATTACGTTCCATCATTGTTATTAGCGCTAACGATTTGTGATGTATTTGGTTTGAAGATGGAGGATGTGTTTGTTTTAAATAAGGAGGGAGAAAAAGGTGAATAGAATCATTTCGTCTTATGTGGTGAATGTGTTATTTATCGGATTAGCTAGCTGGGCATTTATTGAACTCTATTATTTTGAGGTGGAATTTGCAAATATCATTCAAACAGAGAAAGTGCCATTTGAAATATCGATGAGCATCACACCGTTTTTATTGTTATTGATTGTAGCTGTTGTATCAACTATTTTTTATAAAGTTCAAAAGAAGAAATATAAGAAATTATCTTTTTGGATGTTTCCTCTTTTATTTCCACAAGATGATGAGCGGGAAGAAATCATTACAGCAAAAGCATGTCGTACGACTTTTATGGCGCTTTGGTATGTTATGCCGACTGCAGCTGCATTGCTTGTTATATATCCGATTGTAACCCCGTATATTCCTGCGTACCCATTATATGTTGTGTTTTTAATCTTCTTTATACAAATGACTGTATTCCATATTTCACTTTATCGAAATAAATTTGCTTGAAGACGTGCCACGTGCACGTCTTTTTTTGTAATAAACATCCTATTTTTTACAAAAAATTAACGTATATCGAAGTGAAGATTTACAAACGTTTTTTATGATAGAAATTGGGCTTATTGAATAAAGGGAGTGGGGAAATGAAAAAGGCGTTCTTATACGGTGGGATCATTGTAAGCGTATTATGGACAGGAAATGATGTGAGGGCAGAAACAATAGACAAGGACGAACAACAGGTTGTGAATAAAATAGAGACGTTACCAAAGGGAAGTATATCTAACCCAGCGTATCGCGGGAAAGTGGAACAGATGGTGACGGACTTTATTGGTAAAAAACATAAGGATACAAAAGTTAATCGAATCGCCTCATTTCAAATGCCAAATGGGAAGGCTGAAATTACAGCATCAACACCTGATGGGAATACACTTGTTGTTACGGAAGCAGATTTAGGACAAATTCAGATTCTATCAATTGCAGATTTAGAGAATATAAAAGTATTAGGAAATGTGAGTTTTAAAGAAATTCATTCAGAAGCAGAAGTAACGAGTGTAACGGTTACACCAGACGGAAAGTACGCATTGGCTGCTTTTCGAACTGGAGATAACTTATATTATGCAAATAAGGGACAAGTGGCGGTAGTGGATTTAGCAGCGCAGAGAGTTGTAAAAACGTATGAAGTAGGTGTAGGACCAGATTCAGTAGCGTTAACAGCAGATGGAAGAACACTTATTATTTGTAATGAAGATGAGGAAAACGATCCAAATGATGAAAATGAAGTGAATATGAAAAAAACAAAACGACCAGGAAGTATTTCTATGATTACATTTCCTGACGGTGATGTCATGCGCGGGGAACATATTGAGCTTCCAATCTATATGAGTAACATTAGTAATGGAGCAATATATAAACATGACCCACAGCCGGAGTATGTAGCGATTAGCCCAAAAGGAGATAAAGCGGCTGTTACATTGCAAGAAAATAATGCGGTAGCAATTGTAAATATCGCAGAAAAACGAATTGAAAATATATTTGGTCTGGGCACGACAACACACAAGGCGGATTTAAAAAAGGATGGTACCGTATCTTTTCAAGATGAGATAACTGCACGATTAGAACCAGATGGTGTGACATGGGATCCGTCTGGGCGATTTCTCATTACTGCTAATGAAGGGGATCTTGGTAAAAATGAATTTAAAGATGGCGTGAAATCAGGAGGGAGAAACATTTCTGTATGGAGTCAGGCTGGATCTCTTGTGTATGATAGTATGAATCTTATTGATGAAAAAGTAGCGGCTGCGGGTTTATATCCTGATAGCAGAAGTGAGAATCGCGGAAGTGAAGTGGAAAATGTAGCGACTGGTATGATAAAAGGAAATCCTATTTTAGCAGTGGCTGCTGAAAGGGCGAATGCTGTATTATTTTTCGATATGACAATTCCAATGTTTCCGGTTTATATTGGACTTGCTCCATCAGCTGGGGCAGCACCGGAAGGAATTCATAAAGTAAACGGTCGAGATTTGTTTGTGAGTGCGGATGAAGTAGATGGAGTGTTAAGTTTTTATCGTATAAGTAAATAAATTTCTTTTCCTTTTCGTCTCATACTTGTACATATAGTCATCTTACTTTATCATCTTATATAGAAGTAAGATTTTGTAAAGGAAAGGGATTATGTATGAATAAGCGAAGAATATATAGTATACTAGCAATTCTTTTATTTGTTGTAGGTGGTGTGTTAATTGGAAAACCATTTTATGATGAATATAAGGCAGGGAATAAGCAAACAGCAAATGCACAGGCTGTTCAGAAAATGGAATACCAAAAACATGAAACAAAATTTGTAGATGCTTCTAAAATTGAGCAACCAAATTTAGCGGAAGTTGCGAATGCATCGTTGGATAAAAAACAAGTAATAGGACGTATGTCTATTCCAAGTATTTCATTAGAACTTCCAGTTTTAAATAGTTCAACTGAGAAAAACTTATTATCAGGTGCGACGACTGTAAGAGAGAAGCAAGAGATGGGAAAAGGGAACTATGCATTAGCAGGACATAACATGTCAAAAAAAGGCGTTCTATTCAGCGATGTATCAAGATTAAAAAAGAACGATAAAATTTATTTATATGATAATGAAAATGAATATGAGTATGCTGTTACTGGTGTATCAGAAGTAACGCCTGATAAATGGGAAGTAGTAGAAGATCACGGGAAAACGGAAGTTACACTTATTACATGTGTATCTGTATCAGATAACTCCAAGCGTTTTGTTGTTACTGGGGAATTTGTAAAAACGAAGAAAATAAAAAGCTGAGGAATTGCTCCCTCAGCTTTTTTTAGTCCATCCATTTTACCAGTTTTTTAGAAAGCAGTAATAAAACACATCCTAAAACAATAGCGACTGCTCCTATAACTGTGAATACTTCTGAATATCCAAGTGAAGTTGTAAAACTAGCGAGTTGGCCACCTAAAATGTTAGCGATCCCTGAACTAGCTAACCAAACGCCCATTAGTAATGAGGCAAGTTTTACTGGTGCAAGGGAACTGACCATTGATAATCCAACAGGTGATAAGAACAATTCACCTAATGTATGGAAAAGATAAGTAAAAACAATAAATAATAGGTTTGCTTGCTCTGTAATGTTGTGTTCATCACTACCTGTTTTTAATGTAGCGATAACAAGAACGATATAACCGATTCCAAGTAAAATCATACCGAGTCCCATTTTTGTTGGGATTTTTAAATCTCCACGTTTTGTTGTAGCAAGCTTAGCCCATAGTGCTGAAATAGCAGGAGCAAGCAAAATGATAAATAGTGGATTGACTGATTGGAACCAAGATGTTGGGATTTCCCATCCAAATACAGAACGATCAACAAACGTGTTTGTATATAACGTTAACGAGCTACCAGCCTGTTCAAAACCAGCCCAAAAGAAGACGACGAAGCAAGTTAGAATAACAATAACTGCTGTATGTTGTTTTTCTTTTTTAGTGAGTGGTGTATTACCAGCTGTTTGTTTCCCTGATGCTGCTTGTAAATCTCTTGTTGGTCTTTTACCGATATCACCAAGGTAGCGATTAGACAATGTTGTAAATAAAATTTGTCCAATAATCATACCGATTGAAGCAGCTAAGAATCCGTAACGGAAGCCGTAATGAACAACGCCATCTACTGTTGTTTTGAATAAATTTTCTGATAAAAACCCGCAAACGAGTGGAGCTAAAAATGAACCGACGTTAATACCCATATAGAAAATGGTAAATGCACTATCACGTTTTGGGTCATTTTCTTCATACAGTTGTCCAACAAGTGTAGAAATATTTGGTTTGAAGAAACCATTACCAATAATAATAAGCGCGAGTCCAAGGTATAGGCCGATTTGGTTTTGCAGGGCAAATAGCGTAAGGTTACCGATTGCCATTGTCACGCCACCTATCGTGATAGCTAAGCGTCTTCCAAGAAACCGGTCAGTTAAGTATCCACCAATCATTGGAGTAAAGTAACATGCTCCAGTGTAAAAACCATAGATAGAAAGTGCCCACCCGGGACTAAATCCAAGACCACCACTTACTAAAGCTGTTGTTAAATATAGTGTTAATAATCCTCGTAATCCATAGTAACTAAATCGTTCCCACATTTCTGTGAAGAAGAGTAAGTATAAACCTGGAGGATGTTTCTTGTTTTTTTGTTGTTTTTTCTCAAGTTGTATCGCTGATTCCATTTAAGTTTCCTCCTGACACAAACGAAAACAAGGTTAATAGTTTTGTATGTTTAATAGTTTACTTTATTAACTATTAGATGTCAATAAAGGTCGATTTTTCAGAAGAAATTGGAAAACAGAGCGGATATAGAATGGGGATTTCTTTTGTGGTAGACTATGGACTATATTTGTTTTAGCGTATAAGTGAAAATTGAAAAACAATGTAAAACCTTTCTTTTTAGATGGAAGAGAGCATCCGACTATGTATAGAAGCGGTTAGGGGCTCAAAAGGAGAAAACGAGTGGAGGTCTGCTTTTGTTTTCAAAGCCGCAACTGATATGTTGGAAAATCAAAATCGAGTTATATACCTCTCTTTTTAAATGGGAGAGAGCATTTGTTCATGGATAGAAGCAGTCAGATCCTTTTTCTGTCTCATGCTAAGTGAAGACAAAGAGAGAGGATGAGTGCGAATCATCTTTTGTTAGGCGTAGCCGCAATTTATATGTTGAACAAACAAAATGTATATAGGGTGAAAAGGATTCCACCTTATTTGAAAGTAAAAAAGGAGAAAGAAATGAAATCATTACAGAAAAAAGAAATTTTACTTATGAGTCTGATGTTATTTTCCATGTTTTTCGGAGCTGGAAATCTTATTTTCCCACCTTTCCTTGGATATGAAGCAGGGGACAATGTGTGGATTTCGTTGTTTGGATTTATCATATCAGCAACTGGACTTCCGATATTAGGTGTAATGGCAATTGCTAAGGCCGGAAGTTTCCAAGGACTAGCAAATCGTGTACATTCCTCTTTTGCAATTATTTTTCCTTGTTTAATTTATTTGTTTATCGGTCCTGGGCTTGGTATACCACGTGCAGGAAGTTTAGCTTTTGAAATGGGACCAGGCCAGTTTCTTCCAGAGGCTAGTGGTATATTCCTACTCGTCTATACAATCATCTTTTTTAGTATTGTATATTGGTTAAGTTTATCGCCATCGAAATTAATAGGGCTGTTTGGAAAGTTGTTAACACCTTTATTATTATGTATGATTTCCCTTATTTTTATAAAGAGTATGATTACACCAGTGGGAGATGTTCAAGTACCTGTAGGGAACTATGGGAAATCTGCGGTGTTTCAAGGTTTTTTAGATGGGTATTTAACGATGGATGCTTTAGCAGCATTAATCTTTGGAATTGTTGTAGCAAATGCTTTGCGTGAAAAAGGAGTACAAGATGAAAAAGGCTTAGCAAAGTATATGAGTATGGCAGGTATCGGTGCTGGTCTATTATTATCTCTTATTTACGTTATTCTCGGATATGTCGGATCAATAAGTGGCTCACTTGGAAAATTTGATAATGGTGCACAAGTATTAGCTCATGTGATGACTACATTATTTGGACAAAGCGGTATGATATTATTAGGAATTATTTTTACAGTTGCTTGTTTGTGTGTATCGATTGGACTTGTTACATCTTGTAGTCAGTTTTTTACAGAAGTATTTCCAAGTGTCTCTTATAAAGTGTGGGCTTTTGTCTTAAGTGTCGTTAGTATGATTCTTGCTAATTTAGGATTAACACAAATTTTAAAAGTATCAGTCCCTATTCTTGGGTTTATTTATCCGATTGCTTTAACACTTATTATTTTAGGAATATGTCATAAGTATATCGGTAAGTATACGTATATATATCCAGTGACTATTGGACTAGTAGCGGTGTTTAGTGGAATAGATATTTTAAATCGTAACGTGCTACTTTCAAAATGGACATCTATATTAGAACACATTCCTTTATATACAGAAGGAGTAGGATGGATTATTCCAGCGATTGTAGGTGGCTGTTTAGGAATGATTGTAAGTGCTTGTATGAATAAAAAGGATTAGAAGAAAAAGGTGTTTTCTATACTGGAAAACGCCTTTTTTGTTTAATCTAATTCACCTATAAACCAGATTTCTTTGTCATTGTAATCAGAATCAGTAAAAATTTCTGTATATCCTTTTACTTGTAATTCGTTAGGTATATGTAAGCCGCATTCTCTTTCAATATCGCGTTCTTGTGGTAATGGAATCCACTGTGGTCCGTCCATGTATCTACCTAGAAAGCCTTCAAAAAATCGTGCTATGCCTTGTTTACTACATACAATTAAGATATTAGAAGCGTGTAAATTAGGGAAAGAGACAACAAAATAAATACGATACTCTTTTTCAGTTGTAGTTTTTATACGGATTAAATGCTCTACTCGATTGATTGCTGTCTGTAAATAAAATTGTTTAATCGCGTTTGATTTACGTTTTGAATGCATATAAGAAGGATTGAAGGGAAGAGGAATAGACCAGCAATCTAAAGCAGAATGTTTGTTAGCATTTGGTAAAGAGCTTGTATGCATAGTCGTATATTGCAAGAAATTCCGGCATGCACGCCGTAGACCACGGGTTTTCTTTTTTGAGCCATTGTCCCCAATCGATTGTTTCAAAGCAACACCTCATAAACAATATTTTGTAGTTAAAAAATAAAAGGTGGAATACTGTTATATTACTATAAAAGCAGAAACTGGAGGGAATTAAGGAAAATTCTCTTAAAAAATGAATAAACTAATAGTATGATATAGGTAATTGGTAATTTCACCAATTATAGGTATATTCCTGTTTTAGCAGCAAGATTAGAGGGGGGAGAGAATGAAAGAGGATTTAAACAAAAAAATAGAAGCTCTAGAAACAGCAATTGATACAATACAAGAGGCGCTCTATGAATTAAAGGTACAGCAAAGGGAAATAGAAGGAAAAGTTCAGCAAGAAAGAGAGCTGAACAAACAGGAGCTTATTGAAAAGAAACCAGAAGTCAGCATCCCCGCGCCAAATGTACGGCAAGAAGAAATAGTCGTTAGTCAAGAAAGTGTGGAGGAATCAGAAGTAAAACAAGTAGATATATCTGCGTTTAAGCCTGAACCATTTGACATTATAAAATTTTGTCAAACATGGCTACCACGTATTTTCGTTGCAATTATGCTACTTGGGGTAATTTGGCTATTTAAAGCGGGAGTAGATGCGGGATTACTTACTCCAGCAATTCGTATTATATTTGGCGTAGTATTATCAGTTGGTTTGTACTATGTAGGTGATATGCAAATAAAACAGGAACGTCAAGCATTAGGGTTAGTATTAGCTGGGGGGAGTATTACAGGGATAGTTTTAACGACATTTGCTGCACATTATTTGTATCATTTCTTTCCAGCAAGCATTGCATTTATACTTAATATTATTTGGATTATACTTGGCATTTATCTTGCTAAGCGATATCAATCAGAGTATCTC
Source organism: Bacillus sp. IT-79MI2 (assembly GCF_949768135.1). NCBI lineage: Bacteria > Bacillati > Bacillota > Bacilli > Caryophanales > Bacillaceae > Bacillus > Bacillus sp. IT-79MI2. The sequence continues at coordinate 5,859 of NZ_CATKPV010000128.1, read as the reverse complement.
GCTATATTTGTATCTGTGGGTGCCTTTTTTGTACCGTTCTTATTAAATAGTACAGCACCTAATTCTTACATTTTCTTTGGATATGAAGCAATATTAACGATTAGTTTATTATGGTATGCGTATAAGAACCGTTATCAATATTTATATATGGTGTCTTATTGTGTTTCTGTACTTGTAACATTTGTCTTCTTTGTGATTATGACAGCGTTACTAGGAAATTTAAATGTACAATTAACAGTTGTTTATGGATTCATTCATATTACACTTTTTTGGCATATGTTTAATGATAGAAAATTTATTTATCAGCCTAGAAGTGGGATATTTAGTGCCAATGCAATCTTCTTTATTATGACAATTGTAAAAATTCCAGACTTTACAACATGGGGACTATTGATTAGTACAATTGTGCACGCTGTAATGTTTGTAGCTGAATATACGAAAAATAAAAAATCATTATTTACCGATCTTTTATTTGGATTTGCAATGGGATCGTTTAGTTTAGCAATTTTATATGAGTTCAGCTTAGTAAATGGATCGATTGTCTTAATGTTACAAGGATTCTTAGGTGTTGTTACTTCTGTTAAATTGAAACAAGAAATTAAGTTTTATATAAGCGTTGTCATTTATGCGATTGGTATGCTTCAAACGCTCGTTAGTCCATTTGAAGCATTTATGTCAGCTTCTTTTGTAGCTCACTTCATTTTGCTTGGAACATTTTATTATGGCATGATGAGAGTGAAACCAATGTTACAACGGTTTGGAAAACATGTGTATTCAATTACACTGTACGGCTTTATGGTACTTGTATTTATTACAATTACTAGAATAGGAGAGGTTCTTTCAACAAGCGGAAGTATCATTAGTGTACCTGTCTCTCTTTTATGGATGATATATGCTTTAGTTTCAGTTTGGTTTGGGCGTAATAGAAGAATGAATGAAATACTGTATGCGGGGCTAGTGGTGTTAGTTGTGACAGTGAGTAAGTTATTCTTCTTAGATTTACCAGAAGTATCAATGATGATTCGTGCAGTATTATTCTTACTTATTGGTGGACTAGGAATTGTTATTTCTAGAATGTTTTTCTCAAAAGAAAAAGATGAGTAGTAAAAAAGCAATCCATTTAGGATTGCTTTTTTTATTATTTATTATTAATAGTGACAGCTTCATTATATTTTGTCGTTGTATTTTGACGAAGACGCAAAGTGGCTTGTCCAGTTGTATTTGGTGCGAGTTGTACATTTACTACTTTTTCAGCAAAACCTAGACTGTTTGTTATGAAAGAGAATGTATTACTATATCCAAAGTTAGACGGCCAAGTACCATTTTCATTTTGGATTTTCGCAACTTGTGATCCTCCAGTTGTAAAAATTCCTAGAGAATAATTACTATATGTTGTATTTGGTAATAAGTTATTTAATTGAATTTTCACTTGGAATACTTCATTGTTTGGCAGGATACTAGGATGCGTAACTACGTAATTATTTACAGGTGTAGTTACTGTACTGCTGTATCCATATGAACCTGGCTTAAATGTATTTGTATTGAACCATTTATATCCTTGATTTGGGGCGCTCCAAGGTTCTGGTTGTGGCTCAGTTGATAAATTAGGTTGCTCAAATGTTTGTAAAGGTGTTGGGTTATCAAGTTGTAAGCCATTTACTTGATCTAAACTTGTATAGGTTTCTTGTTTAGATAACCAATTAACAATATTATCCAATAAGATAGCGTCATTTTCTTCTTTATACCCATCATATGTTTTTTTTGCTTGTCCTGTATCTTCACGAACATATTTTGGTGAGGCATCCTCAACAGGAGAAGAATCGCCGATAAATGCTGTTTTTCCAAGGCCAACCTTAGCAATAGCAGCATAAGGACCTTCTGCAATACCGCCACCATTATAAACACCACTATCAACAGCGTTATTCCATTTTGATGGGTTTTCTGGAAGGTACACGATTCCTTTTGCTAATTTAGGGTTTGTAATGGCAAGTGTAGAACCAGCATGCATAGCTACTGATGAAACACCTTTCGTAATACCAAAGGATTGTTCAGGTGATACAATATTTTTGGCAGAAACATCTCCAAGCGCATTATAGCGAAAGCGAATACCAAAGTTTTGAGATAACCAATCGGAGCTTTCTACTCCTTGCATTACTGGTGAGTTTGCTTCTTCATTAGGCATACCTTTTGCAGGGTTGTCCCATGCACCACGTCTGTATCCATTAAATACCTCTGAAGAATCCCAGCGATTCTTATTTCGGTCTGCATTATAATGATCTGCGATAAAGAAAATACTACCACCATTTTTAACATACTGTAACATAGCATCTTGTTCAGATTTTTTATAAGGAATATTTGCTTCAGGAACGATAAACACATTATAATCTTTTAAATTTTCATATGTAATAGGTGTAGATTGGCGAAGCTCTTTTACAAAATATCCATTTTTTGCAATGCCATTTCCAAAATCGGAAAAACCACCATCAATGACCCAATCAGCTGTACCTGCTGTTTGCCCATGTGTATTATCAAATAATACTTTCTTCCCATTGTTTTGATTTACAACTTTTGCAGCAATTTCAGGTGCTGGATCTGTAGAACTTTCGGCGAAAGCAGGTGGAATATAAGTGCTTCCGATACTGAGTGTAATTGCTGTTGCTAAAGAAAGTTTAAGCCATTTTTTGTTCTTCATAGAAGAATCCCCCTAATAATAAATATATGTCCCTTAATAATGTAATGGATTTTTTTATGAAAATAAAGATGGAAAATGTAAAATATACAAAAAATTTGTAAAAATAACATGAATTTTGTTGATAAATATTTGTGTGAAAAATAAGAAACCCCCTTCCTCGCTATCGGGAAGGGGGTTTCTTATTTAACTAATTTTTGAATTTGCTACAGCATCTATCTTATGAAATCCTTTTAAGTAATATACAACTACCAATGCAATTAACCAAATTGGACCAACAATTAATGCGATTCGTGTATCTTCTGAATAAGCCATGATTCCTAATACTAATGTAAGGAAACCGAGTGAAAAATAAGAACTTAATGGATACAAAGGCATTTTATACGTTAAATTTTGCTTAGTTTGTGCTGGTAATCCTTTTCGGAAGCGGATTTGGGTAACTAATATGATCCCCCATGTCCAAATTGCGCCGAACGTTGAAATACTAGTAAGCCATGTAAATACTTTTGCAGGAACAAGATAGTTTAAAATAACACCAGCTAGTAGGACGAAAGAAGTTGCTAAAATTCCTTTACTTGGAATCCCATTTTTATTCAAACGGCCGAACTTTTCAGGTGCCTTTTTTTGTTGCGCCAATGTAAATAACATACGTCCCGTACTAAATAGACCACCGTTACAAGAAGAAAGAGCCGCTGTTAAGACGACAAAGTTAATAATTCCTGCTGCTTTTGCTATACCAATTTGTTGGAATGTTAATACAAATGGACTTCCTTTATCGCCAAGTTCATTCCATGGATAAATTGCCATCATAACAAATAAGGCTCCAACGTAGAACAGTAAAATACGCCAAAATACGTTATCAATTGCTTTTGCGAGTGTTTTCTTTGGATTTTGTGCTTCACCAGCTGTGACACCGATGAGCTCGACTCCTAGATAAGCGAATAAAACCATTTGTAAGGAAAGAAGTAACCCAGAAAAACCATTTGGAAACCATCCGCCGTGTGACCAAAGATTTGAAATACCAGTGGCGATACCATCATTTCCAAATCCAAATAAAATAATGCCTGTCCCAATTACAATCATACAGATAATTGTGACAATTTTAATTAAAGCAAACCAAAATTCAAGTTCCCCGAATACTTTTACAGATAAAAAGTTAAATGCACTCATTAATACGAGAGCCATTAATGCCCAAATCCAGCGCGGGATATCTGGGAACCAAAACTCCATATAAATACCAGCGGCAGTGATTTCTGCCATACAAGTAACAACCCATAAAAACCAGTAGTTCCAACCAGTGATATAACCTGCTAACGGTCCTAAATAATCATGTGCATATTTGCTAAAAGAACCAGCAACAGGCTGTTCAATTGCCATTTCCCCAAGAGCGCGCATAATGAAGAAGATAACGAGTCCAGCAATCATATAGGCTAACAGAATAGAAGGGCCAGCTAATTTAATAGCGGAAGCAGATCCTAAAAATAGTCCTACGCCAATAGCGGATCCAAGAGACATCAACGTGATGTGTCGTTGTTTTAGACCGCGGTTTAAATTTCCTGATTTGTTTGTGTGCTGCATAAAAAGCCTCCTTATAGGATGAAAAAGTTTGAATGCGTTTGCATAAAAGTGAAACTATTTTAAATTATAAAACATTTCTTTCTGTTATGCTACAAAAATTGTCGGTGTATGCTGTACTATATCTATATTTGTCAGACCTAAACTTAAAATTCAAACTATTATTGAATACATTGACTCTTCTTTTTATTGATTGGTAAGATTAAGTATTACATTTTCTCGTATAATAATAAGAATGTGTGATAATAATTCATTGTGTAGGAAGGGTACTTAAGCATGTTTCAATTACAAAAGTATAACACTTCTGTGAAGCAAGAGATTTTAGCTGGCATCACAACGTTTTTTACATTTGCGTACATTCTTGTCATCAATCCGAAAATATTATCTGATGCAGGTGTACCTTTTGATCAAGCATTTACGGCAACCATTATTGCGACAGTTGTCGGAACATTATGTATGGCGTTTTTTGCAAATTATCCAATCGTCATTGCTCCAGCCATGGGGATGAATGCATACTTTGCTTATTCTGTTGTACAAAAAGCAGAAGGCATTACATATGTTATTGCGTTTTCAGCAGTATTTGTAACAGGTATTATTTTTCTTTTACTATCTTTCACATCATTTCGTCAAAAGCTTATTGTAGCAATTCCAGATAGTTTAAAACAGGCTATTGCAGGTGGAATTGGGTTATTTATTGCTTTCATTGGTCTTCGTTTATCTGGGATTATCGTTGATCATCCATCTAATTTAGTTACAATTGGAGATTTTCATTCACCAGCTGTTATTTTAACACTAATTGGTTTAGTGTTAGCAGCAGTGTTAATGGCATTACGTGTGAGTGGTGCACTATTTATTAGTATGATTGTGACGGGCATCATTGCCTTTTTTACAGGTCAACTTAAGTTTGAGGATAAAATTGCAGCTATCCCTCACTTACCAAAGGGGATCATTGTTTCAAATCCGATGACTGCGTTATCTGATGTGATTGAATATGGATTATACGGAGTTGTGTTTTCATTTTTACTTGTACTGTTATTTGATACAACCGGTGCCTTGCTTGGTTTAATTAAACAAGCTGGTTTAAGTACAGATAACACTGAAAAACGTTTCGGTAAAGCATTTATTGCTGATGCAATCGGTGGTACAACGGGAGCAGTATTTGGGACAAGTCCGACAGCAGCAACGATTGAATCATCAGCGGGAATTGCAGCAGGTGGTAAAACAGGATTAACAGGTATTGTAGTAATCTGCTTAACGATAGTTACTGCATTTTTCAGTCCTGTTATTGCCTCTTTATCAAGTGTAGCAGCAATTACTGCTCCATCATTAATCATTGTAGGAAGTCTAATGGCACAAAGTATTCGCGATATTAACTGGAATGAAATTGAAGATGCATTACCGGCGTTTTTAATTTTCGTAGGGATTCCATTAACATCTAGTATTGCGAATGGAATTGCACTTGGATTTTTAATCTATCCTATCTTAAAGATTGTGAAAGGGAAAGGGATGGAAGTTCATCCGCTTCTTTATTTCTTTGCGATTTTGTTTGGATGTCATTTATTTTTATAATGAGATAGAAAAAGGTACTCCTCATA